>VBKY01000091.1:463-31696 GCA_005879255.1 Deltaproteobacteria bacterium
GCCAAGACCTTCTTGGCGTGCTTCGTACCAGTCTCGCGCTTCGAGCAGTTCAACCTGAGCTTGCGGCCGGAAGACGACTCGGTAGCTCACTGTTTGTGCTTAAGTTTACGACGCACCTTCTCCCACGGAATGGCGGAGCCAGGATCAGCGAGATGCTCGGCAAGACGCCGATCGATTTCCGCAAGCTGTTCCGCTGTGAGCGAAAGCTCCTTTTCTCGCTGAGAATCATCAAGGCTCTCCCAAAGAGCGATGGCCAGTGCCGCCCGGTCCTGGGGGGAGAGTTTCAATAACGCGTTCAAAGTTTCAGGAGCCATGGTGCAATCGTGCCACGGAAATCTACGGTCGGCAAGCCAAGCCGATGGGCTTCGTCGACCAACTCGTCGGGATAGCTCGGGCCTTCGAGAAAGGAAAAGTTGCTTTTACACCAGAGCGGGACGTAGGAGGACATAAAGATTTATCTTAGCAAGCGACCGCGTGGCCGCTACAGAAAATCGGCTTGCGACGTCGAGAAGGTTGTCTCAAAGTATCGCTGCTAGAGAAAAATGAAAAGCGACGACATCCACGCAAAAGTCCGTGCTCACCCGCTATCATGACGCGGGACGCCGAACCCGGTTTGTCGTAGCAGTCGGAGTGCAGCGCCGTGGTTGGCGTGTGCCGCCCTTGACGAATATCAGTCTAGAAACGCCACATTGGCCCCGGCACGTGCTTGCCCCTCCGTGTTCATGAAGACCTGGTGCCAACCCTTTAGAACCACAGTCTTGTGGTCCGAATGGCGCACTCGCCCTTTGGCGTAAACCTGTGCGTCACGCATCATCCGGGTCCAGCCAAACTCCTTGCGAACGGCTTCAACGAGCGCCAGAAACTCTTTCTTTATGATCCCACTGGGGGCATGGCGGTTATGCACATAAACCAATGTGCCACCGCGCCGATACACAAAGTCGACGACATGGGGCTTGGAACCCCACCCACGACTGAGCCGTTCGTTGCGCAGCACCTCTCTGGCCGGTGGCTCGAAATCGGCTTTTACGAAGAACCACTCGCCTTGCCGTGTGTAAGCCTTGTTGCGACGACGAAGCTGGCGCTTAGTCTTAACGCGTTTCTCGGCAATTTGATTCTGAACGGACTGTGGCTGAAGCGCCTGTTTGGCCGTGATAACATCGCGCACTCCGACTCGTTCCGGTACCGCGCACACAAACCAGTTCCGCTCGCCATGACCGCACAGAAATTTGGCTTTCTCGCCTTTTGGCGTGCGAGCCATAAGAAGCAAATGGCGGTCGTCGGGTCGAAAGTCCACCACCTCAACAGAGCCGTCTCTTGGGACCGCAATATCGAAATACTCGCCCTTGCGGTCGCGCAAAACATCCATTCGCGGCCAGCCCTTCCGAATTCGGAGCAAACGCCGGGAATCGCCCGGCATGAGCGGCCGTATCTTCACGCGCGCTCCCATCTCGCCAAATTTTCTTTCAATGTTCTCGTTCGTGTCAGAATCACGCGTCATGTCGAACCTCCAACCATAAGCCAACGTTCAAGCCCTGTAGGGTGCGGTGAGTGAACGAACCGCATCGTGCGTGGTTCAATTCAAATCCAAATCTTTCAGCAATCCTTCCCTAAGATCGTAGATCCACCCATGCACCATCACCGGCTGGTCCTGTCGCCACGCTTGCTTGATGACTTCGGCTTCGCGCACCGCATGGACTTGAGCCATGACGTTGAGCTCGCACAGGCGGCGCCAGCGTGCTTCTTCGCTAGACGCGGCGTCCAATTCGTCCTTGTGAGCGCGATATACCGCGCGCACATGAGCGAGCCAGTTTTCCAATGGCAATCCCGACCAATCACGGAGCGCAGCGAGCACGCCGCCGCAGCCGTAATGACCGCAAACAATGACGTGTTTGACCTTGAGTACCTCGACCGCATATTGCAAGACAGAGTGAACGTTGGCATCGAATGGCGGCACCATATTGGCGATGTTGCGGTGTACGAAGAGCTCACCGGGACCGAGGCCGACAATCTCGTTGGCAGGAACGCGGCTATCGGCACAACCGATCCACAAATACTCCGGTGTTTGCGCGTGGCTCAGGCGTTCAAAATAAGCAGGGTCTTCGAGCTTTATTCTCTCCGCCCAGGCGCGATTGTTGTCAAAGAGCTGCGGCAAAAATTTCATTTCACTGACGGCCTTTCCTGATTCGATCTTTTGAATCGGCGCGGCGATATCCATCGATGAGGGGTTGGCGCCGAAAGCAACGGATGACGTGATCGTTAACCATTCCCGTCGCCTGCATATGCGCATAACAAATCGTCGAGCCGACGAATTTGAAGCCGCGCTGTTTTAGGTCCTTGCTCATCGCGTCGGATTCAGGACTTGTCGCCTGGAAGTCTTCCACCGTTCGTAGGCGATGCACGATCGGCTGGCCATCGACGAAGCTCCAAATGTACGAGTCAAAACTGCCGAACTCTTCTCGCACGTCCAAGAATTTTCCGGCGTTATTAACTGCGGCGAGGATCTTCGCCCGGTTGCGGATGATGCCGTCATTTTTCAAGAGCGATTCGATTTGGCGTTTGCCGAAGCGGGCAACCTTTTCTGGATCGAAACCGGCGAAGGCTTTGCGGTAAGCGTCCCGTTTACGCAGCACGGTGTACCAGCTTAGCCCGGCCTGGGCTCCTTCCAATATCAGAAACTCAAAGATCACATTATCGTCACGCACCGGCACGCCCCATTCCTGATCGTGGTACTCAACGTAATCCGACTTGGTCAAATCGACCCATGGGCAGCGGTCTGGGTCGTCGTAGCGTTTCATGTCCATTTTGCTCAGGCGAGGTTGAATCCAATTTCGGCTGTTGTCACAGGAATTGAAACGAATTGACAAGCGTTGATGGCGTTTTTTAGAAAAAAGGTCGAGTCTACTTGATGTAGTATCCCGCGGCTTTCCACTTGCCGTCCTTTTCTCGCATGAATGTGACGGTCTCCACCGCGTCTTTTTTGTTGATGAAGCTGGTATCGAATTGCATGACCACATAGTTGCCATCCGGCGCGCCAGGAAGCGATTGGGCGTTCTGCGCTTTGGTAAGCTTCCTAGACACCAATTTTCCTAATGGCTTTCGTGTGCCGTTTAAAGCGTCGGTCCACGCCTTTTCCGTCAATGCTGCTCGAAAGTAGGCGGACGCTTCCTTCCAACTCTTCGCATAATTTCCGGAATCGATCTGCGCCAGCCAAGATTGTGCCGCCGCCGCTGTCTTGGGATTTTCAGCAGCGCCGTCGGCACGCACCAGCGAGGAATCCAAACAGACCCATAAGATCATCGCTACCCAGATTCGAGCTCTCATTGTTCCTCCGAAATCCGCGCTGATCGGTGCGCCGACCTTATTTTCCGAGCCAATCTTTTGCCGCCGGCCGTTCGCCGAGAAAAATCACCGCGAAAATGGCGACCAGCACGACGCTGAGCTTATCCACCGGAGCCACCTTGGCCGCATCGCCGATTTGCAACGCGCGAAAATAGCAGACCCACGATGCCCCCGTGGCTAAGCCGGACAACGTGAGAAACGTCAATGTCTTCGGGCGAAGAGCAAACGGATCGCTCCACTTCCCGGTGTAGAGAACAAACCACGTGATCGCAAACAAAATAATGACGGTCCGGATCAGTGTCGCGAAATCCGAGTCCACGCCTTCAAGACCGATCTTCGCGAAGATCGCCGTCAGAGACGCAAATACCGCTGATAGCAATGCCCAATGGAACCAAACTTGGGTCATCATGATGAGTCCCCCGTTCTTTTCTTCATTCGCGCCTGGTTTTTTCGGGCGAGACCCTCCAGATGAACGCGCCGCGCTTCTGCTCTCCGTTGCCGTTCCTTGTGGCGGCATGCGCGGCAACGAATCGCCGATGAGTACGCAAAACCTTTAGCGACTTCATACCACCATTTTTGTTGCGTCCCCGTCCATACTTCCTCTTTGCCGCAATCGACGCAGCGAAACAGAGTATCGATGTAGTAGCCTCTTCTGACGAAATCAGGAGCGCCGTAACTGTTGTTCGGCGCGAGCAGGTCTTCATTTACGGGAACAAACCGGTACGGCGCATGTCTGAATGCAACCGCTTTTACCATCGCCTTGCGCTTGCCACGAGCTTCTTTCGCCTCGCCATGATTTCGACGCGCCGCTGTTTGCCGCTTTTCATAGGAAGTCTGTAGAAGGCATCTAAGCGCGCTTATTCGACTTTACAGCCTGGGCAGTCGACTGCCACCGTCTTGGTATCGCCGCCGCGACGGTAGGAATATTGGGTTTTGCCTGGGCCGATTTTAAAAATCGCCTGGCGCAGATCATCTTCGCTGGTGATCTTTTTTCCCGCGATTGACAGAACCACGTCCCCGACGTGTATACCCGCCTTCGCCATCGGCCGGCCGCTTTCCACTTCCATCACTACCGCTCCTTGCGGCATCGCGCCGAGCGTTGAGGCGCTCTGCTCCGCCGTGAGAAAGGCCATGCGCACGCCGAGATCGGGCACGTGAAATCCTCTGGCGAGAGAAGTCGCCGGAATCGCGCCGCCGAGCGTGCCCACCAGATCATGGATCCGCTTCTCCATATCCGTTGTGCCGATTCGCGGGTCGGTCTTTCGGGGCACTGTAGTTGGCACTTCTGGCTGGGGATCAGCTTGACCGCCTCTCAGTAAATATCCGGCAATGCCGGCGCCAACGACGGCAATCGCCGCAGCCACAACAATTAACGGCGTAAGCCGGCGCTTCTTCCCTGTCTCTTCGTAGGTTGGCGAGCGCCGTACAGACGACGCTTGCGCCGCGCCGGCGCGTGAATCGTCGCCTGATTGCGCGAGCAATTCGGTCACTCGTTCAACGAGCCTGACGAATTCGGCCTCGCTCCCATCGCCGCTCCAATCCCTCAAGTCTGCACCGTTTAACAGTCGAAACGCCAGCGGCGCATCCACTCGCTCGATAAACACCGGGATTAAAATGGCGCGGCGTTTCGCTTCGGAGGCTTCGTTGCGAACCCATTCGGATGCGATCGATACCGAGGACCACAGCACGATGACGCACTTTGCGCTCGCCAGGGCCTTTTCAATCACTTGATCGAAGGATTGCCCGAGCGGAATTTCTCGGTCCCACCAAACCGACCAGCCGTGCGCGCCGAGTGTTTCTGCGAGCGCACCCGCGCGCTGTCGATCCTCCGACGCGTAGCTGATGAAGATATCGGCCATGGTTATGAAGTTAGCAAGCGAACAAGTCCATTTTAATACAACAGTGAAGGCGCAGGCCAGCCGAAAAGCGTCGACCGCCAAGAAAAATAGGAATCATGCAGAGATTATTTCTCGCAGCCATAACTCGACAATCAATACCGCGTTTGGCGGGATCAGATCGTCCAATCCTTGATCGCGGTAAGCGAGATGAGGGCTCAAGCGGACCTTTCGGTAGCCGCCCTGTTTCATTCCGATCAGGGAATACTCGATACCGGCAATGGCTTCCCGCTGTCCAAGCGTCGTCGTATGATCGATAAAACGATTGCCATTTTCAGTCCTGATCATCTTCTCGGGCAGATAATCCGCCTGGCGCTCGTATAGGAGGACTTCGTCGCCTTTGTTGAGAAAAATCTTAAAATTATAAACGATTCGATCGCCTTTCTTTGCCGGCTCCCCCGTCCCTTCCCGCTCGTCCAATAATTTGATGCCGCTTCTCAGTCTCATCACAAATCAAGTTCACCGATTACCCTGCTCCCAGCTTACGGGATCGCCGACTTTGATCTCGCAGTCGTTGAGCACTATAGCGAAAGCCCCGCCGCGCCAATCGCGATACATGGCCGCTTGCAACCCTGCAAGAACTTCGTCCATCCGCTCGCAGGGTTTGGTCTCTCCGGCAATCTCAAGTCTGCCCGGCACCGACGCGTAACACGCGGCCGCGAGAGCCTGCTAGTGATATTCCTGTGTCTCTGCGGTGAGTTCTTTTCCTTTGATGTACGGATCGATCTACAAAACTTTCACGGTTTCGGATGAGCTGGATCCACCCAAAAGATCTCCTGCGGATTCTCGACCGCCGGTATGTCCAGGTTTACTACGATCGGCTCCTGGTCGCTGCGCACGACCACGCACGTGAGTGGTTCATTTGCGTTGGCGTTGATTTCCTGGTGCGGCACAAACGGCGGTACGAAAATAAAATCTCCCGGACCTGCCTCCGCGATAAACTCGAGCTTCGCTCCCCAGCGCATTCGCGCTCTCCCGCTGACGATGTAGATTATGCTTTCCAATTCCCCATGATGGTGCGGCGCGGTTTTGGCATTGGGATGAATGCTCACCGTGCCGGCCCAGAGCTTATTCGCCCCCGCCATCGCCCGATTGATTGCCGCCGCCCGGGTCATGCCGGGAGTCTGCGGCGTGTTGAAGTCGAACCGATTGCTCGAAATGATTTTGACACCTTGATTGCGCCAATCTTCGTTCATGATAAACCTCCTGCAATACAAAACTCTAACGTCTTATGGTTAGTTTTCCTAACTCACGATGTAGCGATCGATATCGCGACTGAATTGAAGGCCAAGGCCCGGCTTCGTTGGCACGACTAATTCGCCTTTCACCGGTACCGGTACTTCTTCGAAAAGCCGGAATGACCAGGGCATGTATTCTACCGTCAGCCCGTTTGGGATCGCCGATACGAGATGAACGTGAATCTCCGGGAAGAGATGGCTCACCACGGGCAGGTTAAACGCCTCGGCCATGGCCGCCACCTTCATCCAGTTAGAAATTCCACCGACTCGATTGAGATCAATCATAATGATATCCACCGAATGGGCCTCAATCATGTGACGAAATGGCGTGATGCCGTACAAGCATTCCCCGCCCGCCAACGGCGTGATCAGCGCGTCGGCCACGCGCGCGAGTCCCGTGTAGTCGTCGTGAACGGTGACGTCTTCGAGCCAAAAAAAGTGCACGTCTTCGACACGCTTGCCGATCTCGATCGCTTGATGCACCGACCAGCGCTGATTGATGTCGCACATAAGATCGATGTCGGGCCCCGCAGCTTCGCGAATTAACCGAGCGCGCTCGACTTCCTTTGCCGGTGTCGTATCGCCGGGCAGCGCCAGTTGCGTTTTCATTTGCTTGAAACCCCGATTAACCAGCAACTGCGCCGCCTTCACCACGTGATCCAGTGGATAAGCGCGCACCAACGCGCCGCTCGCGTACGTCGGCACGCGGTCGCGCAATCCGCCTAACATAGTGCCAAGCGATTGGCTGAGCAATTTACCCTTGATATCCCAGAGCGCCATGTCGATGCCGGAGATCGCCAGCGTGAGAATACCGCCCGGACCGGCACTGGCGGCGGCGCTGCGGAGCTTCTGTGTGATGGCTTCGACGCGCAGCGGATCTTCGCCAATGATCAATTCGCCGAGCTGATCGACGGCGTGCTTCAGAGTAGCGCTGAGCGCGCCGCCAAAAAAAGTCGCACCGATTCCTTCAATGCCGTCCTCCGTCTCCACCCGCAGAATGACGAACTGATTATGCGAGCGAAAATAAGGCGGGCCGCCGGCCAAGGGCTCGTCGAGCGGTACGCGCAGGACGTGTGATCGAATGCTTTTAATTTTCATAACCTTTCCTCGTCGGTACTTCGACTATACCCTTGTACTATTATGCTTGAAAATTCGAACAGCTGCGCAAATTTTCGGACACTCTATCGGGTGCTTCGGATTATTCTCGCGCCAAGACGCCAAGAACGCAAAGTGACGGGCCAAACCCCGTCATCCCGAACGAATGTGAGGGATCTGAGAAAGATTTCTCCTTAGGTCGAAATGACAAAGCTCCCCCTTGGCGGCCTTTGCGCCTTTGCGCGAGACAATCAGATTTGGTTGCGGCGTAGCCGCGCTAGGGACCATGTGATGGAACTTCCGGTAGTTCGCGTCGCAAATGATTAATACTGGCTTCGATCGATTTGTCATCGTAACAACAACTCCATCGCCGGCAATGTACCCCTGCGACGAGTTCTGATAGGATAATTAAAGTAAGGCTTGAAATCCATGATCGCCATGCCTGCAGAAGAACGCCGCGCCTATCTCAAGCGGCTGTACCCCTATCTAAAAACAAGTCTAGTCATCTTTGGAAGCGGCATCGTCATCGGGTTGATGGCCGTATCGCACTTTCCCCTCCTTGCCCAACATTTCGAATCCTCGGTCGTCGGTTTTGTAAAAATTTTTCATGGCCTATCCAAACTCGAATTGGCAGCCGCAATATTTTTAAATAACACTCTAAAGACGGTACTGGCGATTTTGTTCGGAAGCTTGTTTGGTATCATACCGGCGGTTTTTCTTCTTGGAAACGGCATCGCCCTCGGCGTGATATTTTCACTATCAGCGCAAACGCGCGGACTGTGGCTTTCGTTATTGAGCATTGTGCCGCATGGATTGCTGGAGCTTCCCGCGGTGTTCCTCGGCACCAGCATCGGGCTCATGGTCGGCAGTCGTGTCATGAAACAGTTTTTCAGCCGACCGGAAACGACGATTGGCAGCGAGTTAGTGCAAGGTCTGAGATTCTTCATTACGGTCATATTGCCGTTGTTGTTCATTGCCGCATTGGTCGAAGCCTTCCTGACATCGGCGCTGGTCACGCCGAAATAAACTTTTGGTCAATATCTCATCCGCGAATGGTTAAAATGTCTCGCCTGCAGCCAAAGAAAAAATTTAGGGTATCCAGGCGGTTCTGGAACTTGAACCGAAAACGAACCTGGATGCCGGCGTTCGCCGGCATGACCAACTTCACTTGGCCTGAAGGCGGAGGGATTTCAAACATCCCCGAGAGAGACATTAAATCTCCGCGAACAGCGCGTTTTTTAGCGCGAGCTGTATGAAAAATTCGTTCATGGTTCGACTGAGCTCACTACGAACGGAAGCGAGGCACACAGAAATCAACTACTTATCCGTTCGCCCTGAGCGTCGTCGAAGGGCTCCTTTCGAGTTTTCATCCAGCGCCCGCAGTCACGCTCGATCGAAGGTTTGCTTCTTTGCGCGATACGACCAAACGAGCAGAACGGTTCCGATTGTCGTCGAGATCCAGTAATCCACTGGCAACCCGTTCCACCAATGTTTATGCCACGGGATGTGCGCGGATGAAAATTTGTTCCAGCCGAAAGCCGGATTGAAAGCGAACCAGAGAACGTCTTCGATAACCCAGAACAGCATGATCATGCCGACTATGCGCGCCTCGATGCGCCAAGACCAACGGCCGCTTACGAACACGGGCACGTGAAACGCCAGCGCGATGAAAGGAAACACCCAGGCGTGATAACCGGTCATACTCCGGCCACTCCAAAAAAGATCGAGCAGCCAATGTTTTTCGACACGCCAGGTTGGCAAATTGGCCGCCCAACCCGCCGGACCTTCGATCTGAATTTCCACTTGAGCAAAGAAAAAACTCAACAGTGCGATCCAGCCGATCAACAACCATGGGCGTAACCAACGTGGAAACTTCATCGGCCGTTGCCCAAGACGCGACTCAGGACCGCGTGGGCAGCATCGGGCCGGCCGAGTCCACGCATGTTCTCGCGCATATGTTTGAGCCGTTCCGGTTCCTTGACGAGTTGACCGATCTTGAATTCCAACGCCACCATGTCCGGGGCTTTTACGGCGATGCCGTGTTCCATCAGATAATCGGCGTTTCGCTCTTCTTGTCCCGGGATCGGCGAGATCAACACCATCGGTAGCCCGACCGCGAGGCATTCGGAGACCGTCAATCCACCCGGCTTTGTGACTGCTAGATCGGCACAAGCCATAACTCTCTCAATCGTAGACGTATAACCCAGCGCGACCAGCCGGCCCGGATGGGCCGCGGCAAGCGAACGGTATCTACCAAGCAATTGCTGGTTCCTTCCAGCCAAGGCGACAATTTGAAAATCATCCGCCAGCCCGAGTAGTCGCTCCACCATTAAGTCGCCGCCGGCAAGTCCGGCGCCGCCGGTCATGAGCAGTAGCGTTGTTTTATCCGGCGCGATCCCGAATTCTCTCGCGCATTCATCACGGTCAAGTCGCCGGGAAAATATCGGCATAATCGGAATGCCGGTAACATGCACGCTGTCACTCGGTATTCCGCGTGCCGCCATGCGAAAAGCGATCTCATCGCTCGCCGCGAAGTAGCCGCGCATGCCTGCCTGCACCCACATGCGGTGTAGATCAAAATCGGTGACCTGCACCCAAACCGGCGGCACGGCGCGGCCTCGCTTGATGTCATGGGCTAGCAGTTCAGCGGGGAGAAAGTGGGTGCAAATGATGTGATCGGGGGCAAACTCTCTGAGTAGATCGTGGAGCTTGCGTGTGTTGAGCCGCTCGATGGCGCGGCGCGTTTTGGCGAACAGCGCATCGCGCGGCATCCTGTCCGTGGCGTGGTATAAATAGGCCCACACCGACGGATGATGCTCGACGATCTTGATGTAATAGTTCGCGTACAGCGCCCGAAAGCTCTGCGGCACCAGAGTCATCAGGTCGATATGTTTCGCCTCGACCTTCGGAAAGCTCGCTTGCGCCTCGGCGCGCAGAGCTTCCGCGGCGCGGCTATGCCCCGCGCCCGCGGAAACACTGAGTAGTAAGATTCGTGGTGAACCGTTCAATGCCGGCGTGATGATCGGTTAAGCGATCAGCGGATCTAAGCAAACCGGAAAATTTAGTTTGCCGTCAGCGATTGAGCGCCGTCTGCTGGTCCGGATGCAATATCAATTTCTGCACGCGCCAGTTGAGCACCTCGGCGACGTAGAGCTCATTCTCCGACGGACAGGCCATCTCATGAACCCAGCCGAATTGTTTGAGTTGTTTGCCCGACTCGCCAAGTACGCCGAGAATTTTGCCATCCAGAGTTAACTTATAAACCCGCCCCGGATACGCATCCGCGCTGTAGAGAACTTGCCGCGGCCCGGGCGTAATGCAGATCGCCCAAGGCGCGCCCGGCGCCTGCGTCCCTTTGACGTCTTCCGGCGGCTTATTGCCGATCGCCGGTCGCGCGGTGCTACGATCGAACGGCACGTCGATTTTCATCTCGCGCAAAAATTTACCGTCGCCGTCGAACACTTGAATGCGCCCGTTGCCACGATCGCCGACGTAAATGTTTCCTTGCGCATCGGCGGCGATCGTGTGCGGCGTGTTGAATTCTCCCGGCTTGTCGCCGCGCTCGCCCCAGGATTTGAGCCAGTTGCCGTTCTTGTCGACTTTAGCGATACGCGAGTTGACGTAGCCGTCGCTGATATACGCGTTTCCCGCCGGGTCCCACGCTACATCGGTCGGCTGGCGGAAACGGCCGTCGTCATGTTTGGGTGGCGGCCCCGTGCGTTTGTGCGGCACTGCTTCATCCGAGGCTTCCTGCTTGCGCCCGAAGACCATGTCGACGCGGCCGTCAGGCGTAAACTTCACCACCATGTCCGATCCTTTGTCGGTCGCCCAGATGTTGTCTTGCTTGTCGATCCGGACCGTGTGCGCGAATGCCCACGCGTAAAGGTTTCTGCCGATCTCGCGAAGAAAACGGCCATCCGGCGCAAACTCTAAAAGCTGCGATGCGGTCGCGCCAAATGCCGGGCCGGTCGTGTTACCGCGCGAATAGACGAATACATGTTTTTTCGAATTTACGGCAACACCGGCGACTTCACCTAGATACATATTCTGCGGCAGCCGCACGGCATTGGGAACCGACTCGTAGCGAATCACCGGCACCGACTGAGCAAATGCCGGCGTGACCATAAGCACAAACCCAAAGTATGACCAACGTGTCATAAAAGCCTCCTTCTTTTTGGTGAATTTACAATCGGGTGACCATCGCTTAAACAAACAGGACGATCGTACTTGGCAGCTACCCGCTTGCTATTTTTTGCCGGCGCGATGTTTTATCCGACCAGCGTGGATCACGGCAGCGATCTGCTTGCTGTTTTTTTTCGAGCATCATCACATGGCTGGTGCCGCGGATACCAAGATCGACGAGCCTGAACTAAGCGGGCCGCAGTCCCGCCTGTTCCCGATACAAAGGAGTAAAGTTCTGCCGAGAACAGTTCATTGAGATCGTTTTCTGTCCTCCGGCACCGCGCTGCCCCACAACTCTTTCATGAAACCGCTCTTGTCAAGATTCTCGACAAAAGTGTTGTCGAAGATCTCGTTCGGCTTTCGCCTGATCGTGGTGCCCTCCTCGCGGGCATTATCCAACGTCTCTGCCACTAACTTTGCCGGCACGATCATGCGCCGATTGATGAGATTCTTCGCGTATGCTTCGTAGGCTGAACGCAGTGTGTCGGCATCCTTCATTCTCAAAGTCTTGCCGACCGAGGCCATCGCCAGCTCTGGATTTTTTTCGACGAAGTAGACCGACTCCGCCAGTGCTGCCACCACTTTCTGCACGACCGCAGGCCTTTCTTTCCAGGTTTTGCTGCTCGCGAAGAGCGAGCTATAAATGAACGGCAAACCGAGATCGTTGAGATTGTAAATAATATTAAACCCATCTTTTCTGCCGCGCGCATCGAGCGGCGGCTGAATCAGCGTTGCCTGAAACATATCTTGCACCAGCGCCGTGTAGCGCTCCGTGGGCGTGCCGCCGACGGTGGCGAGGGTGACTTCCTTTTCGCTGAGATTGAATTTCTTTAGGAATTCCTTCGCCAGCCTGTAAGGGAAATCTCCCGGACGGGTCACGCCGATAGTTTTCCCCTTTAGATCGGCGGGCCGCTTGATGTCCTTGCGCGCAAGCACAACGTATGGCGAACCGATCAGTGGCGAAGCGACGAGTTTTCCATCCGCCCCAGTGCCGATGCGCACGATGTTTGCGTCCGCGTTGCAGTAAAGAAAATTGATCTCATCCGATGCCAATCCCGCCATTGCCACAGCGCCACCGCGCACGACGATATGCTCGGCATTGATGCCATACTTGTCGAACAGCCGATTATCCAGCGCCGTGTAGAGATGAATAAATCCACCGGTGATCGCGCAGGCGCCGATGCGGACCTTCACCGCAGCCTCGCCGGGCTTGGCGAGGTAAGGATTTCCGTGAGCCACGCTATCGGCTCGGCAAACGACCGCGAGAATAAGAGCGAAAAAAAAATATCGGCGTCGACGATCACCGACCGGTTTCATATTGAAACTCCCGACTGACTTTGCGGTCTTGTGTCTATATACGAGGTTTCGATGAAGTCGGTCAATGAGAATGTCAGGAAGAACGCCAGTTCGAATAGTATCGGATAGGAGCAGATAGTTGTGTTAGCTACCGTTCTCAGTAACCGGCGCCGTCTAGGCGGCTCGCCGTTTGTACGCGGTTCCAGTTGACTACGTGTTAGGCTGAAGACTCACTTGCGCGTTTCCCGCCATACCATCACCGCAAGCCCTGCTGCGATCACAAAAGCCACTCCGCTCGCCCAGACTGGAACACTCACTCCATTGACAGTAATCTCCCAGCCAAGGCTAAAGCGCAGCAATTGCAGTAGGGCGATCAGTGAGAAAAGGGCAACGGCGATTATGGTGAAAGGTCTTTTCATTTCTTGTCTCTATTTAGATGAGATGGTTGCGTGGCAAACGATTATCTCCCACTCGATCGCGCTTTGGGAAGAACGGAGAAACCGATTAAGCCACACCCTACGACAGCGATCCCCGCGTAGAGAGTCGCTTTCCAAATCCACAGATTGTTTTCGAGGTTGGCAACAGCGTCCCGCACTCGCGCAATCTCCGGCTTCTGTTCCTGTCCGTCAATCGCTTGCCGAACGGAGGATGTCGCCGTAAGGATCACTCCCTCCCCGAGTTGAGAACACCACGCAGTTGCCAGCCCAAGTACAAAGAGAAACCCCAGAACAAAGCGGATCGCCACCAGTCGCTCCTTCAATTGCTAAGCCCTAACGCCCAGCGCGTGAGCGGCCGGCGGCCATGCGCATGTTAGGTGGAAGCAGCTTAGATTTAGTCTCCAGCTTCGGCAACGATCAGACTGGCAGGGCCAGCCAGCGGCTTATGCGCTACTGGCCTTCCAGCCCGTGTCGTGGAGCCATTGCTGCGCCTCATCAACGCTGTAAATGATGCGATCCGTACGAACGGCCTCTTCGAGCCTACCCCAACGGGGGTAGCTTAGGCCATTCAAGAGCCGGAGAAACGCTCGCAGGTCCGGCCCGCCGTTGCCGCTCAAGAACGCAGCCGCGGCCGCACCGTTTTGATAGCGGTCGCCCGACCGCTCCAATAACCCCAGCGCGACCATCGCATCCGTGATGATCCGTAACGTTCGCCGGGGAATCTCCGTGCGCTGAGCGAGTTCGTCGAGGGTCGCTGACCCCCCGCCTAGGCGTTCAAACAAACCAACTTCCACGGCCACGAACAGTTCTTCGCCGCCATGTAACCGCTGGCGACCTGAATGATCGACTCGGGACTAAGATCACCCATAAGCGCCTCCTGCTTTCTGGGGTGAACGGATCAGAGTTGTTCCGCCTAACGCCGGGACCACGCGCAGCGCCAAGACGGCCTCGCTTTCAGAAGAAATGTTCATCGCTGCCCGTGGTTCGCTCCAGTGATTTTGTTAGGCTTTGTCCGTTCTTTTCTGCATCAAAATCTGAACGATGATGCCGAAAGTGGCCAAACCGCCGCCGAGCAAGACGCCGGCAATGCTGCCGAATACTGTGGCGACGCCTCTCGGCTCAACGTCGCTCCAAGGGATGAGGTGAGCGAAGAAGGTCGGCGCGATACTGCCGGCTCCGAAACCGAACAGACCACCCATGACCATGCCTGCGAGTGCGCCGCAGGAGACCAGCACGAAGATGCGCGTCCATTTCATGGCTCTGTGTGCTTCATGCCTGACGCGAAGGCTGAGCAGGCGAGGCCCGCGAGCTCTGTGAGCGGGTCCGAAGGTCTGTCTCAAGCCGCGAGTTATACGTCATCGGATTCTTGCGCACCGTGCGCTAATGAGAAATAGAGGTGACGGAATCACCCTAGGGTCGGACGCGTCGCCTCCGTCCCACGATCCGCTCACTAGACAGAAAATGTTACCGCGCGAGATGCGATATGAGGTTCCATCCGGGCCATCGGCTTCGCGATCCGCCTTCCAGCCCGCGTTGGCTGCCGCCGAGCCCGGTTTGGGGTACGGGCTATCGGCCGGTGGAAATCTCCCGGGCACTTTGTTCCGGTCACCCACCACGGTGACGACGCATCCTCTGTATATCTTCCCCTGATCCTCGAAGGTCTCGGGTGCCTGCCGGTAAAGCCCGCCTTTGAATGTACTCACTTTGCGTGAGACATAGTCACACGCATCATTCACCTCATCGGCATGCGCGAATGAACCGGCCGCCACCTGATAGGCAAGAATGACGGCGGAGAACGCCAGGCAAAATCTGTTCATGTTCGTATAACGTTCGGCTGAGCGGCCGTTAATATGACCACAAAAATTCTTGGTGGAGCGCTGGGGTTGTCGAAACTCTTGCGTTCCATCTTCGCCATCGCGTTTCTCCTCCTTTTTAAGGCGGCGAACGCCGACGACTCTAGCCCACGCTCCGTGAGCGGCTGAATTATTAAGTCAGCCGCCCTATCTCCTAAAACGGCTCCACTAATCAAATCCGAAGCGGATGCAATATCCATCGGCTACCCCAACTTGTCAATAATCTTCTAGCGTTCAACACCGCCGGTTTCGGCGGCCCATCTCCCTAACAACTCGCAGCCTCCCAAGTTGACACGGGACTGAGTTGTTCGATACTCTCGACTAAAGACAGCCGCGGCGCCGAGGTGGAAGAAACAGTATAAGACGCGACCAAAGGGAGGATTCCGACATGCCAAAAATCAAAGGGATTAGCCACGTGGTGCTTTACGTCAACGACTTGGACAAGATGGTCGACTTCTACACGAACATTGTGGGACTCATTAAATATCGCGAGAACGCCCGCGGTATGGTATTCCTGACGCCCGATCCGGAGCTCGACGACCACCAACTCGCTCTATGCAAAGGACGCGAGGGCAAGTCCAAGCTTATCGCCCACATCGCCTGGCGCGTGGAGACGCCGGCTGAAATCAAAGAATACTACGAACGGTTCAAGGCTCAGGGTGTTCCCATCGACCACTGCGTCAGCCACGCCTATGAAGAAATGGGCAACACCGTGTCATGCTATTTCCTCGACCCCGAGGGCAACTGCCTCGAAGTCTACGCCCTCGTTCCCGAGCGCGATGACAAGCGTATCAATCGTCCTCTTGATCTAGACAAGAGCGTGGGCGAGATCGTCGCTCAAGCAAGTGGGCTCGGCGCCAGTGGCACTCATTAGTTGTTGACGTACACTCTTTCGTCAGGGGATTGTGTGACAGCCGTGCAACTATCTGCACGACGTTAACAAGTCGAGATTCTTCGCCTACGGCTCAGAATGACATTTCGGCAGCGCACTTGATAATCGGAGTTTCCGCTTCTCCAGCTATACGTGCTCGTCCCGATTCTAGTAGTGTCTATTTGGGCAAAAGTCCTACTTGGCGCAATACTGTCGCTTGATCCCAATAAATTCGCTCGCAGGTGAGTTTGTCGCCACGAAACTGGGCGACCACTACGATGTCGATCTCCACTCTTTTGTTTGTCGGCGGCACGTTGGGCAAAAACCAATTCATCGGCTTACTGTGCGTGAAAGTGACGTGAAGCTCATCCACTAACTGCCCGTCCCCTACGAGGCGGCTCACTGGAATCATCTGCAAGTCCTCGGGCCACGAGGGAATGAAGTTATCGCGATAAAATACCCGTAACTCGTCTTTGCCGCGGCCCCCGGTGTTGACTGGCACATGATTGACGAACGCATCTTCAGTCATCGTGGCCAACGTGGCCTCTACATCTTTGTTAATGAACTCGCCGGCGAGGTGATCTTTCCAGACTTGCTCCAAATTTTCGTCTGTTGCCGCTGCTCGCTCGGTTGGCGACTGAGTCATGACTTGCTCCTTTAGGCCCCGAGTGAATCGATCTCGAGGCCGGCTCACGCAGTGTTAAACACGACGCCACACGTCTAATTGCGCGACCGACCTTGTTCATGCCATGCGCTCATCCGATGTCCCCTTCTCGGCGTTCGAAGAAATGATGTAGCCATCGAAACAAGAGCGCATTCAGCACAACACCAAGTGCGACGATTGCGACCATTCCGCTGAAGCCGAAATGCGAGAAAGGCTTGATCCCGAGTGCGAGACTCCACGGTAGCGCGAGAAGCACCAGCTCAATAGCCTGAAGACCAGGCATCTCCGCCGACTCGCTCAGGCGCAAACCAGCGAGCGCTGCGGTAACTACGACGAGAGCGAGATAGAAAAAGAAAACTAGACGAAGTGCTAATGCTAACCTGATACCTTTCATCGCTGTCGCCCTAGCGTCACGAAAGCCAATCATAGCGCCTGACCAAAAACGTGAATCGACGCCGTGTTGACTGCCGAGTGCCCGCCAACCGAACAGTGACTCGGTTTCCTGCTACGCCTTGGCGATAACGATGTCGCCGTAGGTGCTCTCGACGATCGCGCGCAGCTCAGCGCCTTCAGCGGCTGGCACGTTGAACTTATCGAGCGTCTGCTTAAAGTCGTCCATGAAGGCGTCCCATTCTTTTGGCGTGATGTTTAAATGGCGATGGGAATCAGCCATGGAGCGGCCCGTGTATTTCTGCGGCCCGCCGCTCGCCCAGCAAACCATTTCGGTGACGAGGTACTTGTGAAACCAGGGGGCGGGAACTGCGGTGCGCTTCGTCGACCGCAGGGTTTGCATTGAGACGCGGATCAGCCATGACCCGATCGACGAGGTCGTCGACGACGACGGCGATACTGTATACTCCGCCGAGCCGCTCATAGAGAGTGGGCGGAGGTTGTTGGGTTGACACGTGTGATTCCTTTCTTGTTTTGGATCTCGAATAGCAAACGGTTGCTTGCGGCCAACGCGTCCGCCACCTAACGGTTCCTCGCTATCGTGGACGGCCCGTCGACTCGTCGATTTTCTCGCAAGTCATTATCAGAACGATAGCCCAGATCGGCAGAAGTATTAAGCGGAACACACAAAAACAAATAATCCTCTGCGTGACGTGGGTTTGTAGTGAAATAGCGGATTGGCCGCCATCTCAGCACGAGCAGCCAATCCGTAATCGATTTTACCTAAAGCTGATGATCGATAGCAGAATCCGCGATTTTTACAGACTACATGCCGGACTTCGCGTCTCTAACCAAACTGGTAACGTGGCATTTCGCCCAAGGCGCCTTGTTAGGGTCTTCTCCACAGCTAATATCGCCAATAATATATTTGTCCCATCCCTGACCATCTGCACTTTTGGTTTTACCCAAACCCCAGCCATCGTCGCCTTTTTTCGGCCAAAACCGGGCAAAATCCATGATATTTGAACATTGGTTGTACGTCACACCAGTCGCGACTACCGGAATCAGGTAGCTTCGTCCTTCTGTCTTTCCAGCCAAGAAGACCTTCTCGAAATCAGAATATATGCTGGAAATCTGTCCGTTGTTCAGTTCAGTGCAAAACCCGATGCCGACCGAGGCCGCGCCCGAGCATGTTAATGAACCCATGAGCAGCTCGTAAATTGCGGTTTTACTTGCGCTGTTGATGTAAAAAGTTGTGTACCCTGAGGTTTCATCAGCGGCATTCGCCTGCAAGAGCTTCACCTCAGTTTTCTGATATTGGCCATTCGCATCTTTAGCGCCGCAAAGAGTTTGTTCCATTGCTATTGGCAGATCCGGGGCGGTTTTGACGATGGCTACAGCGCTGACACTAACATTCGCACTCTTGGCGGTCGGGATGCCGATCAAATTAAACAGCGGCGTAAGAAAGAGCGGCGACTTCATCGGGGTATTCGGAGTACCGCCATAGGGATTCGTGGTTTCCAGAGCAACACGGACACCGTTAGCACCCGTGATACTCCCCTGCGCCGTGAAAGTATTTGTCCCGGAGTTGTAATTTATATAGGTAATATTCGCTTTGCCGATCTGATTATTCGGACTATCGAGATAGTTGTTAGCCGAGTTGAAAGCTTCGGCTCTATTTTCCACTTGGGCTGGGTCACCCGTGTGTATGGCCGATGCCGCCGCCAAGGCCGCCGCGTCAACCGCCGGCTGGCCTTGAGACCGAACATAGGCGAGGTGGCCGGTGTCCAGGCCCATGCCTACCATGATCATGAGGAGAACGATCATTAGTGTTACAAAAACGAGGACAGCGCCCCTGTCGTTTTTAATCGGCTTCATGCTTTCCCTCCGAATTACCCATCAGCAATATTAAAAGTCGCAGTACCCGAATTGACATTCGGGCTTGATGTACACGTGTCATTTTGCTCGTACCGCTGATAGTTGTACCGCATGCGGGTTGACCGGGTTAGCGTACGAGAAGTTGGAACGTTCGCGCCTAAAAAATTCATCAGCCTGTAAAGAGTAAAATTGTAGTTTCCACGCACTTGCACTTCGATGCTCTCGCTACACGGAAATGGCCCCACGACCGCATCATCTTCATAAAAGGTGACTATGACTTGCCGGCCCGTGAGGTATCTCGGAATTCTATCTTGTATTCTATTGCTGATTATATTTGCGTCTGCGACTGCAAAATCAGGGTTTTCAGCGTCAGTCCTATTGGACTTTTCCAATTGACTTCCGATTCTTGCTCCGTCCCGTGCCGCTACGGCGATTAGATTACTCATATAAAAGGCGATGCCGAAATCGACTGCAACCATAAGGGCGCCCAGTAGAATAGGCATTATCAGAGCAATCTCAACGAGGCTTTGTCCCTTTTCCCTTTTTTTGGTGTTGTAATTGCCCTTCATGAAAAAGATCTCCTCGGTACACCCCACATTGAAGAGAGTGAGTATTAATCAACGATGTATTAAGGTGTTCCTCCACCCACACATCCCGATTGATGCTCCCATCTCATCTCTGTTATGCGATCTACGGTTACAGATTCGGGCACCGAGGCCCCTAGCAAGCGCAATATCCGATAAAAGAAAAAGTTGTATTGACCTTGAACCCTCACCAGCACGCGCTGATTGCAAGTGCTCGCCGTTCCAGGAGCCGGATATTGGACAGTTATGGAGGCTCCTGTTAAGAGCGCTGCCGGTAACCGTGCGGCGGTTTCATTAAAAATATTACCGAACGAATAGCATGCGGGCATGTTGCAAGTAGTGGTACCAGCCGCCAGCGTAGGATCGGCCGCTGCGATGCGCGCCCCCTCGCGCGCAGCGTTCTGAGCGATTTGGCTGGTGTAAAACGCTAGTCCAAAATCAGCGGGAATCCACGCAACGATAATGAGTAATATGAAGACGATTGTGAATTCGACCATCGCTTGACCTTTGCTGGTCAAGCAATAGCGCAGAGGCTGTGTAATCCGTCGGGGCTTATCGCCGACATAGTCGTTCATAAACCATCTCAATCAATCCCCCCCGTGGATTGCGCAAGTTTCAATATAGAAATTTGGAAGCGAATGCAAGAGGGGGCAATCCGATGAAAATCCAGGCAAGCGCCGGAGGCAAAAACGAAGTTAAGGGTGGACCCGATCATCATTTGCTTACGACGGGTCAAGTAAAGTCATAGATGTGGTGTGCTTCTGGCTACTAAGAAGACCAAAGCATGGCATATCAATGACTTAGCGATTCAATCCCCGGTGTAACTATAAGTATGGAAGCGGCGGGCGAAAACCCTGTATAAAAGCAAAAACCCATACCTGAGGGATGGAGGCACGGCATCGAGGCACGCGATGTCTCGGCAATGGTTTTGCCGTCCCGTGACGACAACCCCACCCCGACAACCATTTGCCAATCCGTTACGGATTTGCGGGTCTAACGAGCTATTTTACAACTAGCGAGATCTTGGCGAATTACCTGATTTGATCAGTACGCTTTGCCAGGTTCCTTTTCCCTGACTAATCTATGGGAAAAACAAAGATTGTTTGAGGTGGCATCGAGACTCTGTCCGCAGGTCACGGTTGCTTGGATGTATTTAGGATTTTCCTTACTATCGACCGAAGTTCGATGGTTAAGTACGAGTTTGGGTGGAAGGAAGTCTACATATTTTTCGCCTTCTCACGCACCAGCCTGTGATTGAAGCACATACTAGTATCAAGGCTCGTGAGGGTTTGGTTGCAAACTATGTCAGCGACTATGTATTTGGGGTTGCCGCTCTTGACAATCGATTTCGGGTAAATTTTGGCAAAGTCCGTGATCTTGGTCGGGTTCTGCGGATCACAATTGCTTCCACCCGCTATAACCGGGATGATCCACCATCGGCCAGGGTTATCTGTCAAAAAGAAATCGTTAGCTGTGCCTAAAACGGTGTTCACTTGCCCCCTATTTTGGCAGATAAGACTACCAATCTCGATCGTCCCGTTTATTGAGTTACCCGAGCAGCTTCCGGCGGTCTCAAATCCCGCCTTTATGTCCGGTGCACCTGAGGAACAATCAAAAAACGTCGTCCAACAGGCATTCTCGCCACTGTCACTCTGATCCGGGTGCTGCATCATTATTTTTACGTCGTTTACCTGCGTGCTTCCATTGCAGACGCCTGTCCACAGCGCGATAGGAACCGCCGGCTTCGTTGTTATGACGGATACCGCGCTGACGCTCACGTTTTGGTTTTTTGCCGTGGGGATACCCATTAGATTGAACAGCGGAGTAAGGAACATAGGCGTGCTGATACTCGATGTTGACTCCAGAGCCACTCGTACGCCATTGGCCGTGTTGACGTCTCCGGCGTAATTGGTGATCGTATTCGTGGCGAAATCATATTGAACGTAGCTGACGTCGTCGTTTCCTATCGTGTTCGTAGCGCTTCCGGCGTAGGTATTCTTCGAGTTGAATCCGCGGGCTCTACTTTTAACCTGGTCATCATTTCTAAATGGCAATCCCGTCACGGCCGCTAACGCCGCCGAATCCACCGCCGCTTGCCCTTGATTGCGAACGTAGGTCAGCTGACCGGTATCAAGGCCAAGTCCAACCATGACCAAGAGCAGGACGATCATCAGTGTCGCGAATACGATCACGGTGCCTTGTTGGTTTTTTAAGGTTTTCATAAGTCCTCCCGAAATGGTCGAACTGAGATCATGGTGGATAGGATCCGCTGTAGGTGAGCGTCGTACAAAAAGTAGTTGAAGATCCGGTTTCGCCGCCATTCTGGTCGGGCTGAAAGTTGTACCACATTTTCGTTGTCCGAGTAATGGTACGTTGACTCGGAGTCGACACACCCAATAGTGCCATTAGCCGATAGAAAAAAAAGTTGTAACCTCCCTGAGCGGTCACTTCAACGTTCTGCGCGCACTCGGTTCCACCTGTGGCATAATGAGTTACATTGACACTTTTCGATACCAAAGACGGTGGCAAAATATTGTAAACCGACTGCGCCACGTTACCGGCCTGGGCATTACTCATAGGATTAGTAGCCGAGGCAACGCGTGCTCCGTCCCTCACCGCGTTTTGGGTGAGATGACCTGCGATAATTGCCATCCCAAAATCGAACGGAACGTACAACGCAACCAGGATTATGGGCGTCATTAACGTAATTTCGACTATGCTTTGCCCTTTGCAATTCAATAACGAGCGCATATCAACCTCGCCAGAAATATTAGATCAACATTGGTGTTCCCACCGCATTTTAGTCACGCGCGTGATCGACGTGGAATTGGTATTCAACCCAGCGCCGATGCCGATCAACCGCAGGAGTCTATAAAAGAAAAAGTTGTAGGTTCCCTGGACTGTCACTTGCACCTTGGTCATGCAGGTCCCGCCGGTTGTATCAGTAGCAAGCGTGATCTGAGCATTTTGGAGCAAGGCGCTGGATATCCTTAACGCGGTTTGTCTTAGAATGTTGTCATTGGGGGTGAGCGAATAGCAGGCGGGTATAGTGCAAGTGCCGACTTGCGCAGCGTAATTGGCTTCCGCCGAGGCGATCCGTGCGCCTTCACGAGCGGCACTTTGGGCAAGCTGACCGCTCAAGAAAGCTAACCCGAAATCCGCGGGAATCCAAAGGATAACTAATAGCAGCACGAAGACTAGCGTGAACTCGACCACCGCTTGGCCTTTGCTGCTCAAGGAAGAGCACAGACACTTTGTTATACCGTAGCGCTTATCAGCTGTATATTCGTTCATAGATCATCTCTATCCGCTGGTTCTATTCCGACCGCTTCAATATAGCGATTAGAAATGAAATGCAAGGGAGCGCAATCACTCGGAATCTAGGCAACCTCCGGAAACAAAAACGCAGATAAGGGTGAACCCGATCATCATTTAGTCACGCCGGGTCAAGTAGGTGTTAAATATGGCCCATACTACGACTACCAAAAGCACGCTATATCGCTAACTTAGACGTTTAAATCGCCTGTGTAACTATAACCATGGAAAGTTTGGGGGGGAACGCTCTATGAAACGCAAGAATCTATACGTGAGACCGGGCACAGCACCGAGGCAGGCGATGTCGACAATGGTATTGCCGAGGCCCATCATCCCTCGTCGCTTTGGCTCACCGCGGGGTTTTGTTTTCCACTACCTCAGCATTGGTTCGATCGCCAGCATCACGGGCTTCGGGAGCGAAAACTCCTTATGGTGAAAATAAACAATGTCCGCCGCAATACGCATCGGCTTCGTGCTGAGTAGTAGGTTGAAGAGCAGATCGCTTTGAAAGTGATCGAACAGAAACCGCAGTAAGCGCTTGGTTCGATATCGCGGGTAGGAGCGCACGAACCAACCACTCGGGTCGTCACTTTTACCGTTGAGATAATTGCCGATTGCATGACCCGCCGCCAAGCCGTGCCAGAACCATTATTGGGACCGCCAACCTGCCACTGATACGCATATTTGCCATGGATGTGGCTTGGGTCGGAAATATGATCACGGCCAGCAGGATGCCGGCGATGCACATAAGGTACCCGAGTGCCCAAACTCCCAAGCCACGTAGCACATCACGTCCGGCTAGCGGGAGTGAAACGGTCGGTAGGCGCCAGCCGCGGCGACGAAGATAATGGCTACGAGGAACCCATAAAGAATTTCGAAGGTCAGAAGCCGCCCTTATTGTCCGTCTGTGATCCTTACAGAGTGCGCCGTGAAAAAAGTAAATACCTGCACCAAAGTAAAAATCAGTAGCGGGCCACCTAAGACGAGCGTGATCTCAAGCCAAG
The DNA here is from genome assembly GCA_005879255.1 of Deltaproteobacteria bacterium. Next base: position 24,505 of record VBKY01000091.1, read on the forward strand.
AACTCTGCTGTACAGGGCTATCAGGAGATGAAAACAGCGGAATGGGCGAGCCGAATTGCTCACTAGTCTCGAGTCTCCGCGGCTTACGCTCGGCTGATCATTTTCCGCGTTGCGCCAGGATGTCCTTGAGAATACCACGCGCCTTGCGGATGATGGTGTCGGTGGTTGGCCAATCGATGCAAGGGTCGGTAACGGAGCAACCGTATTTCAGCCTAGAAAGATCTTCGGGAATCGGCTGATTGCCGCCCTCGATGTTGCTCTCGATCATCAGTCCAACGATAGATTGGTTGCCTTCGCGGATCTGGTGCACGCAGTCCGACATCACGAGCGCCTGCATGTTGTGATCCTTGAAGGAATTGGAGTGGGAGCAGTCGACGACGATGTTGGGCGCGAACTTGGCGTCGCGCAGCGCCCTTTCAGTCATGGAAATACTGACGGTGTCGTAGTTCGGACGCTCGCCGCCGCGCAGCACGATGTGGCCATACCCATTGCCCCGCGTGCGTACGATCGAGGAGCGCCCCTTCGTATTGATGCCAAGGAAACTGTGAGGTTTCGCCGAGGACTTGACGGCATTGATGGCCACGTCGATATTGCCATCCGTGCCGTTTTTGAAGCCGACCGGCGTGGACAGGCCGGAAGCCATTTCGCGGTGAGTCTGGGATTCGGACGTGCGCGCGCCGATGGCGGTCCACGAAATGAGATCGCCCAAATATTGCGGCGCGATCGGATCAAGCGCCTCGGTCGCCGCCGGCAGGCCGAGCTCGGTCACCTGAAGTAGAAAGGCGCGCGCTTTTTCCATGCCTTCCTCGATGTGGAACGAATCATCCATCCGCGGGTCGTTGATGAATCCCTTCCAACCGACCGAAGTGCGCGGCTTCTCGAAATAAACCCGCATGATGAGATACAACGTATCGCGCACCTCGTCGGCGAGTTTTTTCAAGCGCTGGGCATAATCGTAGCCGGCAATCGGATCGTGGATCGAGCAGGGACCAACGACAATGAACAGCCGAGGATCCTTGCGATCGAGGATGTCCTTGATCGTCTCGCGCCCTGCAAAAATAGTCTTAGAGGCCTTATCGGAGATCGGTACGCGGGCATGAATCTCCTCGGGCGACGGCATGAGATCGAGCGCCGCGATGTTCAGGTTTTCGAGAGGCTGGCGGATCCTGGTCGCAGTATTTGGTTTGTGGGCAGCTTTCATAACTTTTGACCGACTTATGATAGCACGTCGTTTGCAGCGCCGGAATCGCATGTTTCGTGTTACGGCTAGGCCGCTCCACGGGACCCTGGTCGCGAAATCTTTGCAGATCGACAACGAGATTTTAATATCCGGATTTGTTTTTTGAGTTTCAACGTCTCGGGAACGTCTGTTTAAGCTCGCTGTAAGGCACCTCTCTCCTCCCTCAATATAGCGGTCCGATGACCCAGAAACAGATATAGAACGCAGCCGGGAGTGCGCCGATGATCAGCGGCGCAAGTAGGGCTGAATGCGCTCCGGGTCCCGTAGTCGGACGCCGTCGAAGTACTAAGCCCAGCACTGCCAGGGAGAGACTCACGGCCGCGCTCGTCGCTAGCACGCGCCCGACAATCGGTCGCCATGGGGAAGTGGCCGGCGTCGTCGGCATGCCGAAAAAGACGAGGGCATTGGAACAGGCGACTAAGGCCCAAAGCCGCGCAGGAGCGGATAGTCGGCGCCATGGCGTCGTCAGGACCAGAAGAATAAAAAGAATCAGGATCACGATCGCAATCATCGCTGTTCCTCCGCTCAACTCGCAAGTTGCCTCGCATGACCGTGCATGCCAGCTTTTTTCACTCTAACGTAATCCGTCACTGTGTGGTTAAGGCTCAGGAGCCCCAATCGTTTGCGCACGTCGTTTAAGATCCGGTAACGACCAAACACGTTTCTCAGTATGGGGATAAATCCTTTTCGGACCAAACGTCGGCTAACCATAAATGACAACGCCCACAATCACAGCGGTGTCGAGCGCGATCCAGCCTACGCATGGTAAGTAGATGTTCTTATCGTGCTTCTGTATCCCGAGCCAAAACCACAGGACGGCGGAGAGGAGATAAGCGCTCCACGATAGGATAGAAACACCGGCCGCCTGATGACCGAACCAGATCGTCAAGACCTGGGGGATTGTCATTAGCATCGTAAAGATAGACATCCCTCCGAGCAAACGACGCAGAGTTGGATCAGAGTGAGACATATGAACCACAGGAATCGTGAGATTTGGACCCATGGTCGTCTCCGTGAGGAATAATTTTGAATCGACGACTACTGCGAGAAATACTTCGTTGGCCGGTGCAACAAACCAGAAAAACACCACGGGAAATGCCAGCAACAAAGCAATGCCTGCGCCGAGCGTGTACGAAAACGCTCGTTTCCTTTTGCGTAAAATGAACGCAAGCGAAATTGTCGCTAGGATTGCAGCCGGCTCTAGAATACCGCCGACGTTTGGTGGTCCCCATGCCACATAGAGAGTCTTTTGTAGCGTGATGTACAATGCAGCGTCGTACCGCATTTTGGCGGGCCGCTCCAGCACGTGAGCGAACGCCAGGCCGAGGAGCAGAGAGACCAAGAGAATCGTCACGAAGCGCCAACTTCTGATCAGCATGAGTTTCTCCTCGCAATCCAATAACCATGCTTCAATCGCTGCCGCATCCGAAGTGAATGGCCGCACTGACGACGACTCATCGATCTGGAGGGATGAGGGCGTGGGCCCGCAGGAAGTCGATCACCTGCCGTCGCGCGTCAGCGGTGGCCGCGGCGTGCAAACAACGACTAAGCTCACGTGCCACAGCGATTACAGGAGTCTCGCTCCGATATCATCTGACGTCCGCAACCAATCGCAGACCTTGTCACACCCACTCCGTATCCATATGTGCAAAGTGGCTTTCTAACAATTGGTCAACCTCATCGACGTTTCCAAGGCCCAAGAAGCCCACTTGAACCCAATCTTGGATTTGCCCTTTGCCGGTGTTGTGATAACGCCGTTCGCCACCAAAAATGAGGTCGCTGCGACCTTCATAGCGCCGTATCCTTCGACGCGCTCGAATTTGGCGCGCGTCAAAAGACCACAGCGTATTGTAAAGGGCCGGTAGCGCCTGCAGCCACAACAACGACCAGCCAAAGCCTTGATACACCAGAGCCCGTTGATCCGTGATCGCGTAGATCGTCTGCAAGACTCTGCTCGGATAACGCCACGGCGCCGCCAGCAGTAAGTAACCGACCATACCACCGACAAACAAAACTGCGGGGAGCACCGACTTTTCGAGCCTCGAAAGAGGGGCGATCAGCCATACGGAAATAGCAATAAAGAGAGCGATCAGGCCGAGCTGAAACACGCACGCCCGCGCCACCTCGCGGGAGAACTGCATTGGATCGGGCTGGCCGACCCAGATCAATTTCTCCTCGGACCTCAGCTGCGGCTCAATTATTCTTCGGAGCTCGCTAACAGAGCGTGAAGAACTCATGATTGGTCGTTAGCTTCGACCACTAATGATGTCATCATCGCCAACGCGTGCGCACGACAAAGGTCATAACAATGCCGACGGACTCAGGCAATCGCACCCGCAGCAGCCGTTGGTTGCACCGGCATTGTGGTCTGGAAATTCCCTTGCATGGTGCAAATAATTACTGCTGATCGTCAGCTTGTTCGTTCGCGCTTGGAACCGGTCCACTTCGAGCTCCGTACATGCGGCAGCACGAACCATAAGCCGACAAAGACAGCGAACAGGAATGCCGCACCCAGTGGAACGATGGCGCCGTCCTCGATCACGCGTCCGACCAGATAGAACTCAATGCAAATGCTCAAAGCTAACGGCACCATGCTCCATAAAAGCAAACGGGTGGCGAGGTGGATGAACGTGCTGGTGACCCCCTGCGGTCCCCTCTGACGATGATACGCCGCTGATGCCATGATCAGCGCAACCGCGATTGCGAGCAGCGTGATGGCCACTAAGTGGAGACGCTGCTCAGCCAATATAAGTTTCTGCGCGAAACCCGGATACCCGGCAAGACCATGCGGCATTCTTCGAGCAAATACTGAGCCGCCCTTGATAACGGCACCAGCTCTCGTTCCTCCTCGTTTGCGTCTCCTTCACTAGCCAAATTGTTTTCTCCCGCAATTCGTTCTCTAAGTCATGTCGTCAGACCGTGTTCTTTTAAGAGATAGGTAATCCAACCGACGATGGTTATGACAAGAAACGGATATCCGAAAAATGGCAACGGTGATGAAGTCGGAAGCAACGGCTCCCCCCAAAACATTCTTGCGCTCGTGACGGCAAAAAGAATTGCCGTCGCAATTCCGATCACACGAACCCACATGGAGAACTCGTTGGGAATACTGATGAGCAAAAGCGCCGCAGCCCAAAGCGCAATTCCCGCGGCGAAAGAAGGAATGCTTCCGACTAATCCTGCTGCTGTCCCCGAAAGTATGACGCCCTCGCCGATCGCAAATACCAGGAATCCAGCAGCAATGACATCACATCCCTTCCTCAGGAATTTCACTGTTAGTAAGGTAGTCGCCATCACAAGGCCCACGCTGTCAATTGCCCATAATGTTGCTTGCAGATGCGAATGCGTGACGATAGTCCCCGCCAGGCCAAACACTGCGCCAATAGCAAGCCCAGTGGCCGCCACGATATTTAACTTTCGGTGCGTGGTTGGGTTCATGTAAATTACTCGAGACTCAGCAAAAAATACCGTCGTATTCTCGACTCTGGCAAAACATTAGCTTTTCGAGCGCCGAAACCGGCGATTCCTCGCTCTGCTCGGAATGACATTTTGGGTTATTTGTCATCCCGAACGGAGTGAGAGATCTTGGCCGAACTGAATCACCACCAGCAAACCGTATAACACCGGGATAAACCGCGCGAGCTTTGCGAGTGTTGGGTTCCAACGCGCGTTTGGATTTCATTCCGCCAGATTCAGAACGCGCTTGGCTGCAGGTAAATGTCTCCGCTCTGACCGCTGGCAATCCGCAAAATCTTCTGCTGCTCGGGACGTATGACAACCGCCGCTTCGGAAGCGCCACCACCGCAAATGCCGTTCGAAGTAGCACCGACAACGTGCTCGCCAAGAGCGATAAATAGCTCGACCTTTTCCGATGGCGCGAGATCTGCGACCGGTACCGCATCGATGAAAACTCGAACCGTACAAGCCGAACCCATCAAACCACTGTCGCGTTTAATGATGAGGCTGCCGGTTTGTGGCGCTTGAGATATCAACTGCGGTGCCAGGATGCGAGCGGACGGCACCGCAGTTGCCTGATGGACAGTCACCGGCTGAGTGGCACAAGCCGTGAGCAATAGACCTAGCAATCCAACAAAAAAACGCATAACGCCTCCGATCGATACTTGACCAGCAAATCAGTCGCACGAGCTCCGTGCGTTGGTTGACATTGCCTCCTTACGTTTCTTGAGAATGACCCATGCGTAACTGGTAAAATGTGGATTGGGTGCCTCAAAAAATAACTTGAAAGAGACTTGTGCAGTTTCTGAGGCCACGGAAGCTTTTTGTATTAGCCCTCGTGACCGAAGAATCCTCTGTATTCGACGATTTCATAACCTATTCCGGAAAACCTTTCTGCCATTTTCATGGTTGGTCCCCTGCACCAACTATAATAGGCAGGAAATTTCGCGTGTTGATCTTTGTCTCACGGGGCAAAAAAATCAAGTAGTGCGGACAATGTTTCGGGTAAGAGTCGGTTCACCAAAAATGGCACCGCGTAGAGCGTTGGAAAAAAGTGCACAGCAAATCCGCCGGGATTTAGCAGAGAATAAACATTTCTATGGAGCAATTCTCCATCCTTGACATGTTCCGCAAGCATCCTGGTAAAACAAGATCGAATCTTTCGGTGCTAGACAAGTCATTGGCCATTATGTCCTGTGCCAGCTTCTTGTATTGATCGGGCGCTTTGCCAAGTTCGTTTTCGGAAATATCGAGAATCGTATAATCCAAATTTCTGCTCGAAATAAAGGCGGGCGTTAGCATCGGGTTAACTCCGCCGCCTAGATCACATAACTTTTTCAGTTCGTAACGATCGATCAAGTTCTCCAGCAAAGATTTATAACCCTGCCAATCTCGCCACTGCTGGCGTAGACAATGGTGGGCATCGATTCGTGCTTCAGGAATTGATTACCATCGACTTATCCAGCAGCCGCTCCTACTGTTTGACGTGTTTCGCCAGCTGCCTCGGGCCAACTTCCCCGCCGTACACATTGCCCTTCGCATCCACGGCCAGGCCCTCGGCTGCACTGGTTCCCTTCATTTCGAGCGGATCAGGAATCCGGTACAGCACCTTGCCGTCTTTAACGCTACCGATTCGTATCCCTCTCTTCCAGCCCGGGTGTGGTGCCACTCCATTGGATTCGGAGTCGGCTACATAAATCATGTCGTTGCGGATGTAGACGCCACTTGGACGACTGAATTGCTTCCACTCACCGAGGTAGTTTCCATCTTGATCAAGGATCTGGATGCGCATGTTGCCCCGGTCGGCTACAAAGAGTCGTCCCTGCGCATCCATGGCAATGTCGTGAGGCCCTCTGAATTCTCCTGGCCCTGATCCCAATTTTCCAAAGGACTTGATGAACTTGCCGTTGTTTGTGAACTTGGAGATACGTGACACGGTTTCGGGTGGAGCTTGAGGATTCTGGTTATGACCCTCTGAGATGAAGACGTCTCCATTCGGGCCCATTACCACACTGGTCGGTTGGGTCAAAGCATCGGGCGGGTCTCCTGACACTCCGGGTTTCCCTAGCGTCAACAGAACTTCGCCGTCGGGGCTGAACTTTACGACGATATGGCCCTTGCCTTTTTCTCCAGGAAATTTCGCGAGCTCTCGCTCATTGGCGGATCTTTGGTCGGCCACCCACACATTGCCGTCTCGATCGACATGGATCTTGTGGGGAAAAATAAACATGCCCGCACCAAAGCTTTTCAGCAGGTTGCCGGCTGAATCAAACTTGAGGACCGGCGGCACGCTTGAACCGGCGCAGCTATCGTACTGGAACGCGGATGCTCCCGGTGGAGTATCAGGATTCGCGCCGCACCGATCCGCAACCCAGACGGATTCGCCATCGTTATCGATCGCGACCGCGTTGAGCGCTCCCCACGATCTTCCTTGCGGCAGTTTTCCCCACGGCGAGATGGTTTGGTATGGATTGGGCAAGTCATTGGTGGGCTGGA
>VBKY01000091.1:31761-34204 GCA_005879255.1 Deltaproteobacteria bacterium
TCGATGTTAGGCGGCATTGTCAGCACCGACTACCGGGCGGTAACTCAAGGCCCAAAAGCGCGCGGCTGGTTAGACTGCCCGCCTCCTGCTAATCACTTTGTTGATACCATACATACTTCCTGCCATCCCAGAAAATGAAAGCACTGGCCGATTCGGATTTAGCAACCCAAAGGGCGTCTCCTCTGGGCGCAGGTGGTTTGTCTTCCCATGGGCTTTTGCGAACCGCGGCTTTTGAGTAAACGCTCCAGTTGTCCATCCAGCTGAAGTCTGTTCCTCCATTCCCGAAGGACCTTCCCGCACCGAGCACCACAGGCTTGGTTTTCCCATAAAGAAAGATAGCAATGCCGCTCCGGCCCGTACTTTTCTGCCGCACGAGCACGGCGACATCGAGTTTTCCGTCGGCATCGAAATCGCCGCTTTGAAAATAAGGGTTGAGATGATGGCTCAGGTCATATTCCGCAGGAAACTTTGCTGACTGAGCGACACGCAGGACCCAATTCGGGAGATTGAAGCATGGCGCAGCGCCGCTTTCCCCGTGCTTGCTAATGCACCATTCGGCTTCCTGCGCCCCAGCCAATGTGAGTGATTGCCACAATATTAGCAGGATCGCCATTAGCAGGATCGCCGCCAGTGCTCGTTTCATAATCTGCGATTTAAGGTTCTTGCGGCTTACGCTGTAGATCGTCGGTTATCAACCGTAGCGTCGAAGAACGAGCATTCAGCCGATCGATATCATGCCCCGCCTGGACAGCGTTACTGAACACTACGCGAGATCTGCTTTAGCCGGACTTCTAACACCGACCGTGATCATGACGCCCCTCCTTGTGGCTCCATTACAGGGAAGATGTAGCTACACAGTCAAATCGTCCGGGGAACTTCGCCGGCCAGAATATCTCACCAGGTCCAACCCGATATACTCGAACGAGTAAGGTCATAATGTCCGATACGGCATTAGCCACGGTCAGTTCGACCGGCTCATGGCTTCGGCCGCGCGAACGAGAGTTCACCCCTTGTGTCTCGTTCGACCAGCCCGACTCGATCCAAACGGAGTACGGGACGAAGGTGCATCGCCCGCGTTTCGCGGGCCGGCGGCGGGCGTTCCCTGTGTTGATCGGTGATAGCGCGATCCGCTCGGCATGCTGGGTTAAAAGTCTCTCGGTGTCTATTTCCAGAACGACTTGAGGTCGCGGTTTGCAGGCGCGACGTTGCCGATTCAGCCGATCCACGTCCAGCCAGAAGAACACCTTGGAGTTGATCAACGCGTACCATTCCTCAGGCGTCATGCTGACGAGGCACTGCTTCAATGCCTTCGCCGGCATCGGCTTCTGGTCGCGCACTTGTACCCCGTTCGGCAACTCAATGTGTTTGAGCCGCTGACCGCATTCGATTCGTGCCCGCTCCTTGCCGTGCACGTCGGCCGCGTCGAGAAGAGCCTTGGTGCTCAACAAGCCACTTCTACCAATGGACCGCCAGTTCGCGGCTTCGGCGAGGTGGTAGATGCGCTCTGGAAGCTTCATCTGCTGCTGCGATTTCTCCACGTTATCGCCCTTTAAAGGATGGAGTGCTCTTCTCCAAAAACGACTTGGTTCCCTCTCGGAAATCTTCCGTAGAGGCCACCAAACCGAAGTAATCTGCGCCAAGAAGTGTTGATTCTTCCAACGTCAGATTCATGCCACGATGAATGGCTTCCCAAGTCATCCGTACGGCGACGGCCGACTGTGAAACAATTTCAAGGACAAGATTTTCTGCCGCAGAGAGCAAGTTATCAGGCTCAACGATCCTAGTAACGAGCCCTATCTGTAGAGCTTCTTCCGCGGTGACGAGTCTTCCCGTAAGAAGAAGTTCTGTAGCGCGGCCTTTTCCGATCAATCTGGGAAGTCTCGTTGTACCGCCAAAACCAGCGATCGCGCCGATGCGAACCTCGGGATGTCCCAATCTGGCCTCTGGAACAGTTACGCGGAGCATACAAGCCTCCGCTAACTCCAGGCCACCGCCAAGGGCATAGCCATTTATGGCGGCAATGGCGACTTTTCCCAGCGTTTCAATCTTGTGATTGACTGACACAGCCATCTGAGCGAATTCCCTTACCTCCAGGGGTAAGGCCTGATTGAGGAACTTGATGTCAGCTCCAGCCGAAAACGCCTCGCCTGTTCCAGTAATGATTACGGCTTTTACTGCATCGTTTACTCTCATTTTGTCGAGGAGGGATGCCAATCGTTGAAGCACGTCCTTGGTCATAGCATTGAGGGCTTCCGGTCTATTGAAAGTAATCCGGGCAATTCCCTTTTCTTCGTGATACAGCAGTAGTTCCTTTTCTGACACGTTTGTTCCTCCCTTCAACGCAGACATCAGTAATGAGCCGCTCCGATTGCGCCTCGTGATTTTTGCCAACGTTGAGATCCAACCGGGTTGTTAGGCACGCGTATCAATTGTATCAGTAATT
>VBKY01000091.1:34313-34601 GCA_005879255.1 Deltaproteobacteria bacterium
CGCCCGGCGTTACCCGGAAGCCGCGCGCGACGAAGGTCTCTCCTCTCTTCAATCCGCACAGGTGAATCACGGCGGCCAGTTTTTGTTTTTGTCCGAGGCTGATCCCTGCACCGGGACGAGCCGCCAGTGTATTCACCACGCTCTTGTGGAGGTAAGCGGCGGTCATTTCGCTCGAATGGCTCGGAAGAGTCCGTGTATAGAAGCTGTTGAACCAGCATGACTGTAGGTCGTACCACGAACCATCGGTGACAACGTTATGATCGCGGATGCAATACTTTCGCGCTTCAG
>VBKY01000135.1:0-2655 GCA_005879255.1 Deltaproteobacteria bacterium
CGAGCGGAGTATCCGCCTGGTTGCCTAAACTGGAAGCTTTGGCAATTTCTCCTCGTTCGACGAGATCGAGCATTTCTTCTACCGCTTGGCGTGAGCTGATGCGGCGCCAAAAGAGAAACCGCTCGATAACGACCGCGAGGGCGATGATCGAGCAGACAAGGAGCGGCGCCATCACCGGCCCGCCTTTAATGATGATGCCCAATAGATCAAACATGATTAACGTTCTGCCAACTTATGAAAATTCAGTTTCATGCCGTTTTCGCGGAAGCGGTGCTCACGCTACGTCGCGTTTCTTCTCGGGAGTGCGTAGGAGTACGAGCAGGCTCATCGCAAGAAGATAGGAAGTCGAAATCAAGGTGAAAGCCGGTCCAAAACCGTAGTGGGTCATGACGCCACCGGTAATGACCGTCCAAAACGGAATCGAAACGAAACCGATAAAATAATAAAGACTGAACGCGGCGTCGAATAAATCATCGCCGACGAGATCGGCGAGCAGCGCTTGGGTCAATGTCTGTCGCGACGTAACCGCGGCGCCATAGATAATTAAATTCACGAACAGGCCGGCAGAGATGTTCTGCTGCCAGGCGAGCCACAAAGTGCACAGCGCCGACATGAAAAGTGACGCTTGAATCACGAGCTTGCGGTCGAAGCGGTCCGAAATCCAGCCCCACACAAATGGCCCGATCAGACTTCCCACCTGGATAAACGTGAAAAGAAAAGCGCCATAAGTGATGCTGATGTTAAAATCATGGACAAAGTGCGGAATGATGTAGACTTCATTGATGTCTTGGCCGCGGCCCGCGGCGCCGGCCATAAAAACCAACGAGACAAGGAGAATATTTTTGTCCTTGAAGCAAGCCTTATAGGCGTCCCAGCCGAGCGGCGTCAGACGTGACTTTCGTTGCTCCGACGACGCCGAGCGCAGCGTGTCGCGAAAGACGAAACAGATGATGCCGATGATCGTCGCGCAAGATCCGACCAGCCAAAAAACGCTGCGCCACCCTATATAGGTCACCATCACCGCGGCCACTAACGGCGCCAACAAACTGCCGACCTGTCCCGCTGTGGAATGAAAAGCTAACGTGCGTCCACGCGCAGCGCCGAAATGACTTGCGAGCATGCTTGATCCGACCGGGTGTTGCGGGCTGGAGCCGATGCCGCCGATCAAGCGCGCGGTAAAAAAATGATTGAAGTTGGATGCGAAGCCCGCGGCGGCGACGGAGAGTCCGAGCACGCAGTTACCGACGCCGAGAATCACGCCACGGCGAACGTAGGGAACCACGAAGCCGTAGGCAGCCTGAAAGACGCTGCCCAGCGTATTATAAACCGCGGCCAGTGAGGCAATGGCGATGTAGCTCATGCCCAATTCCGTCATCATCAGCGGGTAAATTACGCCGAGCATGGCGGATTGAAAATGGTTGATGAAGTGGGCGCTGCAGACGATTAAAAAAATTGCCATGCGTTTGGCGGACGCTTCGCTGATCATCGAATCTACCATAGGTGCACCGTGACTCCTGCTTTCACCGTAAAAGGATCGCCTGGCGTGAAATGCGAATCGAGTACTCCTGCCGCAGGCTCGTCGGGGAGTCGCGACACGAAAACATGCTCGGCGGAGCGCCATTTCTTGTTTGCCAGATTCTGCAGTTGAATAAAGAACTCGTAGCGCTTCCAGACATATTTTAGGAAGAGATCAAAAACCGTCGAAGTCGGCGTCAGAATGCTGCCGTCTTCGCTGCCATAGCGCCGGCCGATATGGCGCATTTGCAATCGCGCCTGGAGACCGGAGTCGTGGCGTGCGGTGAGGCCGGTGAAGGCAAGAAATCGGGGTGCCAACGGAACTTGGTTGCCGTTGAGAAACTTGGCCCAGGTATATGAGAGATCGAGATCATAGGATAACCAGGACAAGATATCGTAGCGGAATTCGCTTTCGATGCCGTGACGGCGGCTCGGCCCGGCAGGCTCGAAGGTGCCTTCGTCACCGACGAAGACCAGTTCACTTTCAAGATACGACCGCCAATAAGAAAGCGTTACGTCCAAGCGGTCAAAGAAGCGCGACTTGGCGCCGAGCTCGCTACTCCAATAGCGCGGAATTTTCTTGTCTTTGTCCCGCACGAAGACGCGGGCGTCGTTGCTGTGAAAGCCGCCGCCAAAGTTGACAAATAGATTCGTGGATTTGGCGATGTTGCTGTCGTTAAAAGGTGTGAAGATGAAATTGAGCTTGGGATTTACAATATATGCGGAGCCGTCCCCGGATATCGGGTTGGTCACGGTGGCTGGATCGCTGAGCTGATCGACCTTGTACCAGAAGTTATCCAGCCTGACGCCGAGTTGGGTGCGCAGCCAATCGGTGGCTTTGATCTCTTGCTGAGCGAACCATGCTAAGTTTGTTTGGCGCACCAAATTGTTGCTTTCGGTGTCGAGACGCCGTCGATCCTTCTGGTGGAATAGGCCTACGCGAATGTGATCGAATCGGCTCTGAAACCCTGCGAAGGATTCCATTGGCAAGCCCCAGAGATTGTAATTGCGCCGATAGTTGACGTTGTTGCCGACTAGAAAGCGCTTGTCGTTCTGTTCGATCCCGTCGCCGTTGACGGGATCGTTAAGAAAGAAAGTAAAGTTGGACCAGAGTTGTAATTTGTACCATGAAGTCCAGGT
>VBKY01000135.1:2729-10757 GCA_005879255.1 Deltaproteobacteria bacterium
TGGTCTCTGACTGCTCGCGCTGGGATCTCCCCCGAGGCATCCCAGTTGGTTTTGAAGAAGGTACCCAGGAAAGTCAGGTTGTTCGAGGCCGTGGAAAAAAGATTCAGTTTGGTGAGCAGGTTGTAACGAATATAGTTGTTAGGGTTCTTAAACGGACCATCGTTGTAATAGACTTCACCGGCAACATAAGGATTGAGAAATGTTCCTTCTGGCGGCGAAAAGATAGCCATGTAGCGTTGGGTGTTGTAGCTGCCTCCCATTAGGGCAAGAGTAGAGTCTTTATCTCTCTGTTTGGTGATGATGTTCATCGCGCCGGAGGTGGCGAAGTCGCCCAGCTGAGCGAAGTAGGAACCTTTGTAAATTTCCACCTTTTCGATCGTTTCGGGAATCAACCAATGTAGGTCGGCATAGCCCTGACCGTGGGCGTGGCTAACCATGTTCACCGGGATGCCATCGATGAAAACCGCGAAATCGGTGCCGTGATCGGAGTCGAAGCCGCGGAAAAGAATCTGGTCAGCTTTGCCTCCGCCATGGTGCTGGCCGATAATCAATCCGGGTGTTAAACGCAAAACATCGCTCGGGGTGTTCGACGGCCGCAGCTCCAAGTCTCTCTGCCACCTGGTCTGCTCCGTTGCTGCGGAGGTAGGTTGTTCGCCCCACACGTAGACTTCGACCGGCTGAGACGAGTTCGCGGGCTTGTCTTGAGCGTGAGGGGGTGTTGCACGGATGCAAAAGAGGAGTGCCGAAGTTAATGCGACGATGCGATGTAGAATCATGCAGTGAGAACTCGAATAGTACAAATTAAGAATTCGTGTTACTTTTTAGAAAAAAATTTTAGTTCTTAATTTCAGTCGTCGTCGTAATTAGCCTACCGTTTTGCACACCCTTGGTCGCGATCAGCTTGCCCGCAACCTCGTGCACTTTGTCCGCGCCACCGCGCACGACGATGACTTCCAAGCAGTTATGAGCGTCTAGATGAATGTGCAGACTCGCGTTCACAATCACGCTGGCCTTGTGCTGCATATCGGCGAGAACATCGCTCAGGTGATGGGTACGGTGATCATATAGAAGGCTTATCACGCCAACAACTTCCTCATTTCCCTTGCCGACTTTCTTTTGGATCAGATGATCACGAATTAGATCGCGAATTGCCTCGGAGCGATTCTCATAGCCGAGCCCTTCGATGCTTTTATCGAAGGCATCAAGCAGGTCGTCTTCCAAAGAGACCCCAAATCGAGATAGGTGATGCATTCTGACTCCAGTTCGTATGTATCACGAATGAAAAATTCGTGTCAACTCGGGGACGTTTTTCAAGCCGTGGGCCATGGTTGGAAGCGCTTGACGCGTGTGGTAGTTCTGCATTTTGAGTGCTTCACCGTAACGTCATACCCGGAGCAATTCTTCTTGCCATCGTCCTACTTGCCGGCTGTGGGCGAAACGAGCGGATGGATTCTCTTTACGCCCAACGCTGCCTTAACTGCCACGGAGCGAGCGGTCGCGGCGACGGTTCCTTGGCGGTATCGTTACCCGTTCTCCCGCCAGATTTTCGCGATACGGTGCAGCGCAAGAGCAATAATCAAATCAGAAGAATTATTGCCGAGGGTCGGGGGACGATGCCCGCTTTCGAGCCGGCGCTACGCCCATCCGAAATCAATGATTTGCTGCAGATGGTGCGTTTTCTCAGCCGCGAGGGACGAGATCTAGCCTGGTGGGAGAGATTCGACACTCTGGTCGTCGCCCATTGCAGCGTGCCATGGGAAGCGGTGCTCGGCTACGACGACGAACCACCGGACGAGCAAAAACCGGAAGTTCGCAGAGCTCGGTCAAATCCTTATTAATTTCCGCAGTGGCGCAGCGGAGATTCGCCCTGGGGCGCGGCGCTCGCCGCAGCAGCAACCAGTTTGCCACGGAAATGGCTAGAATCGTATAAGGCGTTCGCTATTTCCAGGTCATCGCACAGCGTCTAAACAAATGTTTGGACGGAGTTGCTATCCTGCCAATTTGTCGAGACTTTCAATGAGGCCGTAGCTTGTAGATGCGCCTTGACAAGATGTCATGTTAAAACTAAACTCATACATGAAGTTTTTTGGTGCCTCCAAACATGCCGCCCGACAACGTCGAACAAATCGAAGCAACGATCAATCGGCTCATAGAAAAGCACGAGCGCATGAAAAGAGACAAGGAAGCGATTGAAAAGAAGCTCCAACAACGAGAAAGTGAGTGGCACCATTTGAAAGGCCAATTACGCCAGTACGAACGTGAGCGCATCGAGCTGAGAGAAAAATTGGACAAAATCATCGGCCAGTTCGCCGGTTTGAATCTTGCGGATTAGAGCGCGGAAAAAAAGTGATGAAAAAAGCATTAGACGTCGAGATCCTGGGGCAGAAACTTACGATTAGCAGCGATGCCGAAGAGAGCTATATGCTCAAAGTCGCTGGTTATGTCGACGGAAAAATGCAAGAACTTATGCGCTCCTCTAAGTCACTGGCGAAATCGAATGTGGCCATGCTCGCTGCGCTGAATATCGCAGACGAATACTATCGATTGAAAGACACGCACGAAGCGATTTTGAATAGATTGGACCAATTGTCCAAGAAACTATCGATGACATTGACTGAGGAGGGTTAGAACCTTTTTTAGGGCAAGTCATTCTCGCTGTTTTGGAAATAGCGGGGGCCTTAATTTAGGCGGCGCGGAAAGATGAGGGAGTGGGGAAAAACGATAACGATGGATCTGATCCGTTGGGTTTTATTACTCTTCGATTCACTTACAATGCGGCAGCCCCGTACGGAAAATCCTGATATTCGATTAGGTAAACCGTTGGCTTTGGCAATGGCAATGCCCGCCCGAACTCGTTGCGGCGGACAATCGTGCAGGGGGCCGACTTCTCTGAATCGCCGATCTGATCTCTAATCGAACTTTTCCCGCAAAAATATCTCTCATCATCTCTCCTAGCCGCTCCTTTAAGAAATGATTGGAGCCGTTATGGAAGAGAACAGAGACGTGTTGCGCGGAGCGGCGATATCTCAGCGCAACTCGCTTTCTCGGGCAAACTGCCAATCGTGGAGCCGCGCGATCCAGGCGAAAGCGCTTAGGCTCCCGCAGTATCTCGCCGCTCGCTCCGTAGCTCTCTACAGTCCGGTACAGAACGAAGTGGAGACGGAAGCGATTCTAGAAGACGCGCTCGGAGTCGGAAAGCAAGTTTTTTTTCCTAAGCTACATCGGCGCGATGGGGCTGAATTCGTTCAGGTAATTTCTAAACGTGAGCTGGTCGCGGGCCGGTTCGGCATAGCGGAACCCACGGGCACGAACGTCTTATCACTGGAAGATTGCGCCAACTTATCGGTCTTCATACCCGGTGTGCTCTTCGATCGTCAGGGACATCGCTTGGGGCGAGGGGGCGGTTGGTACGATCGCGCGCTGGCTCAGTTGGGCAACCGGGGGTTTTTCATTGGTTTGGCCTATGAAATTCAAGTCGTCGATAGTTTACCGACGGCATCGTGGGATCAGGGAGTTCATTACGTCATTACCGAAAATAGAATAATCGACTGCGACAACAGCATGTAGTCGATGACAGTTATTCGATTGAAGTGAAAGGGGGTGTTGTCATTGGATCAGAGTTTGTTGCTTGGAATTGCCGGATTGGTTGGCGGAATTCTTCTTACATGCGCAGTTGTTTGGATTCGCAGCAAACAGGCACGCACGCAAGCAGAAGGCGCCAAAACCTCCGCAGCCCGAATCATTGAGGAGGCGAAGAAGGATGCTACAGCCATCAAGAAAGAGGCTGAGCTCCAGGCTAAAGACAGTGTACTTAAAGAGCGGACAGAGTTTGAAAAGGAGGTACGAGAAATCCGCCGCGAACTCCAGAATCTCGAGAAGCGGCTGATCAGCAGAGAAGAAGGTTTCGATAAACGAGCGGAGACCATTGACAAACGCGAAAGCGAGCTGGTGAGGCGAGAGCAATCGCTGAAATCGCGGGAGAAAAATATCGAGGACAAAGCCGCTGAATGTGACCGGCAGGTCGACGAAGCGCGACGGCAACTTGAGCAAGTCGCGGGCATGACACGAGAAGAAGCGAAAAAAAATCTGATCGATCAAATGGTCGAAGAGGCCAAACACGAGTCGGCAAAGCGGATTCGTGTCATCGAAGAAGAAGCCAAGGAAGAAGCGGTACGCAAGAGTCAAAAGATCGTCGCTTTGGCGATCGAGCGGTTGGCAGGCGACTTCGTCGCCGAGCGTTCGGTGACGGTGTTTGCTTTGCCCAACGATGAGCTGAAGGGCAAGATTATCGGCCGTGAAGGACGGAATATTCGCGCGCTTGAAGCGGCTACGGGAATCGACCTAATTGTCGACGATACGCCGGAGACGGTGGTTATTTCCGGCCATAATCCCATTCGCCGCGAGATCGCGCGTTTGTCTCTAGAGAAGTTAGTGTCGGATGGCCGCATCCATCCCGGCAGAATCGAAGAGGTGGTGCGCAAATCGGAACAAGAAATCGATGAAGCGATTCGCGAGGCAGGGCAGAAAGCAATTTTCGACGTTGGTGTCCACGGCGTTCATCCGGAACTCATCAAGCTCCTTGGTCGTCTGAAATACCGTTACAGCTACGCGCAAAATGTTTTGTTGCATTCCATCGAAGCGGCGTTCATTTGCGGCGCTATGGCGGCGGAGTTGGGCTTAAATGAAAAACAAGCGCGTCGCGCCGCGTTACTACACGACATCGGTAAAGCCGTGGACCACGAGGTCGAAGGCTCCCACGCTATCATCGGCGCCGAGCTGGCGCGCAAGTATGGTGAATCACCAAAGATTGTCAACGCGATTGCGGCTCATCATGAAGATGTCAGGGCCGAAACGATTCTGGCGCCGTTAGTCGACGCCGCCGATGCTCTTTCGGGAGCTCGGCCCGGAGCCCGCCGTGAAATGATGGAAACCTATACGCGGCGTCTGGAGGAGCTCGAGAAAATCGTTAATGCCTTCAAAGGCGTGGAAAAATCCTATGCCGTACAAGCAGGTCGAGAAATCCGGATCATGGTCCAGCATGATCTGGTTTCCGACGATGAGGCTTCACGCATGGCGCGTGAGGTAGCCCGTAAAATTGAAAACGAGATGACCTACCCCGGCCAGATTAAGGTCACTGTGATTCGTGAAATGCGCGCGGTGGACTACGCTAAATAGAAGAGAGTGCACTTGAATGCGAGTCATGATTTTAGGCGATGTGATGGGACGACCCGCCCGGCGCGCCATACGGGATCTCGTCCCATCACTGATAAAGAAGGAGGGAATTGACCTGGCAATCGCGAACGCGGAGAACGCGGCGGGCGGAATGGGGGTAGACATCAAAAGCGCCAACGAGCTCTTGTCCGCCGGCGCGCAAGTCCTGACATCGGGCAATCACATCTGGAAGAAGAAAGAAATTTACTCCTTCTTGGATGAACATGACCAGCTAATTCGCCCCGCAAACTATCCCGTCGGCGCGCCGGGAAAAGGTTGGTGTCTTTGGCAGCAAAATGGCTTCAGCGCCCTGGTGATTAATCTCCAGGGCCGAGTTTTCATGCCCAATCACGTCGATGATCCGTTTCGTTGTGTGGATGAAATCCTCAGACAGCACGGGCGAAGTTCACCGGTGGTGATTGTCGATATGCATGCCGAGGCGACGTCGGAAAAAAACGCTATGGGCTGGTATCTCGATGGCAGGGCGTCGATTGTCTATGGAACCCACACTCACGTGCAAACGGCCGATGAACGCATTTTGCCGGGAGGCACCGCTTACATTACGGACGTGGGCATGTGCGGTCCGCTCGATTCCGTCATCGGCATGGAAAAGGAAACCGTCATCAAGGGGTTTCTCAGCCAATTACCCCGCCAGTTCGAAGTCGCCGAGGAAAACGTCGTACTTCAAGGTGTCATTGTCGACGTCGACGACCACGGCGGCAAAGCGCGAGAAATTCGCCGGCTGCGAGTTCATTGGCAAGCGAACCAGTGAGTATGGTCGATCTTGAAACCCAACTCGGAATAATCAAACGCGGCGCGGTCGAGATCCTTCCCGAAGAAGAGCTGATCGCGAAGCTCAAGCGAGGACGGCCGCTTCGAATCAAAGCGGGGTTCGATCCCACGGCTCCGGACCTCCATCTCGGCCACACGGTGCTGATTCAAAAGATGAAGCAGTTCCAAGAGCTGGGCCACGAAGTAATCTTTCTCATCGGTGATTTCACGGGGATGATCGGCGACCCGACGGGTAAATCCGAGACGCGCAAGCAGCTCACCAGTGACGAGGTCGCGAAAAACGCGGAAACCTATAAGGAACAGATCTTCAAAATCCTCGATCCAGAAAAAACCATCGTTGAATTCAACCACCGCTGGATGGAAAAAATGGACGCGGTGGCCATGATTGGTCTGGCGGCGAAGTATACGGTCGCGCGGATGCTCGAGCGGGACGACTTCAAGCAGCGCTACCAGAAGCAGCAGTCGATCAGCATCCATGAATTTCTTTATCCACTGATGCAGGGTTATGATTCCGTTGTTCTCAAGGCCGATGTGGAGTTGGGCGGAACAGATCAACGATTTAATCTATTGGTGGGGCGTGAACTGCAGCGGGAATATAGCCAAGAAGCTCAAGTCGTATTGACGATGCCGCTGCTCGAGGGGCTCGACGGCGTGCAAAAGATGGGCAAGTCTCTGGGAAATTACATTGGAATTACAGAAGCGCCGGAAGAGATGTTCGGCAAGATCATGTCGATCTCGGATGCGCTGATGTGGCGTTACTATGAATTGCTCAGCGACCGTGATCTTGGAGAGATTCAAAACCTTCATTCGCAAGTTGATGACGGATCGCTTCACCCGATGGCGGTTAAAAAAACTCTGGGTATGGAGTTGGTAACGCGTTTTCATGGGGCTTCGGCAGCGGTTGTGGCAAGGAATTATTTCGAAACGAAATTCCAAAGGAAAGCGACGCCCGCCGACATTCGCACGCAGTTCGCCGCGCCGGAGCCGATTTGGATTTGCCGGCTTATCGTCGACGTGGTGAAGTTTGCAAAGTCGACGAGTGAAGCGCGGCGACTGATTGCCCAGGGGGCGGTCAAGGTGGATGGGCAGGTTGTTAGCGACGCTAATTTTCAATTTGATTATCCGCAACATCAAATATTAGAAGTGGGCAAGAACCGCATCGCCCAGGCCGTAAAAAATGACTAGAAAAACTTCGAACTGGTATTGACAAGCGCCGATCATTTTCTTATAACAACCTTTCGCTCGTCACGAGTGACCTTTCTGGTCTTTGAAAACTAAATAGTAGCAACTGCCATTTATAAGCAGTGACGGTTTAGGGTTTCCGTAAAGCCTTGAGCACAGCTATCACACTCAACAGTCAATCCTCCACCTAACGGTGGATTGAAAGATTTAACTGGAGAGTTTGATCCTGGCTCAGAACGAACGCTGGCGGCGTGCCTAACACATGCAAGTCGAACGAGAAAGGGGCTTCGGCCCTGAGTAAAGTGGCGCACGGGTGAGTAACACGTGGGTAACCTGCCTCTAAGATTGGGATAACCTGTCGAAAGACGGACTAATACCGAATAAGACCACAGTTTCTGTGGAAACAGGGGTAAAAGGTAGCCTCTACTTGTAAGCTATCACTTAGAGATGGGCCTGCGTACCATTAGCTAGTTGGTGGGGTAACGGCCTACCAAGGCAAAGATGGTTAGCTGGTCTGAGAGGATGATCAGCCACACTGGAACTGAGACACGGTCCAGACTCCTACGGGAGGCAGCAGTGGGGAATATTGCGCAATGGGCGAAAGCCTGACGCAGCAACGCCGCGTGAGTGATGAAGGCCTTCGGGTCGTAAAGCTCTGTCGGAGGGAACGAATGCTCCTGAGGTTAACAGCCTCGGGAAGTGACGGTACCCTCAAAGGAAGCACCGGCTAACTCTGTGCCAGCAGCCGCGGTAATACAGAGGGTGCAAGCGTTGTTCGGAATCATTGGGCGTAAAGGGCGTGTAGGCGGTTTGTTAAGTCATGTGTGAAATCCCTCGGCTCAA
>VBKY01000136.1 GCA_005879255.1 Deltaproteobacteria bacterium
TTCGCGCGTCAACTACCGCGCCTGAGAGCAGCGGCGCGACCGATTTTGATCGCGCGAGGGATTATCGTCGAGCCGAACACCGCGGGCGAATCGGTCGTCATCGATCCTAAGTAAAAGTCAGGTTGCCGGCTTTTCCGGCACGTGTATGACGATTAGCGCTAGGTCGCGGCCGCTGAGCTGGCGCGCGTTCAAACAAATGCCTGACTGCCTCCGCGATTATCGATAGAGCGCGTTGATGAAGCCGCTTTTTTCCAACTCCTGCAGGATGCTGTCGTCGTAAAAGCGCGTTGGGTCCTGGCCCTTGGCTTTGGGATTCACTTGGGCCAGCTCGTCGATGACCGAACGAAACGCCTCGGCCGTCGGCGTCGGCACGCGCTTGAGATACTTGTTGACCGAAACCTCGTAGGTTTCCTCCATCATCTCGCGGTCATTGATCCGGAAGTACTTGCTCATCACTTCGATGGCGAAGGGCTTGTCTTTCTTGACGCGCGCGATCGCTTCCAGAATCGACTTGAGATAATTCGTCACGACATCTCGCCGCTGTGCCATGAAGCTGCGCCGAACCGTGACACCGGTGGACGCGTAGGCGACGCCGAGTGATGCGATATCCAACATTTCACGGAAACCTTCGCGCCGCGCGCGAATGAGCGTCGGATACGATAGGATCGCCGCTTGGATGCGCCCGCCGCGCAGCGCGGCGACGGCGGACGACACCGCGCCGACTTGGACGATAGTCACATCTTTCATCGGTTCGTAGCCGTAGTGATGGATCGCCATGCGCGCGGCGGTATCGATGGAGGTGCCGAAACGGCTGATGCCGACAGCTTTGCCTTTGAGATCTTCCGGTTTTTGAATGCTCGGGTTCACCATCAAACTGGTCACCAGCCGCTCGACCGTATTGCCCAGCGAAATGACGTCGGCGCCGCCGATGGCTGCGCTCGCCGTCGTGCTGCCGGCGATGGCGAGGAATTCAATCTCACCGGCGATCATCGCCGCCATGCCTTCGGTGCCGCTCGGAAAGGCCACGAGGTCGATGTCCAAACCGTATTTTTTGAAAAGTCCCGCTTCCCGGGCCGCCCAGAACGGCGTCATGTTGCCGGAAAGCGACGCGTAGCCCGCTCTCAGTTTGCGGCCGTCCTGCGCGGCAACGATCGGGGGCAAGAGAACTAGCGCGCTCAGTATGAATATGGCGAGCCGTCGACGCCCGATCACAAGCCCGCCCTCAGCGATAAAGCGCGTCGATAAACCCGCTGCTTCGCGGGCAAACCGCGGCGGAGCCATGCAGGACATTTTAGCTTCATCGTTTCACCACATTATCCTCGATCGTGAGATGCTTGGGTTGCTTGAGCCCAACATTGTCGTGATTCTACGCAAGCGAACTGGAATCACAAGGGATCATCGATGAACTCGGCGGGCAATGAACACACCGCCGCGAAATCCGAAAGCTTTTTCCGAAACCCCGTACTCTCACGTTTTCGCTCCAGCAAAACGACCCGGCACGAAAAAACACAGCGACGCATCCGTCAACAGACTACCGTTGAAAATCTCTTCCGCTGACGATTGCGGCTCCCGTGCATGAACTTTGCTACTAATCATTTTCAGCAATTCGGGTCGAAGCAATTTTTGGAGTGATTTGGCACTCCTCGCGATTTTACTTCCCGCGCTATTGCCTAGCCATGACGTGCTCGATCGCAATTTGTGACCTTGTGTCAGCCAATTTCGTCTCTTAAGGCCAATACGGTCTAGCGACTGAGTTGCTGGCAATAAAATTCACCGAAAGGGTTTCGTTAAAAGCGTCTATGAACTCGCAATCGTCCGCCGCCGAGAAAATTGGGGAATTATTGACACGCGAAGGGCTACTGAGCCACGATCAGCTGGCGCGCAGCATCGAAGCGCAAAGACAACAGTATCCGTCCGTGCCGCTTGGCCGAGTTTGTGTGACGCTCGGATTTGTGTCTTCGGCCGATTTGGCCGGCGTTCTCGTCAAGCATCGCCGCCACATGCATCTCGGAGAGCTTTTGGTCCATCTCGGTTTGCTTCAGATGGATGAATTACAAGAAGCGCTCGAACACCAGCAAAGACAGCATCCGCGAAAAAAACTCGGCGCCGTCTTGCTTGAAAAGGGCTTGATTGATGACCCCGCTCTCATTCGAGCCTTGTACAAACAATCGCAGCATACCAGCCCGCCGGGCAAGCGTTCGGGAGGAAAATTTGCCGCGCTGATCATCTCCGGCCGTATACAGCTGCACGAATTGGATGGCCTTGTCAAAAGAGCCGAGATTGAGCGACGCTCGGTGGAATCTCTTTTGATCGAACAAAAAAAACTGACGAAACAGGAATTGGGCGCGGCATTGAGCGCCTACTATCAGTGTCCATTCAAGGAATACGACGAGAGACTGCTGATTGCCCCGGAATTCGTCAACGGTATCAATCCAAACTACCTTAAGACAAATTATTGGATCCCGTTAAGAGTCGGCGATAGAACCGTCGATGTGTTGATCGACGATCCCTATGCTCACGATCGGATTCAAGACATCAAGCGGCTCTACCCCGGCAAAAAGATCAGATGTATGGTCGGCCTTCGTGAGGACATCCTTCAGTACGTCAACGCGGCGAGCACCTACCAAAGCGGAACATTGACCCGCGAAGCCGTTTCGACCATTCTTGGCCAACTCGAAGATGAAGACCAATCCGAAACGAAGGAAGAATTTTTCGTCAGCGAGAACGACAGCGCCATTGTCCGGCTGGTTAATCAAGTGATCGTTGACGCGTTGAAGGAGCGAGTTTCAGACATTCATATCGAGCCTGAGGGCAACCAGAGAGAAACCAAGATCCGCTTTCGTGTCGATGGCCGGTGCTTCGAATACCTGCGCGTGCCTCCCGCCTATCGGCGTGCACTCGTATCAAGATTGAAGATTATGGCCGGCTTGGACATCGCCGAGCGGCGTAAGCCCCAGGACGGCAAGATTAAGTTTCAGCTGGCGGACCGCACAATCGAATTACGCGCAGCCACGATCCCCACGGCCGGCGCGGGCAATGAGGACGTGGTGCTGCGCATTCTTGCCGCCGACGAACCGATTCCTTTGGACCGGTTGAAGTTGACCCCACGCAATCTGCGCGAATTTCGCGAGTTGCTAACGAAACCGTACGGTCTGATTCTTTGCGTGGGCCCGACCGGTTCCGGAAAAACAACCACGCTCCACTCCGCGCTGGCAGCGATCAATACCGCTGATCGAAAAATTTGGACCGCCGAAGACCCGGTCGAAATCACCCAGAGCGGCCTTCGGCAAGTCCAAGTGAACTCGAAAATTGGTTTTAACTTTGCCGCCGCTATGCGCGCTTTTTTGCGCGCCGATCCCGACGTTATCATGGTCGGCGAGATTCGCGACCACGAGACCGCCGAAGTCGCCATCGAAGCTTCGCTCACCGGTCACCTGGTGCTAAGCACGCTTCACACCAACAGCGCCGTGGAAACGGTCTCGCGCTTGCTGGAAATGGGAATTGATCCGTTTAATTTCGCGGACTCGTTGCTCGGCGTATTGGCGCAGCGCTTGGCTCGGACGATCTGCCAAAAATGCAAAGAGCAGTATCATGCACCTAAGGAAGAATACGATGCATTGGCCTACGGCTACGGAGAAGAGGCGTTTGCCCAGCTGGATATCGCCTATACCGATGAGTTTCGTCTTTATCGCGGCAAAGGCTGCGCCGCATGCCGCGACACCGGCTACATGGGTCGCGTCGGTTTGCATGAGTTATTGGTTGTCACCGAGGAATTCAAGAAGCTGATCCATTCCCGGGCCGTCGCGGCCGATCTGTTCGAGCTGGCCGTCGCTCAGCAAATGAGAACGCTAGTTCAAGACGGTGTCCAGAAAGTTTTGCAAGGTTGGACTGACTACGCCCAGGTTAAAGCTGTCGCGACGCGATAATACTACACTTTGCAAAGCGAACCGCCGGCGACCCGCGGCGTATCTCTCGAATCTTCCAAGCTAACGTCCTGCGCCGATTGCCAACTCTTGCTGTGCGCGGCGCAGGTAGCTCATGTCGAGATATTTCTCTGGCGCAGGATAGGGCCGGCTCTTGAACAGCCGTTCGCCCATCAAGTCGATCAGTCGCTGAAAACCTTCACGATTGACCGATCCGTCGCGGCTAATGATTCCTTGAGAAAGATATTCGTCGACGGTGGCGCGAGTGTACTTGAGCGGAATACCGGTGCGCTTGCTCACCAGCTCGGCGGCCTGCTCCCGGTTAGCATGCGCCCATTGCATCGCGCGCACCATCGCCTTGAGATAGCGCACGGTCAGTTGACTGTTCGCTTCGGCCCAGCGGCTGTCGACGATCAGGCTATGAAACTGCAAGTTCGGGATATAATCCGACAAGCGCGCAATCTCCACGAAACCCAGTTCCCGCGAGCGCGGCAGATCACCGCCCAGCAGCATGGTCGCGGACGTGCTGCAAGTCTTGAGACTGGCGAGCCGTTGCCCCGTAGGACCGTTCTGAATGATCGTGTAGTCGCGATTGAGCTCCAACCCTTCCGCTTTGAGCATCTCGCGTAAGAAAATCGTGCTGCCTGAGACGAGACGCACCACGTCGATGTTCGTGCCCTTGAGCTCTTTAATGGATTTGTATTTCGGACAAGTGACCAGCGTGTAGGCGGCAATGGGCACCGTGCCGCCGATGATTTTGAGCGACGCGCCGCGCTCGACCGCGTTGATCGCCGCCGAGGGATCGACGATTGCCACGTTGATCTGCCCGGCAATGAGCGCCTGTATCAGCGTATCGGTCGACCCTATCAATACCACGTCGCCCTGAATCCCCTCCTGAGCGAAGAAACCTTTGTCCGTCGCCGCGTAGTTGGGCAATTGCTCCACCGTGCGCGACACGTTGCCGATTACCACGCGATCAGCCGCATGGCTCATCGAGACAATCAAACCCGCGATCAGCAGCGCCGACAAAATAGTTTGTATGCGCCAGCGTAACCCGCTCTTCATGACCGCCCTCCAGCTTTACGGTTTCTGATAATAGTTGGCATAATAGTAATCGGCGATTTCCGCGCCGGTCGTCTTCCAAACGCCGTCGTGTGCGCAGATGTATTCTAGGGCCTTGTCAAGATATTTAATGCGAAACGCCAGGCCGATGACGAACGGGTGAAGCGGGATCGTCATCACCCGCCCTTGAGTCGCTCCTTCGGCATACAACTGGTCGAATTGATCGCACACCATCTGCCACCAATCCTTCGGCGTATGCCCGCCTTGAAATATCACGCGAATATCGTTGAGACCTTGCTGATAGGGAATCGCGATCATCCGCCCTGTCTTGACCCGCATCGCGCACGGCTGATCGTCGAAGCCCCAGTCGCAGACGTAATCGAAACCCTCCGACGCAAGATGATCCAGAGTGTTCGGACTTTCATCGCCGCCGCCCGGGCCGAGCCAACCGCGCGGCGCTTTGCCGGTAGTCGCCGCGATGGTATCGCGTATTTGGCGCACCACGGCGCGCTCTTCCTCGGGCGGATATTGATTCATTCGGATGTTGTTGGTCACACCGTGGCCGAGCCACTCCCACTTTCGTCTATTGCCTTCTTCGATGATCGCCGGATGATGCGCGCAAACGTCGGCATTCAATAGAACCGTCGCGCGAATATCGTGCTTGTCGAGAACATCCATCATGCGAAAGACGCCGATGCGCGAGCCATAGTCGCGCAGCGCATAGCCGGTCACATCCGGCAACAGCGCAGTTGGCGCGCCAGGGATAACCTTATCGATGTGAAAGAACTCGATATTCGGCGCAATCATCAAAGCGACGCGCGCGTTGTTCGGCCATGTGAAAGCGTTTCGGTGAATAATCGGCGAGTAGTCGTAGCGGTCGGTTTGCATGGTTCAGCTCCAGAACTGCTTTGTGAATTATGTGGGACGGAAACTATGATAGGGAGAGCCAAAGCACGTTAAACACGATCACGAATTCACGATCTCTTCATAGGTCGGAGTCGGCATGCCCGCTTGCCAGCTCGCATCGCGCAGTTCGATGCGGTTCCCGCTAGGATCGAGGACGAAGAGCTGCCGCCCGGTGAAGAACCCGCCGGGCCGGTAGTCGACGGGCTCGTGGATTTTGATGCCGATCCGGTGAAACAATTTGCACGCCCGGTTGAACATCTCGGAACTCACGTCGAAGGCATGGTGTAGCCGGCCGTCCTGCTCCACGGTTCTAACGAGGGGATCCTTACGCTGGCAAAGAAGAATATTGTGATTGCCGAGCTTGAAGCAGGACATCGGCGAATTAGCCAGCCGCCCGACATGTTCCAATCCCAGAATCTCTCCATAAAACTTTTCCGCCTCTTCCAGATTGTTCACCGGTATCGACCAGTGGACCACGGCATCGAGTTGCAACATTCCCATATACTTTTTCCTTTCGAGATTGCCTTACCGCATTCACTCGAACCTGTCCACAAGTGAGAATGATGACGACGAATAGAACAAAGACGGTGCTCGAACGAGAATGAAGATAGGCGGCGCTCAGTCCGTTTCTCCATTTCTTGCTGAATCGTTGACTTCCAGCCGACTTCCACCTACATTTTCATCGCCCGCAGCGAGTCCTATCGGAGGAAAAGATGGCAAACCAGACAATAACCATAGGCTGCCGCGACTATGACCATACACGCGCGCTCGCCGACGGCAGAGTCAAAGTAGACGGCATCGAATTGAAATTCGTAAATATCTCACCTCCGTCGCAGATATTTCTGCGCATGCTCCACGACGAAGAGTTCGACGCTTCAGAGATGTCTCTGTCGAATTACATGATCGCGCTCGGCAAAGGCGATCATCGATTCGTCGCCATCCCGGTCTTTCCGTCGCGGGTTTTTCGTCACTCGTATATCTGGATCCATACCGAGGCCGGCATCCAAAAACCGCAGGACTTAAAAGGCAAGAAAGTCGGCATTGCCGATTACTCGATGACGGCGCTGCTTTTTGTCCGCGGGCTATTGCAACACCAATATGGCGTCCTGCCCCAGGACATTCACTGGTTTCGCCGCCGCTCAGAGCATGTTGCCATCGATATCCCGCCGGGCATCCGCATCGATAGTATTGCCAAGGATCAGACGCTCGACGGTCTCTTCGAGGACGGCCGGCTTGATGCCCTCGCGGTGACCTCACCGCCACGCGCTTTTTTGCAAGGATCGCCGGTGGTGCGACGTCTGTTTCCCGACTGCCGAACCGTTGAAGCGGAATATTATCGGCAGACCAAGATTTTTCCGATCATGCACATGGTGGTGATCCGGCGTGCCATTTACGAGCAAGAGCCGACGGTCGCAATTCGACTCGCGGAAGGATTTGAAGCCGCCAAGCGCAAAGCCTTCGAAGACTACACAGAAGGCTTGTCATCGCTGCCTTGGGTAAATTTGGATTTAGAATACGCTCAACAAGTACTGGGGAAAGATGTCTATCCGTATGGAGTTAAGAAAAATCTTCCGACCTTGGAGGCTGCCACTCTCTATTCGCATGAGCAAGGCTTAACCCAGAGAAGATTCGCAGTAAACGAATTGTTCGCGCGGGAAACTTTAGAACTCTGTGGCGGAATTGAGTGAGAGCGGTTAAAAGCAGGCCCGTGTCATATGACACGGGCCTTGTTACCGTGTTCAAAATCTCGCGTCTTAACTTATCATGACGTCGGTTTGCTATCGCTGATGACGAAACGAGCCCGGCGATTTCTTGCCCAGCACTCTTCGGTTTGCT
>VBKY01000724.1:0-394 GCA_005879255.1 Deltaproteobacteria bacterium
GGTTGAAAACTCTGCGGATGACATCCTATTTACAAGGTCGCTGCCATTGGCATAAAGTCCGGCCCATGAAGCCAGCAATCATCGCATTCCTTTTTTGCCTCGTTGCCTCCGTTTCATTCGCCAATCCCTACTTGCCCAAACCGGGCGAGAAGATTCTCAGTTTTAGAATTTCGACTTGCGCCGTGTCGGGTGGTTTCATCCATCTTTATACGGCACTCGATAATGGTCTGTTCGATAAGTACGGCATGAAATTCGAGAATATTTTTATCCGCGGCAGCGGCCCCAATCTCTCGGCTCTCGCCGGCGACGAGGTCCAATTCACCTACTGCGCATCCGATGCAATTATCCCAGGAATGGCGGCGGGGATCGAGGCGAAGATCGTTGCTTCTCCGCT
>VBKY01000724.1:419-897 GCA_005879255.1 Deltaproteobacteria bacterium
GGCGACTTGAGCGACCGGCTCTCGCGCGCAGTCGTAAAGAAACTCGGCCTGCCTGCTGAATCAGTTACGATCCGACCGATCGGCGGCAGCCAGGGCGAGCGCTATCAAGCGATGGCCGCGGGAATAGTCCAGGGAGTCATCATTACGCCGCCGCTCGACGTCCGCGCGAAGAACGAAGGTTTCAATGTGCTCTACCGCTTGATCGATTTAAATCTGCCGTTTATCTACAGCTCGCTTCATACCAGCTACAAGATGCTGCGCGAGCGCCCAGAGATCGTCCAGCGGGCGGTTGCCGCCTTGGCCGAGATCGTCTACTTCGTCGAGAAGAATCCCGACAAAGCGAAAGCTTCGGTGGCCAAAGCCATGCGCACCAACGATCAACAAGCGCTGCAATCCGCCTACGACGTCTACGCCAGGGAAATCCTCGACCGCACGATGGTTGTCCCCGGCAAAGCGGTCGCCGAATCCGTCGAGCTCG
>VBKY01000725.1 GCA_005879255.1 Deltaproteobacteria bacterium
ACAACAGCGTCTCCAGACGCTTGGACCGGAGTGCCTATCGGTTTGGGAATGTCCAGTCCCGCGTGGTACTCCATCTTGCCAGTCCATGGAGAGGGCCGCATCCCCACTCCCGAGACTACCTGTCCATTTATAGGCCATTCGGAAGGAAGCGACGCGATCATCTCCTTAAGCTCTCCCTGGAGAGCGGCGAGAAACTGCTGTAATTCCTCGCCTTCGTACTCACGTTCAGAAGCCGGCTCGCCTCGGCGCGGCAACGAAGCTTGAATTCTCTCATGCAAGCCTTTCCACTGAACAAGCGTTTTCTGGACCTCCTGTGCCCGATTCCGAAGCACTGTTAATTTTTCTTTTTGCGCTTGACCGTTTGCAATGACGTCGTCGACTTTCTTTCTTTCCGCCTCAAGATAGTCGCTAAAAAATACCCCGCTGGCGAACACAACCGTTATACCAGCCAACAGGAGTTGACGCAGTCCTTTTTTCGAGACGACGAATCGGTGTACTTGCGTTCCCCGCAGAACCAGGATCGAGTATGGACTATTCATGTTTCTGACCCTCCTGCCGGCTCGTCTTACATTGCCCGTCAAACACCGCGCCCTCCTCCAGCACCAATACAGGCGTCACAATGTTGCCGAAGATCCGCGCCGTACGGCTGAGCTCGATGCGTTCGCGCCCGGTGATGTTGCCTTTTACCTGCCCGCTGATAATGCCCACTGCCACTTGGACTTCGGCTTCGATCTCACCCTCCTTGCCCAAGAGAAGCGTATCCGCAGAAAAGAGTTCACCACTGAATTTACCGTTCATAGCTACTGTCCCAATGAAATTGAGACGTCCTTGTGCTTCGCAGCCATGATCGATAATTGACGTTACGCCATGATTGGAATTTGAATTCTTTTTCCAGAGTCCCATAATCTAAATTTTTGATTTACGAAAATTACAAAAGAGGCGTTTGGTTAGAGCTCGGCGGTGGAGGAATTTTCGACTTTTTTTGTAATCCAATTGGGCGCAACATCCATGCCACGGCCGCAAATTTGAGGTTGTGATGACAGAGCACGACATCACGGACTGGTTTTCGACAACAGTTCTGGTGATGAACAAAAATACTTGTCCGAAGCGGTTCTTTTCTGTGCACCTATCGAGGCCTCGAAACTTTCGTAAAAAAATCCTTCGTAACAACGCACAACAATGAACTGTGAGCGAACAAATGTTTTATGCGTGCAGGAAGTCGACAACAGAAATGACAAATTTTGCCCCAGTTTTTTGAAACGTCAACTTCGAAGAAGTTCTTGACGACACAATGATCGCAGCCGGAACCTCGTCACCGAGGCAGTAGGCCCGCCCGCGATATCGGCAGCAATGTGCGAAAAAAAGCCCGAAGAGATTTACGACAACAGCTTCGTGCTCAACTTAGAGAAGAGCGGATTTTTGAAAGAGATCTGGGGGCGCGAGATTTACAAGCGGTAAGTCAAGTTTTCCATTGAGAAATGATCGGGTCGTCGGGTTTAGCAAGCCACCTCATTCGTACCCACACATCCGCGCCACACGGCCCCTGGCCCTTACCTCCCAATCCGGCAAGTAAGCACTCATTAAGCTCTTAAAGAGTTTGCCGTGATTGGGAACGGAAAGATGGAGGAGCTCGTGCACAATCACGATTTCTCGGAAGGCTCTACTCTCGCGGAGAAGATCTCTACTCAGATAGATTCGGCCAGAGGTCGAACACGACGCCCACTTTCTGGTCATCTTTTGAATCTGAACTCTTTTAGGGACAACGCCAATCGTTGCAGCCCATCGCCTGACCTCGCCTTTTAAGTCTTCAGGTCGTCTGCGTCTCATTGCCGCTGGAGCTTGAGGATCCGCTCGGCGACCTCGACCATCCTCTCCTTGCCAACCGCTGGCAAAAGAAGCTTGTAGAGTTCCGCTTTAAGTTGACGAAGTTCGACGGCGTTGTGCTTATAGTTTGGAAATCTATTGGTGGCCGCATTGAGTAGTGGCGCGAGCTTTGTGGGATCGGGTGCTCCAACCTGCTTTAAGACCCAGTAAATCGTGAACGTACTGAGGTCATATCCGCTCTTCTCAAACTCCCTCTTCGCGTCAACGTATTCGGACAGCAATTTCTCAAGTTG
>VBKY01000726.1 GCA_005879255.1 Deltaproteobacteria bacterium
GCGCCGCTCCCGTTTTTCGTTTCCCACGGTCACCGAAGCGTTATGGATAAGAAGTACCGTGCCGGGATCGGAGTGGGGATCGTTGAAAGCCAGGTTGCCGCCGAGGGTTCCCTGATTTCTTACACGAACGTTCGCGACTTGCGATTCGGCGTACGCCAATGAAGGGGCATGGTCGCGCACCAGCCCATTGTTCTCAAGCGCATGATGTGTGAGGCAAGCGCCGATGCGCAGCACTCCATTCTCCGCGGTGACGCGATGGAGCATTTCGATCTTTTTCACGTCAACCAAGACTTCTGCGTCCAATAAGCCGTTACGCAGCAGCAACAGCAACTCAGCACCGCCGGCATAAATTTTAGCTTTCTCGCCGTAGTCTGCGAGGGATCCGGAGGCCTCCTGAACGGTAGTTGGCTGGACAAGCCGAAGTGAGCCGATCATACGCATCTCGCAATTCGTCTTTGCGGTAGGGACGACCCTCTATGGTTGCCTCGGGTCCGGCAGGCACGGGGGCCTGCCCCTACAACTGTTAGGCGGTCGTCCATTTTGATTGTCAAATCTTTCCCAGCGCGCGGAGAATTTTTTCCGGCGTGATCGGCAAAGACCGGACTCGGACGCCGAGCGCATCATAGACCGCGTTACCGATAGCCGGCGCGACAGTCACGATCGACGTTTGCGCCATGCCTTTCGAACCGAAGGGACCCGGGCCGTCGCCTTTCTCCAACATCGAGGAGTAAAACTCCGCCGGAATGTCTTTCATCACCGGCAAGCGATACTGAAACGGGTCGCCGTTTTGGAACTGTCCATCTTGATAGATCGTTTCTTCGAACAGCGCGTGGCCAAAACCCATCACCGCGCCACCGTCTACCTGGGACTTGGCCGAAGGATAGTGAATCGCTTTGCCGGCATCGGCGATGACCGCGTAGCCGAGTATGCGTAATTCGCCCGTGTCCCGGTTCACTTCCAGATCGACTGCGGCGCCGCTCGGCGCCCAGTGGTCCATACCGGCGAAAGCTGAGTCCTTTACCATTGGCGGCACGCTGTGATAGCCGACGGCCTTTAAAACTACGCTGCCGCCGGCGAGCCGGATGATCTCGCTGATGGAAAAACTTGTTTCGCCCCAACAGAGCCGTCCCTGAATCAATTGCCATTCGTCAGGCTTGCCGCCCTTCGCTTGCGCCGCCAGAGAAAAGAGTTCCTGCTTTAGCTTGTTGCAGGCATTATGCACGGCGTTGCCCATCTGCATCGTCGTGCGCTGCGCGCTGACGCCGGCAAACGGCAAACTCACCGCCGTGTCGGGCGCGCGCACGCGAATTTGATCTTGCGGAATTTCTAGAGTTTGCGCCGCCACGACGCTAAAAAGATTGTGGGTTCCCTGACCGATCTCCGGCGCGTTGTGTTGAATCGTCACGCTTCCCGCCGCATCCATCGTGACCAAAGCATACGCCCGGCCGCCGCCTTGCGAGCCATGCCGTAGGCTGAGCGCCATGCCGCGTCCGTGCGCCCAGGGCGAGCCGCTGTTTGGATTCGCGGCTGGCGTCAAATTCGATCTGCCATCCCAGCCGATGCCGGCAATCGCCTCTGCCATCAGGTCGAGATAATCGGTGTCCATGCGCGGCGTGCCTTTACAGACAAAATCGCCGCGCAAAAGGACATTCTTTTTGCGAAACTCGTACGGATCGATGCCCATTTGGCGCGCGACACTGTCCATGGCGCACTCAATGCCCCAAGTCGTTTGTATCTTACCCGTCGCCCGAGTATGGCCGGCCGGAACTTTATTGGTGTAAACACAGCGGCCCTTGATGCGCAGGTGCGGAATGCGGTAGCAGCCCCACGCGGAAATCACCGAATTGTGCGCGGCGGTGGCGCCGCCGGTCGTGTAAGCGCCGGTATCGACGATGAGATCTACGTCGAGCGCCGTCAGTGTTCCATCCGCTTTGACACCGACCTTGGCTTGGAATACTTCGGCGTGGCGCGAGTTCTGCCGAAAGCTGTATTCCGCCGAAGGCACCAACCGCACGGGTCGGCCGATTCTTCGTGACAGTAAGTGCGCCGTCGTCGGTATCTTGGAACCGAAACCGCCGCCGACGTACGGCACACGTAGGCGCACTTTCTCCGGTTCGATACCGAAAAAGTGCGCGAACTCCGCGGCATCGCGCATCGGCGAGCTCGTCGGCAGCCAAACATTCACTTCGCCGTTGAGGTATTGCACGAGGCAACCGCCAATCGGTTCCATCGGGTGATGAAACATCGACGGTGACGTATAAGTTTCTTCGAAAACGCGCTCCGCCTGGCGAAAGCCCTCGTCGATATCACCCCACGTCAAGCTGTCTTCCAGCAAAAGATTCGTGCCGCGATCCTCGTGCAAAATCGGCGCGCCGGGCGCCAGCGCTTCGACCGCGTCGAAAACCGGCGGCAGAGGTTCATACTCGACGTGAATTTTTTCGAGCGCGCGCTCAGCCGTGCCCAGATCGTCGGCGACAACCACCGCAACGAGATCGCCGTCGAAGCGGACCTTGTCAATGGCGACAAAATCCTGGTCGTCGGTGATCTTTAGATGCTCATGCGGCGCTACCTTTAGCCTGGGATTGACACCATCGAGATGCTCGCGGTCAACGATACCCAAGACTCCCGGCATCTTTAGAGCTTCGGCGGAGTCGATGCTGAGAATTCTCGCGTGCGAGTACGGGCTCAGCAACGTTGCGCCATACGCCGTGTTGGGCAAATCCGGCAAGTCTTCGACGTATTGCGCCTGGCCGGTGACTTTGTCTTTCAAGTCAATTCGCGGCAGCGGCACGGAAATTCTGGCGTTTGGATTTTCGATTTTCGATTCCATTGATCGCGTCCAAAACAAGCCTAATGTGACATTGACAACCGTCTTGGCATTCAGCTAAATGTTTTCGAAAGAGCACAGTTCAGAGTGAGAAAGAGATCACGCCCATGACCGAACATAGCAAAATGACAGCACAGGAAGCAAAGCAAAAGGCTGAATCGATCAGAAAAGTGATCCTCGACACGTACCATCGTGAAGTGCAACCATCGGCGTTTTTCACCGACCTCCGCGCTGGCACTCTATCCCGCGCGCAGCTTCAGGGATGGATCAAGAATTGGTACTCGTTCGCCTTAGAAGTAAACACGGGAATGGCCACGGTTTATCATCAATTTGTCGGCTTCTTCAAAAGGCATCCGGAATTGGAAAATCGCATTGCGCAGAAGATCGGCGAAGAGTTCACGACCCCGGCGATCGGCGGCCATGCGCGCATGTTGCCGATCCTGGGCAAAGCCCTGGGTGTTTCCGCGGACGAGATGATTGAGTGCGAGCTCATTCCCGAAGCCCGCGGCCTTGTGGACTTTTTCGTTCGCTCTTGGATCGACATCCCGCTGGCAGAGTGTTTTGCCGTGCACATGGAAGAAGAGATCTTCGGCTTCATCTCCCGCGACTTCCAACAAAGCTTGCCCAAATACGGCGTCAGCAAAGATGACATGAAGTATTTTCGCATTCACGAAGAAGCCGATCTCGATGAACATCATGGCGGCACCAATCAAGCCATCTTGGAAGTCGCGCTCCAGGAAGGCTTCGGCAACGAACGCGCGGGATGGCCGCTGGAATATTGCGGCAAGATCGCCGTGCAGATGATCGGCAACTTTTACGATGGAGTTTATCGGCGCTATCCGTAAGCCTATCGGCGAGTTCCAATCGTTTCAATTGTTCCAGCCGTTCCAGCCGCCCGGAGAAAAATAGAACGAACGGTTCCGTGGAAACGATGGAACACTGGAACGTTTGGAACGACTGGAACGGCCTTTGCGTCGAGGGAAGACATGGAACAGCCCAAAGAAATCCAAGAGCTCAACGATTTGCTTCGCCCCCGTTGGGTTTGGCCGTCGGATCCCAAGACGCGAGTCAAACCGCACCTTTGGAAGTGGCACGACATTTACGACAGCCTGCTCCAAGCGCGTGACAAAATCTCTGTAGCCAGAGGCAGCGTCGAGCGCCGCGTCATCCGTCTCGTGAATCCAGGGTTAGCCGAAACCGAGATGACCAGCCATACCATCCTTCTTTCATTTCAGTTGATTCAACCCGGCGAAGTCGCGCCGGCGCATCGGCATACAATGGCCGCGTTTCGCTTCATCCTGCAGGGCCACGGCGCTTACACCAATGTCGATGGCCAGAAGATGGTGATGGAAGATGGCGATCTGATCCTCACACCGCAGGGCTGCTGGCATGAGCACGCCCATGAAGGCGATGAAAATATGGTGTGGATCGACGGACTCGATGTTCCCTTCGTTCAAGCGCTGAATCAAATTTCTTTCGATCCCTACAAAGGGCGTTTACCCGTGAGTGAGGGCATCGATCCCGCGATCTTCTACGGCACGACCCGGCCCGTCGGGAGACCGACGCCGGAAACCCGGCCGCTGCTGCACTATCACTGGCGCGATACTTACCCGTCTCTGCAACGATTGGCGCGAACATCGGGGAATCCATTCGACGGAGCCGCGCTTGAATTCGTCAATCCCGCAACCGGTGGTCCAACGCTGCCGACAATGTCCTGCCGAGTCCAGATGCTCCGCCCCAACGAAAAAACCAAATCCCACCGCCATACCAGCACGAGCATTTACCATGCTTTCCGCGGCAGCGGCACAATGCTGATCGATGGCGAACCGTTCCAGTGGCAGAAAGGCGACACATTTATCGTACCTCTCTGGTCCTGGCATGAGCATGCGAACGCGTCATCGACTGACGAGGCGATCCTTTTCTCAATGCATGATGAGCCGATTCTAAAAGCGTTCGGGCTGTACAGGGAAGAAGCGCAGACTGCTAAAGAAAGTTAAATGCAATGAACCTAACGCCTCCGACACCCGAGGCGGCGGAGCCTAGCGCTGGCGCCGACTGGTCAATCGTGGAGTTAGACGGCAGCAAGCAGGGCACTCTCGACGTGCTACGCAGTCATGGCACCGAGTGTACGGTGGTCGTAGTAATGGCTTTGCTACGGCGAGCCGTCTCTTGATGGCGAGTCTTTAGTGAGTCCAGGTCTGGAAGGACTTCACTTGTTGTGACGTGCTGGGACTCGGTCGCAATCCGCAGAACTGCGCTAAGGGGAACTGGTTGAGGGAAACTGTCCGCGAATACCCGCGCAACGAATTTCACGCTCACATCGCCCGTCGCCCGGATGAACAGTTGTGGCCGTATGAAGCGAACTCTCTTGGGCTGAAGCGCGTCCCATTCAAAGCTAAGTCGCCATCCTTCTTCGTCTTTCCGGAGTCCTTCTTTCCAAGGGTTCTGCTGCGGCTCAGTGTCGGACTCCACATCATCCAACCAAAGCGTCGAGAGCGACCAGAACGAGCTCCTGTCGGGCGGCGAGTCGAACACCTCCACACTGTCATGTGATGCGTGAATGGTCATGTCGACATAGAGGTTCCGAATACCTTGCGAGCCTACGTTGCTTATCCCCAACAGGATGGGCAATGTCGCCGCTCGCTTAATTCGTCGTTCTATCTGACTCGTGAGGAATTCCTTAACCTCCGCCGTTTCCCGAGCCAGCGTTTGGTCTAAATCGGAGATTCCCAGAAGTTTCACTGAACGGTCAATCGTCGTCCCGGCCAACC
>VBKY01000092.1 GCA_005879255.1 Deltaproteobacteria bacterium
GAAAAACCGTCAGAAACGGCAACATGTAACCGACCAACGCGCCAAAACCGGCAAGCATCAAGAAATCAGTCATTGCCGCTTGAGACATAAGGGCCATCGCCATCCCGCCAAACGCGAAGGCGATACAGAGAAATATGCGCAGACCCCAAAAAATCCGCACCGCGCGATTGCCTCGATAACCGGCTTGATGTAAGCGACGGCTGATGTTATTAAAGCGATCCGGCATCTCCTTATCGCCAAAAAAGAAATCGGCGACCCGTTCCCACAGAGTCGTTTCTTCAGTGTCATAAAGCCGAATCTGGTCTCTCGCTTCGGCTTGGATACCGATATTCTCGAGGCGCCGTTGAATGGCTTCTTCCGCTACTGGAGCTCTAGAAGCCACCAAGAAATAGACAACGGCCGATACCAGGCCAAAAAATCCGACGGCAATTAGCAGTTCCATATAATTACCCTAGATATGAACCTTGATTAACTTTCGGAATGTGAGTATTCCGCAGATTTCCAATACCAAAGCCGCTGCTAACATCCCACGACCGGTAGGATTGATAAGCATTTGGTTCATCATTTCCGGCTCACGCATGAACATGAACACTGCAAGGAACGGCGCCACGGAGCACACCGTCCAGGCGCTAATTCGGTTCTGCGCGGTTAAACTTTTGATCAACCGCTCGATGCGGAAACGGTCACGAATGATGTTAGCCAGCTTGATGAGCAATTCAGCCAAGCTACCGCCGACTTCCCGCTGCACCATAAGCGCGGTGTTAAACAGACGAACCTCGGATAAATTCATACGCTCTTCGAACTTTTTCAAGGCATCGCTGAGCGGCAGACCAAGATTGACCTCTTCGATAAACACGGAGAACTCGGTCCCCATTGGGTCGGGCATCTCCTTGGCGACAAACACCATCGCTTGGGTGAGACCCAGACCGGCTTGGAGACTCTGGCTGATCATATCGAGCCCATCCGGGAACTGTTCGAGAAACTTTCTCAAGCGCTTCCAAATAATGAACTTAAGATATCCAAACGGACAGAACATGGCGATCAAAGCAAAAATCAAGGCGACCAGCGCCGGCTGCCCCAACATCGACGCGAGAAAAAAGGTCACGCCCGCTGCCCCGACCGAACAGAGTAGAAATAACCCGGGTGTCATGTCCACATTGGCTCGCTCCAACATCAAATCAATGGTGTGCACGAGCTTGATACGTGACAGGAAATCGTTAACCCAAGGGACCTGGCTGTAAACCGAAGTTTTGAGAAGACTCTGAACTTCCGCCTTGGAGGCGTAATCGAGCCTTCCAATCGCCGTAAGCCGGCGTTTGATCCTTGCCTGTGGCGTGTCCTGCACTGCCATCGGCAGCATGAACAGAATAACAATCAGCGAAACCGCCGATAGAAAGGAAAATATCGCGATAAGGAGTAAGCTCATAACGCTCTTCTCTTCACTCCCATTGAAACGGGCAGAAAATGAGTATTCGGAATCCGAAATCCGTATCTCTCCAAACGGTCCATGAAAGACGGCATGACGCCGGTAGCGACAAACTCACCGATAACTTTGCCGTTTTCGACGCCGCGCTGCTCAAACTTAAAGATCGTCTGGGTGGTGATCGTGCTCCCCTCCATACCGGTAACTTCAGCGAACTCGATCACCTTTCTGCTGCCGTCGCTCAACCGGGTAAGCTGGACGATGACATCGATGGCTGAGGCGGCCTGCTCGCGCAACGCTCTCTCCGGCAGTGCAATTCCCGCCATGAGCATCATCGTCTCGAGACGGGAAAGCGCATCACGCGCGCTATTTGCGTGGACCGTGCTGATCGAACCGTCGTGACCGGTGTTCATCGCCTGCATCATGTCGAGCGCCTCGCCGCCACGAACCTCGCCGACGACGATCCGGTCCGGTCTCATTCGCAGCGCGTTGCGGACCAAGTCCCTAGCTGTCACACTGCCTTGGCCCTCAATGTTCGGCGGACGAGTTTCAAGGCGCACCACGTGTTCCTGTTGCAGCTTTAATTCAGCGGAGTCTTCGATGGTTACAATGCGTTCGTTTTCCGGGATGTAATTCGACAAGCAATTAAGCAACGTGGTTTTGCCCGCGCCGGTGCCACCGGAAACGATCATGTTGAGTCGCGATTTGACGCAGGCCGCGGCAACTTCCGCCATCTGCGGGGGTATGGAGTTAAATTGGATCAAATCGTTGATAGTAAGACGTTCGGCGCCGAACCGCCGGATGGATAGGATGGGACCGTCCAATGCCAATGGGGGAATGATCGCGTTCACACGCGAGCCGTCGGCTAAACGGGCATCCACCATCGGCGAGCTCTCATCGACGCGCCGCCCGACCCGAGTCACAATTCTTTCGATGATTTGCATCAAGTGCGCGTCGTCGCGGAAACGCACATCAGTTTTTTCGAGCTTACCGTACCGCTCGACGTAGATTTGGCTCGACGAATTCACTAGGATATCGGAAATCTCCGGATCCTTCATTAGAGTTTCCAGCGGGCCCAAACCAAATACCTCGTGCTGAACTTCCATCACGAGGCGATCTCGATCGGCGCGACTCAGCGGAATCGCTTCCGCCATAACTAAGTCTTCGAGAATACGGCGAATCTCTACCCTTACCCGCTCCATCTCCAAATTGGACAGTTTCGAAAGATCTAATGTGTCGATAAGCCTTCGATGGATGCGCAGCCGCAGATCCTGAAGGATTATATCCGGGCTGGTAGTCTGCAGTGATCTGATTGGCATGCGTTGCCCATCCCCGCTGCTTCGTTCAGATTCCCAGCGGTCTTTGTCGGCATCAAACGATGGATTCTTCATTACAATTGCCCCTTACTTAATTAGCCCACGAACTGGCGGGAGCAGCCGGCCGAAGAGGCCCGACCTCTTGTCATCTTCGACCTCCGCCCGAGACGATCCCGAGTATATGAAAGTATGCGATACCGCATCGGTTAGGCCCACGTAACTCTTAGCGATATCGGATCTTGGGTCACACTCCTGGATCGACAGCCCTTGATTGACCGCCGCAATCGCGACGGGATAGTTATTTGGCAATGTCCAAAAAACTTTCACGCCGAGTGCTTTTTCGACAGACTCAAGAGTCATCAACTTGCTCTTTACATACCGATTGAGAATCAAGCGAATTTTTTTGTCATAGATACCCATTCGCTCGAAAAGCTCGAGCGCCCGGTGGGCGCTTTTGAGGGAAGGCACATCCATTTCAGTTATGAATAGAATTAAGTTGGCCTTATCGAGAACCAATGCGAGCATGTCGTCGAATTCCTTTGGAGTGTCGACTACGACATAATCGAAGGATTGTGCCAAAACGTCTAAGATTTCGTCGATATCCGCCGGCGTAATACGCCTCGCATCCTCGGCATAAAAAGGCTCTGCAAGAACCCTGATTCCGGAGGCGTGCTTCACAAGAGAGCCGTCGAGAAAAAGTGGGTCGATACGTTTCAAGTTTTTGACTAAATCAAGAATTGTATAGGACGCGTCAATGTTGAGAAAACTCGTCACGGAACCAAACTGCAGCACGAGATCGACTAAACAAACTGATTTTTTCTGAGCTACTAGACACCCTGCTAGATTGGTCGCTGCAGTGGTTGACCCCACTCCTCCTTTGTTGGATGAAATCGCAATGATGTGCCCCCGCTCGGCACCTTTTGTGGTGTGAACATCGATCTTCTTGCGAATCGTGTCGAAGGATTTAAGAACCTCGTTCCAATTGAACGGTTGGGGAAGAAATTCCTCGGCTCCGGAACGCATCGCACGCAGAATCGTGTCCGGCGCGCCGGTTGGTGAGGTCATCACCAGCCGGACGTTCGTGAGTCGTAGTTTGATTTGTTCAGCTACGGCAAAGGCCCGTTCGGGATCGCGGTTGATATCGACTACAGCGACAACGGCCCCATTTCGGGTTTTTAGCCCGTCATACGCGTCCCCGTAGCCATAAACCCTCGGTTCCACCGCGACCGATGCTTCTTTCTCAAGCTGCTGCTTGAGTGAAGCTAGGGCCAGACTATCCTCGCCGATTAAGCAAATTGCTAACTTCATGATTCCGCGTTACCTGGTTGTTGTCTCTAATCCATTTCCCCAATCTCGTGATTATTGCTCTAAGGAATCGATGCGCCCGGAGCCGCTGGCTTCTTTTCGAAACCCCCCGGTAATGGAACCTGACGGATATCCGGGTCATCATATTTTTCAAGAGATGGAAGTTGCGGTTTTTCACCCGGCTTCATAGTGCGGACGATGCGCGGCGTGATAACGAAGACTAGCTCCGATTCCTTGTTATTAAACTTAGTACTTCTGAACAGCGCGCCCAAAATTGGCACGTCGCCCAAAAAAGGGAATTTCGTCAGATCCTTGACGACTCTCTGATCTAACAAGCCTCCGATAATCAGGCTCTCACCTTCCTTCATCTCGACCCGGCTTATGGTTCGACGGACCACAAAACTAGGGGTACCTGTCCCGGCACCGGCAGCTATATCGCTGACCTCAGGAAACACCCGAAGATCAATTCTATCCGACAAAGTAATTGTCGGAATAAAATCAAGCCGAACACCGAACGGTTTATAGATCACCCCGAACGTGTTTGCTGTGGTTGTGATGATAGGGACTTCTCCGCCAGATAAAAAGCCGCCACTCTTGCCGTTTTTCACCACAAGCCGCGGCTGAGCTAAGATTTGCGCGATGTCCTTGTTTTGTAGCATGCGGTACAGCGTCGCAAAGGAATAGGCGCCGTTGACCCACTGGAAGACTCCAGTCGCAGGAGGAAAGGTGC
Organism: Deltaproteobacteria bacterium; assembly: GCA_005879255.1. The sequence goes on from VBKY01000092.1 coordinate 4,775, forward strand.
CGATGCTAGTAATGTCATTCCCTGTAATTGTCTGCGTTCCAAGCGAACCAAAAGCTGAGCTGCCGATGGTGGTCATACTACGAACTTGACCTTTGTAAGCCTGAGCAAAATCAAAACCGATATCCCTCAGTTTGGTCATTGAAACATCGGCCACGACGACGTCCAGCTCAATTTGGCGGATTTCTCTAATGACCAGCAAATCGATGACTCCGTCGATTTTCTTCTTGTCACTCCAGCGATATGTGTCGGTGATGGATGTTTCCTCGGTAAAGGCCAACGTTCCGCCACTGGCAAAGCCAACTCCCGAGCTCGAAATCTGTGCGATAGGACTCGCTCCAATAGTAAAAGACGTGCTTGTGGAAGGTGCTACAGTCGCGGGAGGCTTGGGCGGGAGATAGGTCGCGACGACTTCCAATACCCGGTCGTAAACGACTTCGTTGGACACCTCTCCGCGCAGGACTAAGGACGGCCCAGATGTCGAGATATCAACTTTTTCATTCGGAAAAATCGTTCTTAGTTGCCCGCGCAACGCAGAAATATCGGGCGCGACAATCAAATCGTAGTTCGATACTTCGCCCTTCTCATCGAAGATGATGAGAGATGTGGTACCCACGTTCTTGCCGTTGATCAAGAGCTGACTCGGCGCAACCACGAGGACGTCCGCCACTTCCGGCTGCGAAACCGATACACGCTTGGCTCTTTGGGCGAGCCGAAACACCATGGACTTGTTAACGGTGACCGTGATCGTTGGCACCGTCTGTGGCTGTCCCGCCGCTTCATGCGCCACCAGTGCCAATAAAAAAGCGACCGTTATAGTGATTTTATTTAGCCGCCCCCGGACTAAACAACTATTGATCATGTACGCTCCCCTTCCCAGTTAGAATTCCACCACACTTCGATTACTACCGTGGATAACCTCGACGCGATACTTATCGGGCGGAGGCTGCGTGGCCGGGCCACCAGAAACTTTACGGGTTACCGCTGCAAGCGACAGAAGATCTCGCTTATTGCTGCCAATCGTTGTTGTTTCTTTATCATCTCCAAGGCCGCGCAAAGCCAGCACGATTTGCCCCTCTGAAGAGGCAAGAGACATCTTCTCCGCTTCCTCTGGAGTAACCTCTAGGGTGATTGAACGTGCGAGTTGAGGTTTGCCGTCCTTTTGTTCGGTGTTTTGCGCGACTGACAGAACCCGCTTATTTTGTAACACGATCTTTGAAATCTTCATGTCTGCGCCAGCGCCCAGGGGAGTCGTGGTGAGAATTATGTCAACTCGGTCATCGGGAACAATAAAACCGCTCACGCCGATAATCTCGTCCACTCGCACGGCCAAGGCACGCTTCCCAGCCTCAAGCCGAACAGTAAGTCCCGCGCCTTCACCCGCAAGCCGTGACTCTAATATGGGTTCATTCGCTAGAATCTTAACCCGATTGACTTTGCCCACAACCTGTTGCGGGGAAGAAAACGCACCGGCGGGTATGGAACTCTTTGGCCAGGGCGTCGTCTTAATGACCCCTTTTTTGATAGCTTCGTCATTCAATGTCGTACCGGGCGCGATGTCTTGCGCCGCGACGACAATCTCTTGGTTTGCCGCTCGCAACACATCAGCCTCTTTTTGTTGATAACTGAGAAAATTGTATATTCCATATGCCGCGATCAAACCAAAAAAGACCGCGACGACCAGGGCAATCTTTAGCCTATTCTGCATAGCAGCTCCTCATCCAATTAAATTATTTGCCAAGAAATTACCGTACATACACGAGATTCCCCGTTGACCACATTCGTCCAGGGCTAAAAGCCAGCCCACCGGCCATTTGGGTCGACATAGTATGCGATTATTGTTCCAGCTGCGAACGCGACTCCCCACGGAACCGAATCGCCATGTTCGCGAGTCCGCTTTTGCACCGGGTCCGGTAACACATACCCCATGCTCAAAACGGCGACTTTGAGGTCCAACCATGTTTGTTTAAATCGGGAGATCCGAGCTAGTCCAAAACCTAGGTAGCCAACGGCAATTAACCCCGCAACGAGCGCAGAATAGAAGAAGACTCGCGGTAGCAACGAAACACCCAAAAGTGCGCCAACGACGCCCAAGTACTTAACGTCACCAGCTCCCACCCAACCAAAAGCAAATGGAAGGATCAGCACACCGATTCCCACAACGAATCCTGCAATGCTTTGAAACAAATGACTGGCGCCTTGGAATGCATTCAAAACTACACCACAAAATAATCCTACGATGATAAGCCAGTTCGGGATTCTTCGGATTCTTAAATCGAAGAAAACTGAAAGACCGCTCACAAAAAAAATAACAGGATCTAAAAACGTCAAATGTTTAAAACGCCATTATTAACAGTCAAAGCGTACACTTCATCCAAAATCTTGTCAATAAATTTTCTCGCCTTTACTGACGGCAAGCAAGCGCGTGGCTTGTCGTGAAGAAAACCTCACGATCGAGCCACGCGCTGCTCGACGATCAAAAAGCCAAGAGCCCTAAGTGGACGAAGTACACGAAGACGGCGTAGTAACGCAAGCGGTGACCTTACTCCAACCGCTGGCCAACTGGCTGCCGATGTTGGTATTTTTAATCGCGACCCAGAAGACCAAGGCCACCAAAACGACGATCAAGGTGTATTCAACCAACCCTTGACCGTCCTCCTCAACTAACAGACGTTTTAAAAGCTCCATGATTCGTTCACCCCCTTTCCTGGTTTGAGCGGACTTTAGTTTCTACATTCCATGTCCCCCGAAGGTAGAGTGCAACGCGAACCGTTTGCACTTATTGCACCTATATAGACTTGTTTCAACCGCAAAGGAGATCATTGATGTCGCGCCCTAGATCTATCATCAGGGTCCTTATCATTGTATCAATGGTCCTTTCACTCGGACAATTGAGTTCTACGGCGCACGGGGCGGTTGCGGACATCACTGGCAACGTCCACGTTTGATTGGAAGAGTTCATTGTTTAACCGCGCTTTGCAGGTTTGGTCGGTTTGAGCAGACGCCGCCGTAGAATAGGCTTTTTAGCTCCCGAGTTTGATCATAAATAATAATAAGGGTATCAATTTGGTTGATTTGCGCGATTTCAGACAAGCGCCAGCCAAAATTTTAAAACAAATCTGAACTATGACAGCCAGGGTTGAAGGATATTCGAAGATGAACAATGACCAAAAGGATAACGTCCCGTTAACCGTTCTCATAATTGAAGATCACCCGGACCAACGGGACCTTTTAGCCATCGTGCTTCAGCGCGAGGGATATCGGGTGATCACGGCAGCAAATGGTGTAGAAGCGCTGGAAAAGCTTGAGACTGAGAATGTACAAATTGCTCTTTCTGATATTATGATGCCAAAGATGGACGGTTTCGAACTAATCAAGCGCATCCGTAGCAACGCCGCCTTGAAGAGCATATACCTCATCCTCATCACCGCGAGAATACAAGAGGGCGATCGCGTCCGGGGACTGGACCTCGGCGCCGACGACTACATTACTAAACCGTTTTCGTTTTCAGAATTGCTCGCGCGGATAAGAGTTGGGTCGCGAGTCGTCCAATACCAGCAACATCTCGAATATCAGACTCAGGTCGACTCGCTTACTGGCCTTTTCAATCGGCGCGCTTTCGAAAAGAAAATTCACGAGGAGTTTGAGCGCTCCAAGCGCTACCACAACCCTTTGTCCCTTTTAATCTTGGATATCGATAACTTTAAAATGATCAACGATACTTACGGTCATCATGGCGGCGACGCCGCCCTGGTCAAGATCTCCGAGACTTTTCGCGACAAGACTCGGCAAAGCGATTTTCCTTCGAGATACGGCGGGGAAGAATTCGTTCTCGTTTTACCTGAAACCGATCAAGAAAGTGCGTTCCAAGTCGCGAGCAAAATTCACGAGGCGATTCGTTCATGTTCTTTTGGCACCACCGCTCGACCTTTTACGCTCACAGTCAGCATCGGGGTCAGTTCAAGTTCGGTGAAATTTTATTCAGACTGGCGAGAACTTCTGGACGACGCGGACCGGGCGCTGTATGTTGCAAAGAATTCGGGTAAGGACCGTATTGAATTATGGGAATCCGAAAAAAAAACTAGCCCCATTCAGACTTCTGCACATCCGTGATTGAAATGTCATCACGGAACGTAATCCTTGCGGCTATTGTGTTTGCCGGGTTAGCCGCGGGAACCACCCTGCTGGCCAACGAGAGTTACAGCAGTTTGAAATCCGTTATCCAGGCCGCTCAGCATCGCGAAGCAACGGTTCATCCACGCCAAGGAACGAAACCATCGCGAGAAGATCTGGTCTCGAGTCGGATAGATTCTCTGACAACATTGTTGGCGAGCAATAGAGAGCTAATCGTCTACGGGAGCATCGCGTCATTTGGGATTCTTATGATGGGGCTGGCCATCAGCAACGTCTCGTCAAATTCCAAAAACAAAACAGCCGAACAGCTCGAACTGCTTAAGCAGGAAAAAGAGAGGGCAGAAAATCTTGCCAAGCTAAAATCCGAATTCTTAAATCAGGTATCCCACGAGCTCCGCACGCCGTTGGCGGTCATCATTGGTTATATCGAATGTATTACGGACGGTCTCTATGGAGAAATAGAAACAAAACACCAGGAGATTCTCCAGGTCGTCGCCAAACAGTCGACTCATCTCAAGAATATGATCGACCAGATCCTGATTTACTCGCGCTTAGAAGCGGGTAAGCAGCCGGTCCGAATTGAAGATCTACATCTGGTCAAAATTGTCAGTGAATTGAGAGAAACTTTTGAATTTCTTTGCCGGCAGAAAGGCATCGATCTTCATTGGGATCTCCCAAGAGATCCCACGCCGATCCGTAGTGATGCGGTCCGCGTAAAAGAGGTCGTAAGTAATCTTTTGCAGAACGCAGTCAAATATACCGATCACGGATCGATCACCGTGCGTGTGACGTCGCTTCCATCTACCGATTCCGCCGTCGTCGAAGTCAAAGATACCGGGATGGGAATTTCTGAGCATCATTTGGCAAGCATCTTTGAACCATTCATGCAGGCCCACAAAACATCTTCTGAAAACTCGCGCGGCGGCATCGGATTGGGTCTGAGTATAGTAAAAAAGCATCTCGAGCAAGTGAAGGGAACCATCACAGTCGAAAGCGAACTTGGCAAAGGGTCCACCTTCAGAGTCGTTCTGCCGAGAAATTATGAGAAGCAGAAATCACGAACAAGCCAGTTGCTTGGGCTATTAAGGCGGCACCCTTCGCCCTCTCGTGCTGATCATCCAATCCTGAAGTCGAATGCGGAAACAAGAGAACAGAAGTCCGCAAACACTAGCCACGCCATCGGTTAGTTGCGCCGCTATAAACGAGCACACGCATATTCCACATTTTTCAAGCAACTCGCAGCTGAATCACGCAACGGTGAGCGACGGACGAATCGCTTCGTCTAAGACGAAGGCGATTTCCGCGATCCTGTTACCCTCCATCGGAAACATGGTTTTCGTCGCCGTGCTTTTTGTTTTGGTCTTCAATTCCGGCCAGGGACTACTGGGGGACGGCGACACAGGCTATCACATCCGTACGGGTGAAATTATTTTACAGACCTGGGACGTGCCAAAACAGGACATCTACTCACTACACGTTCCTCCGCTCAAATGGACGGCTCATGAATGGCTGGCGGAAGTCATAATGGCAATGATCTTCAGGTTCGTCGGTCTAACTGGCATCGTTGTGTTCTTTGCCTTTCTGTTCGCAATGACGCACTGGTTGCTATATCAAACGTTGCGCAGCAAATCACAAGACATTCTGCTATGCACCTGTATTACCATGCTCGCGACGGCGACCTCTTCGACTCATTGGCTGGCCCGTCCACACTCCTTTTCGCTCCTGCTGGCAGTTATTTGGTGCCACTGCCTGGACCGATTTCAATATAACAACGATCGCACGTTGATGTACTTGCCCTTGCTCATGTTGTTTTGGGTCAATCTCCACGGCGGCTATTTCATCGGGCTCGTTTTGCTCGTGATCTATTTGATCGGCAACGTTGTCTACTCAATCAGTGGACGTCCCGACCAAGTACAACGATATCGCGTTAAAGCGAAGACGCTGTTCCTAGTTCTTATCGCGACCGTAGTTATCTGCGCAATTAACCCTTATGGATTCGAAATCCTATGGTTTCCTATTCGAGTTACATCCGACCGCTTTGTGATGGACCGCGTTACGGAGTTCATGTCACCGAACTTCCATGACGTCCTGCCCTTCAAGTACATGTTATTGGCAGCGATCGGTCTGCTTGCTCTATCGCGATCGCCGCTGAATCTGATCGAAGTCGCGCTTATAACCTTGCTATCGTATATGGCTCTTTATTCAGGGCGACATGTTTCGCTTTTTGCCATCGTTGCTGCGCCCCTTCTGCTCAGAACGGCAGTGAGTATTATCGATAAAATGCCCCAACCTTTTTTGCGATATTACCGAAACCGCAACCTAAATCTAAACGCGATCGATACCAGCTTACAGGGCTATTTTTGGCCTGTCATCGCCGTGCTTTTCGTCTCTGGCCTAATCTTAACAGGAACCCTTAAATATCACTTCGACGATAAAAAATTCCCCGTCGCGGCGGTTGAATTCCTCAAGAAAGAAACCGTCACTGGAAATATGTTCAATAACGACGAATTCGGCGACTACATAATATTTGCCGCCTGGCCGACGTATCGCGTCTTTATGGACGGACGGTCTGATATGTACGGAGAAAAGCTCGGTAGCGCATATCTAACGATCGCCAATGTCCAACCCGGGTGGAGAGAGATTCTTGGCAAATACGATATCAGCTGGATCATTTTCGATACTTACTCAGCGCTCACCGCAGCTCTCCGCGATCAAAGAGACTGGCAGCCGATCTATTCCGATCGAGTCGCCACAATTTTTGTTAAGAAAGACGCGGCCCACGAACCATTGCTTGCAAGGTATCCCGCCATAACTCTGCCATACGAGCGCTGATATTTCAGATCAATGACATGACCCACTTGACTCGCTTCGAAACTGCGCTGCGACCCGGTCGCGTGGTCACGTTGTCGTGCAACGGTTAAGCATTTTTTATCCCACCTGTTAGTCCTTCAGTGAAATTCACGACGATAAACGTCAACAGGTCTCTCGGATGCTAACGATGCGACAAGGGTCCCGGGTGTCACTCTACGAATCATGACATTTTTGTCTGTGGCACTTGCCGTTTTTGCCATTCGCCGCCGTTCGGTCAAACGAGCGGACTGCCTTTCGGTGAGCTAAGTAGCGGATACTCAGTGTCTCGCACAGAGCGGATCGGTTGCTGGCATGGCCATTGCTCGCACACGTATCGGATCGCCTAGAGGATGGATGCAGATGCTTATCCACTGTCTTCGGACGAGCAACGTCTCGCGCGCAAGCGCGTGGACGATTGTTTCTTGATGTTTCGAAAAAAACCATACGATGAATAACAACCCTGGATCCGCCGCCAGCAACTCTGAGTTTGAACTGCGAGCTCGGCAAGCGATCCTGTCGGCCAAGCACAGCATTCCCCAGATGGCAGTTCTTTTATTTGCGTTTGATACTGCGAAGAATGGAATACATCCCGGGGACGCCAACCTTACAGCTTTTTTTAATTCCATTTCGATGCGATTAAGGGGCGGACTTCGCGATTCCGATACGGTTTCACTACTGAGCGGCGGCCATATCGGAGTTCTCTTACAATCCGTCCAGGGACCCCAGGACCTCGAACTAGTAACGAACCGTCTTTTGAACCGGCTGGAGGAACCGGTAAAGATTGGCAACCAAACGTTCGTCCTCGAGCCGCGAATAGGAGTGTCTCTATTTCCCGAGCACGGTGATAGCGTCAGGAGTTTAATTGAACACGCGGAAAACGACCTCGCGTTGGCCACCACTGCCAGGAAACCTTTTACGATTTATGCATCGCATCCCGGCGGCCTAATCAGCGCTCGGCAATGGATGAGCGAGCTTCGGCAGGCGATCGTCTCGGATCAATTATTCCTTACGTTCCAACCCAAAGTGAGTCTCTTACAAGAACGTGTGACGGGCGTCGAGGTGTTACTTCGCTGGCAACACCCTCAGCATGGAATCATCGTACCCGATCAATTCATACCCGTCGCAGAGCGGACGGGGTTAATTATTCCGTTGACTCTGTGGGTACTTCAGCAGTCGCTCTTGCAGTGCCGCCAATGGAAGGAAATCGGCTTGGATATTAGCATCGCCGTCAACCTCACGATGTGGAATCTCGAAGCACAAGAACTCCCGGAACAGATCGAGGCGCTGTTGCGCGACACGGGCGTGCCGCCAGAGAGTCTGGAACTAGAAATCACCGAGACCAGCATCATGAGTGATCCGCAACGAGTGATTCGCACGTTAGACCAAATTCGCCATTTGGGGGTTCGATTCGCAATTGACGATTTTGGTACGGGTTATTCCTCCTTCGCATACCTCACGAAGTTGCCCGTCTCATGCATTAAAATTGACAAGTCATTTATCCAAAACATCGAAACCGACCGTGATAGCTCTGTGATCGTCAAATCAATTATTGACTTGGGTCACAACCTGGGACTTAAGATCGTTGCAGAGGGAGTTGAAACGATTCAGTCAAAGAGAATGCTCAGGGTTTTTCAATGCGACGAAGGACAAGGATACTATTTTTGCCGCCCCGTGCCCGCTGATGCAATGACGCAGTTTTTGCTGTCGCCCCCCACTACATTGATCAGGGAGCCACTCATCGCCAAAACGAGAGAGAAAGATCCTGTGCCGCTCGCTCACAGCTACGAGCCGTAGACGCGATAGTTAGATCCACGCACGCCCCAATGTTCCGGCTTGACTTACAAGCGGTTCCCAAGCAAAATAACGAAGCTCGACAAAAGAAAGGGACCACGATCATGAAGAAGCGATTAATTAGCGCACTCTCGGCGTTAATCCTGACCGTTGCTATTTTGGCAGTACCCGTCACTGGCAGGGCCCAATCCGCCGACCAGGAGGATAATGGGATATTCGTCCTCGGGAGTATTTTGTTTTCGATTTTGCACGTGCCTCTTAAACTGGCCACCTGTGTTGGAACGCAAGCCACTGCGGCTGTGGCCTATACGGCAACCTTCGGCGTACCAGGAAACTACGACGGCGGAACGAACGGGAAAGATATCGGTGAAACTGCGCGTCGCAGTTGCACGGGATCGTGGTTTATAACTCCATCGCAAGTCAAAAGCGATTACGGAAGCTGACCTCTCTTCTCCATCTGATACAAGTTTTTTGCTTGGCCTCATTGATGTCAGATCAATGAGGCCTTTTTTTGTCCTGAAACAGGACAATGTGAAAGGACTCTCCCCTTCCTTCTCTAGTCCAGCCTTTTTTTCCAATTCACTATAGTTTTTGCCGCCTTTGAGTATTCGTTGGCGAGCAAAGTTATTAGTTGATTATGCGCACCGTCTACGGGGTCAATCCCTGCCAAAACACAATTCTTGCGCAGACAGCGAACATTAGCGTGCACTCACCGAGGTGCATGTGGCGTCCGGAGTTCAGGAAGATCATTCTGTAAAACGCCTTTCATCACACATTTGGCTGTCAAAGCGCCTCCATGCTGACGAAAAATTCATGCGGGACCGAATCTCTCCGCTTGGAACACCCCTTGCTGAAGCAAATTGGCGCTTAATAACAAGCCTACTTCTCGACAAAGGCAAACCATTCGCGAGGCTGGGACGCAAAGCCACGGGTCAGGTCATTCCTGATAGCCGGGTTACCAAAGGAAGGATCCCACGGTTTTAGCTTTTTGCAGAAACTGCCGATCCGCCTACTTGCAGTAGAAAAGGCTGGCTCACAAAAGCAAGGAGGTACGAGTGCTCAAATCTATGCTGTGCAGATTAACGTTGATCGTTGGAGTTCTTATGAGCTTTCCCAAATTGATCTCGGCGCAGAACTCTCCTCACGTTCCGGGTGAGTTACTAATTGCCCCGAAGGCGGGTGTTTCAGAGGCGGATCTTGAGAATCAGTACAAAGCCCATGGCGGACAGAAAATCAAAACTCTTTCGCAGATCAAGGTCCATCATATTAAGGTCCCGGCTCAAGCGTTGGAAGCCATTGAAGGAGCGCTTCGAAAGAACCCAAAGATTGAGTACGTCGAGCGAAATTTAATCGGACAAGGTCAACTGCAACCGAACGATCCAGATTTCCTATATCAATGGCATCTTCCGCAAATATCTGCGCCACAGGGTTGGGACATAATCACTGGCTCAAGTTCGATAGTTATTGGAGTGATCGACTCAGGAGTTGATCCATATCATCCGGACCTGATGCAAGTTCCCGGCTATAACTTTCTTGGTGGTGATCCCGCCGACACCCGGGATGTTCTTGGCCACGGAACAGCCGTCGCTGGACCGCTGCGGCGATGGGCAACTCCGGCATCGGAGTCTCCGGTGTGACTTGGAACAACCCCGTAATGCCACTGGTAACGGTGACATCTAGTAACACAGGCACGGTATCAGATACTTCTGCAGCCATCATTTATGCGGCCGACCATGGCGCTCGTGTCATTAATATAAGCCTTGGCTGGACCGGCTTCACATCTACAATGCAAAACGCTGTTAACTATGCCTGGAACAAAGGCCTAGTGATCGTAGCCTCTGCCGGCAATTACGCAAGTAGCGATCCAATTTATCCCGCCGCGTTGAACAATGTTGCTGGGGTATCAGCCACGGATCAATATGATAATTTGACTGGTTGGTCGAGTTACGGCAGCTCTGTGGACGTTTCCGCGCCTGGTGTTTCAATTTATACAACAGCGAATGGCGGCGGCTATAGATACGCTAGCGGGACCTCTTTTTCATCCCCGATCACTGCTGGACTCGCGGGGTTGATCTTTTCACTCAATCCTTCTTTAACTAATTCGCAAGTCGTCGACCTTATAAAAAACAATGCTGATGATCGTGGATCACCCGGCTATGATCAGTATTATGGATCGGGCAGGATAAATGTCTTTGCCTCCCTTTTAGCGGCATCGACTGCAGCGCCGCCGCCGTCAGCGCCTCCCCCTCCACCTCCACCTTCAGGAGACACGACGCCACCGACGGTGCAGCTGGTCACAATGCAGTATGATGGTAAATGGGTCAACTTGAGCGTGTTGGCATCAGATGATCAGACTGGAGTTGCCAAGGTGGAAATTTACGTCGACGGAAAGTTGCAAGTGACGGATACTTCTAATCCTTATACTTTCAAAATGAACACCAAGCCGTGGGGTAAAGGTGCCCATGGCATTAACGCAAAAGCATATGACGGAGCGGGAAATTGTGGAATATCCGCCCCTCTCACGCTGACAGTAAACTAATAAGTAGGCACGGCCCGCCGGGTCAATCCGGCGGGCCACCCTCATCGTAATTCGGATTCCCTCCGCATAATAATTTCTCATCACTGTTTTTCCCCGCAGTGATGCTCAAAGAGCAAAATCTTTTGAAGTGGGGCTACATCGTAGTTCGGCAGGGTTGTTTCCAACACGTAGATGATTCGAAGGTGTTCCACTGTTTCATTCAGATCGTGGTCGGCATTCCATGCTCGGCAAAGATACGAGGAGTAATTGAGCCATGAATTGTTGTCGCCTTTGTTCCAGATCGTAAGTAAGTATTTCCACCAGCGGTAACTCTGGAAAAGATTGCCAACAGAGACTGGTTTTCCCCAGCTCACACTCGCACCATTTCTGAACAAGTCAACCACTTCCCCGTTCTTGAGTCTTCCACCGATCACGTACCAGCCATCATTCATTGGCGGCCGGGGTGCAAACATGTTCCATATTTGGTCGATCCGCAACAATTCCCCGAGTGCACTTGATCGTTCCGAAAGCTTAAAATGAAAGTTCGGCAGGGTTTTTAGATTCCACATAAAGACGTACCCTAACAGAAATAGAATGAGCAGGTTGACTGAGATGCCGAGCTTTAAATTTGAACGCCTGGGAGGTGCCGACGGCCTATTAATCGGGCATCCCCTGTGATTTGCAATGACTTCATAGATCCAGTCGCCAACGCGATTTGAAAACGATGTCCTTAAAACAATTGCAAGAGGCCAAATCAACGGCGACCTTGCCGCTAAAGTGCTCAGAGCTGAGAATCTAAAGTGCTTGGTCCCTTGGTGGTCTATGACTACCCAAGAGTTATGTAAGCGCATATCCGATTCTATAGAGGGATTCGATTGAGCCGGCGCCACTACATTCTTAGATAGCAGTAAAAACCTCTCCACTAATCGGGCGGTTCTCAAACAAATCGAGCAGTCCTGATCGTAGTAGATTTCAGTTCTTAGGCGCTCAGTTCTTTTTAGACAAGTAGGAATTTTGTCCCAAAACCACGAGGGTAAGAGCCCCAACAAACTAAACGGAGCAGCCCACGTAAAAATCCCGACGTTAGTGCAAATGCCGATTCCGATGTGCAGGAGAAAAAAACTCAATATGGCGGCAGTACGTACTGGTCCGAATAAAATGGGCGAGAAGAGGAACAAGGGACCGATCCTCTCGAACCACACAACTGAATGAGTTAAGAGTTTCAGCAAGGACGGAAATTGGAGCAGGTATTGACCAAAGGGAGTGACCACTTGGTCGAATTGAAGGGTATAGTAAACTGCGGTCCCCTCATGCCATTCGGGGCCGGTCTTGTGCAACACCGAAAACCAATAGACAAAAACGATTTGTGCTACATACGCGAATGTTGCGGCAGAGAGCTTCCGTTCAGGAAGTTTAATATCAGGCGGGCCCAGGGCACGATCCACGGACCAGCAAGCGCCCCAGGGGAGAAAAATCCCCCAAAACAGCATAAGACGGAGCAGGACATCCCCTCCATCGAGGATAAGTGGATTACGAGAATGCAACGAAGCGAGCAGAAACCATGATCCGACCGTCGCGATATGCGTCTTGTATCCGAGCATCAAGGCGAGAGCGCAGGCGCCTGCAATCCCGAACAAAAGGGCCTGAAACTCCCATGTGCCATTGGCTAAGTGGAGAGAGATTCGCCAACGGCTGAAATCCTGAAGCAGTGCGGCTCTGGGTAAGACCCCGAAATCGGTGTAGTGCGCAACCAAGTCTCGACACCTTCTGATCAAATCAATGATAATCAGCGTCGCCATCGCAACGCGCAGTGCCGCGAGCGATCGCAGATCAACTCCGAAGAGCTCCGTAAACTTTTCCTTGAAGCGGGATGGTTGTATGGAATTCACTGTCAGTAGGATATCGATAATATTCTACTTCTGAGACTAAAAGAGCAAGAATCCAATTTCGGCGGGGATTGGAGAGATACGTCGTCTGGTGCAAGGTCCTGCAAATGACAAGGGCGCCGGAGTAACTCCCGACGCCCTCGGAAAGAAATGGTTCTTAACTGGAGTCTCTATTTTGATCGGTGACTAAATCTCCGCGTAAGTGAAACCATCGCGACAAGGCCAGAGCCGAGAAGCACGAGCGTGGACGGTTCTGGAATCTCTTGGCCAGGACCCGGATTGGAGTTTGGAGTAAATTGGATCACGTGAACCGTATCATTCCCATCATTGGTAGATCCATTGGCGAACTGAACTCCTCCAGAAACCGTGACATTATCTCCTGCGAACCCCTGCACAATCGCGAACTCGGCGTCAGTCAGGAGGAATGTGAATCCTGATCCGCCAAGACCGGTTCCCGTTCCTTGAGTAATACTCAAATCAGGACCTAGATAGGAAGCCGTGTGGCATTGTGCCGGGTTGGTGGTGCTACAGAAAGTCAGGTACAGGTCGGTAACGGTAGCGGTAAGATCCTGACCCGTCTCCGATATATTGACTACCGCTGCAAAGTTGTTGGCGGTATTAAACGTGAGCACGTTGTTTATTGCCGTATTGTCGCCACCTTCAATTCCCAAGCAAGGCGTGAAAGAGCCGTTCTGATTAATGCATCCAGATTCGGTGCCGTTATTGTTCCCTGGCCCCCCTGGATCGTGGACTGTGACCAAAGTATTCACCGCTCCCAAGCCGGTTCCGAATACCGTAATTTCCGTGCTAAAAATCAAATCGGCAAATGCAGTCCCGGCGCTAAACAGGCCGAGTATTCCAACCATGGGGAATATTGAGATCTTATTAGCAATAATTTTCCAGTTCATTTATTTCCTCCAGAATATTTTTTTGTCCGCAGTTAATTGGTTACTGCTCTGCGTAGCGCACAAGTCATGCCACGCCGTAACTATTTAAATTCACAAAGGAAAATTCTTGAACGGACAGTCAAATCTGTAAGCCGGGATTACAGATTGTCTTCTTTGATAATCCGCAATCAAACCTATGGAAATGACGACGTTATTTTGGACGCACGCTTGTAAACGTTCCTTACTTTGGCATCATTCCCCCCGTAAACTAAGGCAAAGGTGATACGGAACTGATCCCAACAACCCAGTCGGGGCAGTTTTGCCTCAAGGAATAACTTGCCGCGATGAATTGTTTAGAAATCCCGCTCGAAGGGGCACGGGCCATGTTAGTAAATCTTCGAATATCACCAGGGTGCCAGTTATTTGAGGCTATACCGATAGAGGGGCTAGTTCAGGAACACGTCGCCGACGGTCCCCCATCCAAGTCTGAGAATGTTCCACCTCTTTGCAATTAAACCAAGAGCAATGATAAATGGTGCAGAGAAAAATCAACGAACGAAAAAGTCAATGTTCCGACCCGGCTCCCATTGTTCGTGATCACTTGCTTTTTTTGCTTCGTCGTTTTTGACGTGCAGGTACAGTCGCGCTGCGACTAAGTTATCTCGTGTCAGGCGGCCATTAAATAAGCAATCGTTTACAATGACCTGCAATACTTCGCAGTTTCAAATAATCGATTGGCTTCTTGCTGCGAACAGAAAGTAACGGTCGTAACGGACGGCAAAGCTAGCAAACCGAGTCGAAAATCCCGCCCCGATTCTTGCTTAAACGGCTGCCATAGTTGCGCCGATGCAAAATTTCCCAGCGATGGAGAGCTTCTAACACAGAAAGTCCTTCGACAACTGCTCGCTATTCGCTAAGTGGTGTTGACGACGAGAGAAAGAAAAAGTGTCGCATATTATAACTCGACGACGAGATTAGCTTTTGGAAGATTCGTTGATGTAAATTTCTCGATAATGAACCCCAAGAAAAGGCAAGCCACCGGTCTGTCGAGTTCCAACACTTTCCATGGAACCAAAATCTGGTATGAGATCATCTAGGCCCGTCTATTCCGCACTGCGGCGCTGCAGACGCCATTCCGAAATAAGATAGTCGCGACAGCAGCCAATCAATCCGACAGATAAGATCTTGGCGCATCATCTATGAAGACGCGATGCCATATCTCAAAGTTTAGCAGCATCCAAATTTGATTTTGGTAATCTCGTTGCTCGATCTGATGCGATTTCAGGAGTTCTTCTATATAAGAAACATTGAAATATCCTCGGTCGATTGTCCGCTTATCCAGCAAGATATCTTTTACTGTTCTGGATGAATCTTCTTTGAGCCAACTGCCGAATGGGACAGGAAATCCCATTTTTGGTCGATGCACGATGTTGTGAGGTAAGAATTTTTCGGCCACCTTTTTGACCAGCTGCTTTCCCGCCCGTCCTTGCAAGCGAAGATGGGGTGGGATAGTCCCGGCAAACTCTACCAACAAATGATCAAGAAATGGCACCCGGCTCTCGATAGACGCGGCCATGCTCATTTGATCCTGCTTCATCAGCAGTTCTACTAAATCCATATTTACATCGGTATAGAGCATCTGATGAAGAAAGTTCTGCGTGTTCGACCGCTCAAACAACGCGTTCGCGTTGGCATAAGGATCGGCCGATGATAAGCCACGGTACGGTCCGGTAGCAAATAGATGTTGTTGCATTTCACGAGTAAAGACACTATGAAAGTTGTCGAAAAATATTTCCTCGAGTTTCGGAGATAAATAAACAATCGTATGACTGATCTTCTTCTTCAGCGCTAGTGACAATGGGAGTTTCCAGAGTATTTTTCGGACCAGGTGCTCGCGCAGTGCTTCAGAGATAAAATCACCGCCCATTTGGGCTAATCGACGATTCAGTATGGTTGCCCAGTATCGGTCGTTGTACCCCGCGAATAACTCATCGCTACCCTCACCAGTCAACACGACTTTAGCGTTTTCGCTCGCTAGTCTGGATATAAAGTATAGCGCGACGCTCGCGGCTCCCTTTAATGGTTCATCCTCATGCCATATGAGCTTAGGAATGGCATCAAGAAATGCTTGTGCCGTTATTAGCGCTTCGTGATGCTGTGCTCCTACATGGGCTGCGACGGTGCGAGCATACTCGAATTCGCTGTAATACCTGTCTTCGAATCCGATGGTGAAGGTCTGAATCGGATGAGAGAGCAGTCTTGCCATAATTGCAGCGATTAAACTCGAATCCAACCCGCCGCTCAGAAATAACCCGACTGGGACGTCGCTCATAAGATGGCAACGAACGGAATCTTCTATAAGTTCAGTAAAACGCTCTATATAAAACTCATCCTCCAAATAGGTGGGAGGTTCGTCGAACTGCCAATCCCAGTATCGCTGAATTTTGATATCCTCTCCGTTATACGAGAGCCAGTGCCCCGGCATCAGTTTGAAGACGCTTTCGAAAAGGGTGTCATCCGCGACAGTTTGACCAAATGTAAAAAATTCTGGTAAGGCGTGGAGGTTCACCGACGTTTGCAATAACCCGCTAGCAAGTATCGACTTTATCTCGGAAGCAAATACTAGCGTGCCCTTGTGGAGCGCATAGTAGAAAGGTTTAATACCCAGTCGATCTCGTGCTGCGAATAGACGTCGATTTCGACCGTCCCAAATGGCAAAGGCAAACATGCCTCGGAGCTTGTGTACGCAATCTTCCCCATATTCCTCATAGGCATGCAGAATCGTTTCGGTGTCGCTCCGGGTTTTATAAACGTGTCTTCGTTTTTGCAGGTCTTTACGGAGCTCTTGATGGTTGTAAATCTCTCCATTGTAAGTGATCCAAATGTCTCCGCCCTCATTTGACATCGGTTGGTGACCGCCCTCCAGATCAACAATACTTAAACGCTGATGACCCAAAGCCGCTCTTATGCGACCCTTTTGCGGCGCCAAATAAACTCCATGGTCGTCGGGTCCTCTATGCGTAAGGACCCGTTTCATGGCTAGAAGTTGCCGCTCCGTCACTGCCTTATTGACATCGGAGCCAATTATTCCGCAAATACCACACATGTTTCAAAGTAACCTGTAGATCACGAGACACACGCTTGCAACCGGTGCATGTTCAGCCGACAGGATCAAACGTAATCCACGCTGTCTCAGAGCAGCTGGACAAGCCAATGGAATTTAACATATTGCCTTCCATGCATATGCGCATCCGCAGACTTTGATCGCGAAATATCGGCATTCGAATCATTATGCGACAAAGCGGCGACCATGATGCGTTTTCAAGCTAGTGCGACAAGCTAGTCCGTCGGCTTTTCCGCGGCCTTTAGAGCAACGATGGGACCAATAGATAAAGTCGAATATCTTTGTAAATCGAACAACTTAATGAACAGTTTCTCTGGCACAGTTGTCTATGCAAATTACCTGATTGGGAGGTGAATCTCGATCTTGCGTCTAACATTACATGCGTCTAACGAGGGCTGATTTGCCTGTTTGGTTTTCGAGAGACGATCATCGGGCTGCGAAAGTCGGCCGAGGGGGGCCTAACCTGTCGACCAAAGCATGATCGGCTTGTCAAGATGCACTTTCCCCCTAGCAAGCGGTCAGCCTGTGGGGGAATCACACCCGGATAGTTCGAAGGCGGATTGCCCAATTATGCTCCATCGTGAGGCTTCCTGAGCGCCTTGCGGATGAGATGGGGAATCAACAGATAAGGCGGCATACGCAGCCAATGAGCGCGGATGTAGAGCAACTCCTGCGATAACTTGAGGCATAGGTCCTTGCGCCAAGGACCCGCGGTAATCACATTATCGACTGTCGCGTCCATTACGAAGGATACCGTTCTAGCGGGCCGCCAGGCCTTCGACACTTCAAGTATGTTTTGCGCGATCGGTGTCTCCAGATAAAACTGGGAATATCTCAGTGCGTAATAGAGTGGCCGACAGAGATCCAGCTCTTCCGCCCGCGCTACCAGCTCATCCCAGAAAATTTTTTTTTCGCCCAAGTGGCGGAGGAGATCATCGATGTCGACAAGGTCGCGAAGACCGCGCGTAAGATCTCCGTCCTGGAAAGCATGGGCCGCACTATGCAATACCATGTCAGGGGGCGCGAGCACGTTGAACTTTGTCCCCTTCAGCGGCACCGACGCCTCTAATAATTTTTCCGGATCCGGATGCAACCGCCCTATTGGCGGCAGGATCGTGTGGTGAACATCAACAACCGTTCCACGATCTCGGTGTTGTAACGGCGGCAGCTCATGCGACCATTGCCGGTAGAAATACTGGTCATATTCGTCCAGCTTGATATGTTGCCAGCCATGATCGAGCAGGCGTTTTTCAACCTGTTCGATTGAAGCTTTGGGCACGAGAATATCGACATCAGAGGAAATCCTACCTCTGGCGTTAGGGAGGCCGCAGAGTATATAGGCCGCGCCCTTTAAGAGGACGACAGGAGTATCGACTCCCACCAACGCGTGCGCGATTCGATTTACCTCCCACCGAATTGCGCAACGCTCGTTGTCGGCAATCCGCCGCGCGGCGATCAGATGGGGCTTAACTGGATCTGGAATGCCGTTGAACATGCCACGTTCATTTAGCAGCACATCGATCCTTGCAAGCAAACCGGCCGCCCGGGCTTCGGGCAACAGCCGATCCCACTCGTGCAGTTGGAGAGCGTCGAGCCTGTCGGGTGCTATGAGAGCTCGTTTTAGCACGGCACGATTAGTCCGATTCGCTCGGCTGAGCCACGATTGACTTATCGCCAAAGACGAGGTCGTCGAACCAACGCACGGCCCCGTTCAAATCACTATATTCGAAGCGGTAGCAAGAAACTTCGTCGATCAGCGTAGAGACCAGTTCGAATCCCAACTCTCCCAGAGCCATGTAATTTACCGCGCTTTCTGCCACTCTCATAAAGGCTTCACCTTTACTTATTTCGCCGACTGAAACGGTTGCGCCGGATCGAAACGTAGGCAGAATCATCCACGCGATCGGACAATACTCATCAAGCCGCGCCACGCTCTCCGCCGGCGGCCTCATGTGGGCAATCGTTCCTTTAATCGTATTGGGAGAAACCGGACCGAAAACGGCTTTAGGAGCAAAATTCTTGATCACATCGATGGATTCGTTTTTGAGACTCACGGGACGCGCCAGAGGAACAATTGTGCGGCTATCAGTTGCAATCAAGGTGAGTTCATCCGTTAGCAAACGCCATCCCCGATTAACCAGTGCCGCGCACAGAGTACTTTTGCCGGAGCCCGGCGGCGCGGGCAAGAGCGCCGCTCGCCCACCCCGCTCAATGGCCGCGGCATGAATAATCAAGTACTGATAGGCTTGAGTAAAGATACACCAATTCAAACACCCCTCGAAAACCGCATAAACCTGCTCAAGCGGTACCGGACCAGATGGCCGATCGCCATCGACTTCAACAGACGCATACGGACGAAATCCTCGCCGCCAGCTTCTCCGCTCTTCGAATCGAATGTGAAAGTCGGCAAAATCCTGGCAACTCGCAATCCGAAAATCGCCGTAAAGTAGTCGAAGCCCCTCAGCTATCTGCGGAACTTTCGTCCTTATCTGAAAAATAAAAGGGCCGGCGCTGAGAAAGAGCCCAGGACCGACGAGACTCTCCAACAGCTGGACCAACGTCAACTGCGAAATTTTCACTGAGGAAGCGATTCGATGAGTCCGAGATAGTCTAGTGTTTCAAAAACGACTTTGACCCGTTGAAGGATTTCGTCATCGGCATCGAGCTGCATCTCGGTAGCAATGCTTTGACAAATTTCTTCGGCCGAACGGGGTTGTACTTGCAGCAGCGAAAGAATTTTCGCGGCCATCGAGTTTACCAGATGAGTGTTTCCGGAAGACTTATTGAAGACAATCGACTCCTCTCCCCACGTCACCCAAACAAGCGGAAAGGTTTTCCAAACGATGTGCGGCAAATTTAGCCAGCAAAACTATTTACAGTGGTCAATGTCCTCTGGGCGAATGGCAAGCGTTCCATTTCCGTTGATTGGACGAGGAGATTGCCACTTATTACCGGCGTGAACATAAGATGCAACAAGCGCGCAGGATACAAAAGCCGGCGCCCCCCAGGCTGAACGGTTCATCAGCGAAAGCACCGCCGGGGCAGCCGCGAGGGCAGCGATGAGGGTGCGGCGGCGCTGTAAGTCAGCAGCTGGCGTTTTCTCTTCGGACGTATCTGATTTGACCGCCTCATTAACCTCGCTAACCTCGCTCCGGATCTTTTGCGCCTGTTCGAACTCTTTTTTATTCATTGTCCACTCCGCTTCCTCTCGCATCCAGCCAACTCACTTCGCTTCTCTTACTTTTTCGGAAGCCGTGATATTTATATCCAACTGTTCAATTGAACGCAATACAAATGCCATACATAACCTACCAAGAAGACACGCGAAAAAAATTGCGCAACGCTGCCCTGGTGTAAGAGATGTTAACACTATCATGGGCTTTCTAAAAATCTACCCCTAATCAGTTGATTTAGCACGAAATATATTACATTCCTGAATGTAAGAAACGTTTACATTCACATGACTAAATTATGCTTATTCGTTCCCCACCCCATTTAGTACAATGGATCGCGCTAAGGCCGAAATGGACCCCTGCCACAATAGTGCCACAAGGAATTTTTCCCAAATATAACTGTGATATACGGGGTTGAACTTTCCTCTAGCCAAGCCGATATCTTGATTGACAGACCACACAGCGGACACTAAAATGTTGTTGTTCTGACGGCGGCTTAGGGACTCTTACGAGCGGCTCGTATGCTACTCTATGTTTGATGATTATTTCGAAGTCTTCCTTGCGGACTGCCCAGAAGGGAAAGAAATTAACTATCGGACACGCTATCAGGTCTACTGTCTCGAGACCGCTTATGAGGATCCCTCGCGCTTCCCACAAGAAAGAGAAACTGACGAGTTCGACGCACATTCCGCGCATTTTATCGTCAGAGCACGGGCAACTGGCGACTGGATCGCCGCACTAAGATTAGTGCTTGGCCCCTTGGAGAAGTTGCCGATAAGTAGGTTTGCCACCATAGATAAAGACTTACTCCTGCGGCTGGAGCGAGCAGAATCAATGGAAGATTTTACAACATCCGCCGAGATTTCGCGAATGTGCGTAGTTGCACAATATCGCCGCCGCCCGCTAGAGCGACACACGCCGTATCAAATTCCCTGGAACGCAGATGACGAAGCCGGCGACAGTGACATCACTGTGGCCGACGAGCGAAGAAAGGCTCCCTGGCTAATGTTGGCGTTGCTGTACGCCGCTCGCGACTACAGCGTACAAAATGGTATTAATCATTGGTTCTTTCTTGCGGTGCGGTCGTTGGCAAGAATTTTTAAAGGTTTGGGCATGCAACTCGAACAAACAGGGCCTGGGTGTGAGCATCGCGGTATGAGATTTCCCCATGTAATCAAAATCCCGAGCGGTTTTGACAATTTCGAATTGAAATATCCCAGGCTCGCCCAGTCGATCCCCACGGGAATTCGATACAAGCGTTTCTCCGAGTTAAAAAAAGATTATAAAAATCCCACAGCGATGTAAGTCGGTGTTAGACTTGTGGACGCTTTGCGGAAACATAGATCGAGCGGAGTTGCTGTCTTTTCGCAGGCCGAAGCCTTCGAACGAAATGCTGGTCTCATCTCCCTCGAAGAACAACAGATACTGGCCTCGTCTTTGGTCGTGATCGCCGGCTGCGGCGGCGTTGGGGGATTGCACGCGCACACATGTGCCCGCCTCGGCATCGGACGGTTCCGAATCGCTGACACCGACACGTTTTCAATCGCCAACATGAACCGACAAATTGGGGCTACGGTTCAAAGCGTCGGCAAGAACAAAGCGGAAGTCACTGCTGACATGATCCGTTCCATCAATCCCGAGTGTAGAGTGGAAGTCGTCGATCGAAATATCTGTGCAGATAACGTCGGAGCCTTTGTAAGGGACGCCGATTTGGTTTTTGACGGCGTCGATTTCTTCGCGTTATCTGCGCGTCGGCAACTCTTCGCGGCCGCATGGCAAGCAGGTATTCCAGCTTTAACCGCTGCGCCATTGGGTTTTTCGGCAACCTTGCACGTGTTCGCGACTGGCGGCATGAGCTTTGACGATTATTTCGATTTGACGGATGATCAAGAGCCCTTTGAACAGTTGATGAGATTCATAGTCGGATTAGCACCGGGCGGCCTTCATCTACCCTACATGGATCTCAGCTCAGTCGATACTCAAACCGGTAGAGGGCCGTCAAGTATTTTAGGCTGTCAGTTGGCAGCATCCTTGGCAGGAGGAGAGACGTTGAAAATTTTGTTACGGCGTCGTCCCCCCATGTTCGCGCCCGAGTATCTCCAGTTCGATTGTTACCGCCAGTTGCTGCGCAAACGGCGACTGCGCCGCGGCAATCGAAATTGGTTGCAGCAAGTCAAACGAAAATTGCTTTCTCGAAAACTGCGCGTCCTGGGGTTCGATCGGGGTTATGCGAGCTAAATGGGATTGGGATCTCGGAGCCGTTAAGGCCATTTAATTCGCGGGAGTTAATGTTCTTCGACGTACCAACCGGACCTTTCTGCCGCTAAGACTGTGAGCTTGTCCTTTGAATTTTTTGAAAGGGTCGCCCGTTCCGGCGCGCAAGCGCCCTCCGGCGATAACCTTCAACCATGGTCATTCCGCGCCGACGGCGACACACTCCTCGTGAGGCATGACCCTCACCGCGATCGTTCACTTTTTAACGTTCGATATGCAGCCTCTTTTATTGCTCTAGGCGCTGCCCTAGAGAACATTATGATTGCAGCATCGGCTGATGGGTATTCGGCCAAAATCGAGTATTTTCCGGATTCACACGACGAAGAAATCATTGCACGCGTGTCATTTGAGTCTGGTGCGAGCACGGATCCGCTGGTCACGTTTGTCGAAAAACGCTGTACGAACCGCAAACCGTACGCCACCGGCCCCATTGATCCAAAGATTCTAAAAAGGCTGACTAGCGCATCGGAACAATTTCGGAACGTCGAGCTTTTATGGATTCAGGAAAAAGCCAGACTCAAACAATTAGGCCAAATGGTTACCTGCGCTGACCGACTGATCTTCGAGAATCCTCATATTCATAGCCATTTGTTTTCCACTCTTCGTTGGAGCAAAGATGAAATTGAAAGGACACGAGACGGCTTGCCGATCGAATCTTTAGAGCTCGGGCACGCCGGTTCACTTGCATTTCGCGGCCTAAAGAACTGGTCCGTCGTGGCGTTTTTGAACCGCTTTGGCTTCAGCAAGATCGTCGCCCATCACAGCAATCTTCTAATGCAGCGGTGCTCCGCCTCAGGCTTAATCTCGACACCGGATACATCACCTTTGAGCTTCTTAGAAGCCGGACGCGCATTCCAGCGTGTATGGCTTCAAGCGACTAAAGAGAACCTCGCGCTCCAACCCATGACCGCGATCATTTTCCTTCAGCTACGGTCCCGGTTCAATGATCATAATGGATTGAATCACGAGCAAATCGCGATTATCGACCGATTGCGGCGAGATCTAGAGAAATTTTTTGGTCTTTGTGAAAAGTCCGTTCCCGCGATGCTCTTCCGGCTGGGTTTCGCCGCCCCTCCGTCGGGAAGAACGATCAGGCGCATGATGTCAGCGGCTGGTACGCCGCTAGACTCACAAAATTGAGACTCGCCATTGATAAAATGAACCAATTTACAAACACGGAGGTAACTGGCCGGTCTAATCGATTCATGAGCTGGAAAGATCTTGTCGTCACTCCGATGGTGGAGACGGTAATTCTTGCTCTCAGTTTTTTCACCGTCCTCTTTATAAATCGAGCGATTAGCGTCAGCCTGTTAACGAAAGCGGTGGCTTTTTACATCGCCATGATTGTGTGGACAATTATTTTCTTAAAAATTATTCGAACGGTTTTTCCAATCAAAGAGGGCATCTACTCTTATAATGAAAAGCCTTTAGCGTGTTATATTTGGAATTTGTACACATTTCTCTCGATCGTTAACCTAAGCTTGTTGTATTCTAATTGCCTTGTAGCGATTCCTTTCCGCAAATTCTTTTACCAACTCCTGGGAAGTCGAATCGGTAAAGGCGTTGTAACTATCGCAGGAAAACTCCTAGACCCGCCGCTGATTTCCTTGGGCGACAACGTAATTATAGGGGAAGAATCAATACTAATGGCACACGCTCACGCGTCGACCCCATCGCCCGTGTTAGTGCTCGGAGGAATAGAGATAAAAAATGGAGCGCTGATCGGTGTCAGATCGATCATAATGCCGGGCGTGATCGTCGGGGAGAATTCAATGGTCAACGCGATGTCATTGGTTCCCATGAATACTAAGATTCCGCCGAATCAGATTTGGGGCGGCAATCCTGCAATTAAGATCGCCGACATGTCGAATCCGTAAAAGCTCACGGGTAAATCGACTCGATGCTAGAATCCGACATCCTTATTGAAAATGTGAATAGTATCGCGAGCTTGCACTCGGAACGTCTCTTCGCAAAGCTGCTGTTTGCGCAACGAGGCGCCATCAACATTACCTATGGAGGTCTTATCGAGAGGGCGGGTCGTTACGTGTCGATGTATCACGAACACGGCGTGCGGCCAGAGGAAGTGGTCGTTATCGTTCATAACGACATCGAGCAAACTATTTACGCGTTCGTAGGGGCAACGATGTACGGCGCAATCCCGTCAATCTTTGCCCATCCATCGGTAAAAATCTCCCCGAAGGAATTCAGCAAGACTTTAGCTTTGCTATTATCGGTTTCCCGGACACGATTTTTGGTGGCATACAGAGATCTTCATGACCAGGTTAAAGGCTGCATTCCCGCTGACAGCATAGACTTGATGCTCAGCGAGGATGTTCTCGCCCACTCTGCAGCTCCTGCACTTCCCACTGCAAACCCTGATAAAATCGTTTTGTTGCAACATTCGTCGGGAACGACCGGTCTGAAAAAAGGCGTTGCTTTATCCAACTCAAGCGTCATCAACCAGTTGCGCAATTACGCCTCGACGCTGCAGCTTTGTCAGTGCGATAGGATTGCGAGTTGGCTGCCGCTTTATCACGACATGGGACTTATCGCCTGCTTCCTTCTCCCATTAGCCACCGGAATCCCTCTCGTCCTAATGTCCCCTTTTGATTGGATCGCCGATCCGATGATGCTGTTTCGGGCCATCCACAAAGAAAAATGCACGCTCTGCTGGATGCCAAACTTTGCTTACAATTTTTTAGCTGCCCGCGTTAGCGAAACCGATCTTGCAGACGTGGATCTCACCTCGATGCGCGCATTCATCAATTGCGCCGAACCGATAAGCGCCGATAGCCACCAATTATTTTGTGAGCGATTCCGTGGCAACGGTGTACGCGAAGATATGCTTTGCACCTGTTATGCCATGGCGGAGAACACGTTCGCCGTAACCCAGGGCGGGATTCTCGATCCGGTAAAGATTGAAACGCTCGATGCAACAGCCGTGCGAAACCGAAAAGAGGCTATTCCGGCGAATTGCCGCACCGCGGTTTGTCAAACCGTAATTTCTTCAGGCCGGGCAATTCCCAATAATCAGGTTCGCATCATCGACGACTGTGGGAATGAGCTTCCAGAAAGATACATCGGTGAGATTGCGATCAAAAGCGACAGCATGCTGAACGAATATTACAACCGCCCCGATCTGACGTCGCAAGGAATCAAAAACGGCTGGTACCGCTCCGGTGACCTTGGCTATCTGGCGGACGGCGATCTTTTTGTTCTGGGCCGGATCAAAGATCTCATCATCGTCGCAGGAAAGAACATTTATCCTCAAGATATAGAAGAAATCGTTAGCGGTATCGAAGGCATCTATCCAGGCAGAGTCGTTGCGTTCGGGATCTATGATGAAACAATCGGCACCGAAGAAGTCGTCATACTCGCCGAGACCGTTGTGGAAAGAGCCAAACATCTAGAAATAAAACTGGCCATCGCCAAGGCTGTGCGAGAACAACTCGAATGCGTGGCCAATGATATCCTGTTACTCCCCCATATGTGGCTAATAAAGTCCTCATCGGGGAAACTCTCACGACCGGGAAACCGGGAGAAATACTTAAGCGAACTGAGGGCACCATGAGGGCCTGGTTTCGAAAATCCAATCCGATAACAAAAAATATCAACGGTCCGGTTGACTATGAAGCCGCCGCGCAAAAGCTTCGTAGTTTTGTCGCCGCGAAATCAAAATTCATCGAGGCTTCAGAAATAGCGAACGAAACAAAATTGTTCTCGTCGGGACTTCTCGATTCATTGGCCTTTATTGAACTCGTTCTCTATGTCGAAAAAGAGTTTCATCTAAAGCTTGCCGACTTTACAGAGGTCAATCTTAACTCTCTCGATAGCATCGAACAGATTTTGGACCCGATATTCAAGCGCAGCAGAAACATTTCCCCGGCCTCGTGAAAGCATGAACCAAGTTCGGCGTAAGCGTATTCTCTTCGTCGCCGAAGCCGTTACCCTCGCTCATGTCGTGCGCCCTTTAGTCTTGGCTCAGTCTCTTGATCCGGCCCGATTTGAAATCCACTATGCTTCCGCAAGGCGGTATGATTTCGTCTTTGACCAAGCAACTTTCCATCGTTGGGAAATCAACAGCGTACCGAGCCAAGCGTTTCTAGATGCTCTCGCCGGCGGGTCGCGACTGTACAGTCTTCGTACACTAAGTAAATACGTTGAAGAAGATCTTGAGCTGCTTGATGGGATCCGCCCTGATCTTGTCGTGGGGGACTTCCGCCTTTCGTTGGCCGTGAGCGCGCCACTCGCCAAAGTTCCGTACGCAGCCATCGCCAATGCATATTGGAGCCCATTCACGACGTTCAAACATTTTCCATTGCCTGAGGTGCCGATAACACGTCTATTGGGTCCAGGCTTAGCAAGCCTGCTTTTTAACTTACTTCAACCCGTAGTCTTCGCTTATCACGCGCTTCCTATGAACAAACTTCGGCAAAGGCATGGACTTGCCAGATTGGGAAGCTTGCTGGATGTATACACTGCAGCTGACTATACCCTCTATGCAGACCCCGTAGGATTTTTCCCAACGAGAAATCTTCCCCCCAATCACCGGTTCCTTGGCCCAATTCACTGGTCACCAAAAATCGCTCTGC
>VBKY01000728.1 GCA_005879255.1 Deltaproteobacteria bacterium
GTGCGTCATCGAGAGTAAATGGAAAAATAAGATTTAAGAGACGCGACCCCAATTACATCTCGACCCCAATTACATCTCCACGAGCACGGACACGGCGCTTATCCTTTATCCTTCCGCCTTCATCCTTTCATCGATATCTTGCGCCGGTCCGACCCGAGTCTCGTCTTCTGTCTTACAGATCTTGAAGCTTTAGGTTAGCCGGCGATTGCTGGTTCATTTCGTGAAATCGCTTGGCCGTTTCCAGGAGCTTGTCGACTTGGGGCGACTCCGCCATCGGCACGGTGGTGACGCCCTGTCGGTCCAATCGGTCGATGACGCCGGCCACGGTCAGACCATGAATATCGCACGCCGGCTGGTAGGCGATATTTTCGCGCGGGTCGGAACAAACCTCGGAAAGGATTCGCGCCGCCGTCAATTCGTCGAGGACCGCGCGAACCAGGCGCACCGGCGCTTCCAGTTTGCGAGAAATGTCCGTCGCCGTGGAGGGTTTCTCCGCGTTGGCGAAATTTTTCACGCAGAGAGAAGTTACCATGAGCGCGGTCATTCTTTTGAATGAGTGGCTGACCGCGAGGCAGTCCTGTTCGAATTCGTAGGTCGCGACGTTTTGATGCGCGAAAGAAATCTCCGCGCCGAGAAGCACGATCAGCCAGCTCAGTTGCAGCCACACCAGGAACAACGGCAGCGCGGCGAAGCTGCCGTAAATCGCGCCGTAATTGGAAACACCGATCTGGAACTTGATATAAGCCAGCTGGACGAGCTGATAGACGGTGCCCGCGAGGATGCCGCCCCAGAGCGCTGATTTCCGCTCGACTTTGGTGTTCGGCATGAAAACGTAGATAAACGTAAAGGCGAGCCAGAGGACGGCGTAGGGCAGGATTTTGAGGAGAAAGATCAGCGCGTCCGCGAGATAACCCAAAAAAGACAGCCGTTCGAGCATCAGCGAAACCTGGGTCGCGAACAACACCGTGATGCTGCTGGCGAGGATCATCAAGACCGGAAATATCAACATGACCGACAAATAGTCGGCGAGCTTGCGACCCATGACCCGCGCCGTTTTGACCCCCCAGATATCGTTAAAGGACCTTTCGATGTTGCCCAAGACCTTGATCACCGACCAAAACAAAACCACGATGCCGACGCCGGCGATGGCGCCTCCTTTGGTATTCTCCAACATGGTTTGAGCGAAGCCGATGATTTTTTCCGCGACTTCCTGCTGGCCTTCGAGTTTGGTCATAAGCTGTTCGCCGAGCATCTTTTCGACGCCGAACCCCTTGGCGACGGCGAACGCCATGGCGACGACGGGCACAATCGAGAGCAGGGAATAAAACGTCAGCGCCGAAGCGCGCAGCTCGCACCGGTCCACATTGAAGCGCCGCACGGCCAAGAGCAGGATCCTCAGCTGCGTGATCCAGAACGAGCGGCGCGGCGGCAGTTTATGGGTCTGCAAACGCCATATATCGGTATTGAGGAATTGAAGGGTCGCGGAATATTTTTTTAACGCATCCTCTTTAAATCGCATAGGCCGTCTCCCGTGCCAAAGAGATAGCCCACCCTACCAGACTGCCATCGATTTGAAACGTGTCCGAGGGATTCATAAAAGGGACAGGCTACTTTTCTTCTCATTCCGTGGCCGACCACGCGGACGTAATGTGCTACTGAGTCCGAACATCGCCGCCATTTCATCCTGCCAGTCGGTTTCACAAACACGCCTTTTCTCCTTTCAGTCGAGGTCGCCGCACCATGCGTTGCCGACTAACAGAAGTGATACGATTGTCAAGATTGGCTAGAGTAGAAAGTCTGACCCCAGGCTTCTTCCCCCAATTACTTTTTTAGGATTGAGCTGACCAGGCTTCCAGGATTGGCTACGCAGTGCGTGACCAATCTTTGTGGGTGCGGTTAGAAAAGATTTCCGACGCGCCACGTCGGATTTAACACGCAGTGCGCGGTGAATCTCGCCCGCCGTCTCGGAGTCTGTTCGCGCCGCGAGCAATGCGCGAAGCAACCAAGGTTTTCACCGAAGCGTCTTCGCTCACGACCACTGGACAGCCGCTTGCGTCTTCAACAAGCTTAATGACGGTACGCGTTACTTCTCGAAGAGTCATGGATTTTTCTATAACGAGCGCTTAAGCAGTGAATCGAAGATTAGAGCAGCCGATCCCTTTTTTCCCCAATTTCCGTATAGGACCGAGGTTTCGAAACCGATCTCTAGTCTCGTCGCACAATCAGCTAGGGCGGTAGCCTTTACGAAGTTCCGATTCTTTGAGACCTTTCGTCAGTAAGTAACGTCGGACACGGCCAAGAAGCGCTCGGCATCGCCGGCACTCACCGCTCGCGTCTTCTTTGGAAAAGACTGTCTCGACGTCGTAGTCGGCCGCCAAACGATCATCGAGGCTTTCCACCAAAGTAGGCTGACAATTCCGGTTCGATCTCTCCAGGGCGAAGTAGATGCAGCCCAAACATTCGCCTGACTGCGGCATGGCTTTCGGCTGTTACATCGTGGATGTGGAGGGCTGCCTTCGCTGCATGAAGCATCGCGTAATAGGCTCGCGAGATTCCGTCTGCATAGCAACGGTTCCGAGTCAAAGTGTCCGCAGCTCGAAGCGCCTCGCGCGCCCTGCTCCATTCCGCCAAGACCATATTCCGATTCATGCGACGCGCACGCCGTCGCGTTCCACCGCCTGACGAAAGCTCGATCCGCTTCTCTTCCGACTTTCCCACTCGTCCTCGGTGTACGCGATGATAGATGGCAAAACATCAGAAGTGGCGGCCAGCAAGTAGCCGATTCGCCGCAACGTTCTTTTAAGGCGCCCAGTCTTATTTTTAACGATCAAAAGCACGTCCAGATCGCTTTCGGCATGAGCCTGCCCTCGAGCCTTTGACCCGTAGATCAGCATTTCATGA
>VBKY01000059.1 GCA_005879255.1 Deltaproteobacteria bacterium
CGGGAGATTCTACCCAGTGTGGCTGTACACCGGCCATATGGAGCGATGCCAGCACTCGTTTGGGTTCGCCGAGGTCGTTCCATCTGACTCCGGTGACTCTCAGCACCGCGAGCCGTTCCGGGAGTAGCGCGAGCACTCGATGAGAAAAATTTGTTTCTTCCAGATGCCGGTAGAGTTTGCTCACCGCCTTAGCCTCGGCCTCAGTACTGAAAAGAGGGTTTAGGCAAGCGAAGGCGCGGTAAAGGTTTGGTGTGGCGCTCTGGATAATTTCAAGCAATGCTCGCACCGATGCGACCATTACGAAGCTATTCCACAAGCAACCGCGCATCTGCAGAACTTGGGCCAAGACTTTATTGGGCTTCTCCCAAAAACGGCGGACGCCAAAAACGCTCGCATGTCCTCTAATCAAAGCCGTCGGTTCGATCCATCCGTATTCAACTTCGGGGCTTTCGGGCTCGACACCGAGCAAAATTACAAGATTCTGTCTAAAGTATGCGGTGTCAAGTGCCGTACGAATATGGGCCATGAACTTCCAATCGTCAGAGACATAATGATCTGAGGGAAGGAAGGCAACGATGGCTTGGGGATCAGCCGCGGCGATTCTCAATAGACTGTAGAGGATGGCGGGGGCGGTGCCGGCGTTGCGCGGTTGGACGACCAGATTGGCAGCATTCGTATCCGCAAGAATCTGACCATAGTACGGCTCGTGAACGCGGTTGACAACGTAGAGCGTTCGCTCTTTCGCCAATTGTAATGCAGCGCGTCTCTGGGTTTCCTCGAGCAGGGTCGCGCCGCCGAGCACGGAACAGAACTGTTTGGGTCGTTCATCGCCGGTGATCTTGCGAGTCAAAGACTTGAGGCGAGTGCCATCTCCGCCGGCCAAGATCACCCCCCATTCATGTTTGTATCGTCTCGATGCGCCGGTAACTTTGGCCGTGCTCGGTTGGTGAATCATGGTTACCTCTGAAAGCTTTGGAGGTATATCGCCCGATCTCTCGATTTTCCTTTAATCGCTGTTTCTGTCGAACGACTCAGTCGGGTCTCGACCCAATTGCGCATTGGATGTCTTCCGCCGGGTAAAGGATGCAGAAGTTTTGCGTAAGATCTCATTCTGTGAGAGTTTTCGGGCCCGGACGTGAGAGGAATTATGGTCAAGAAGAACCCTTCACACCCTCGACCGCTTAAAAGATATTACGGCTCCCCGGTTAATTCCGGGTTTCGCGACTGTTAAGATTTAGATGCGGTAGGAGTAATTCGGAATTTTTGCAAGCAGTTTTCCGCGATAATGATCAGGTGTCCTCGCCACGACTGTATCGAACCCGCGCTTCGTCATGGCGCGCCCGATCGATTTCCTCGTCTATCAGGCTCCCTACGCGTTGGGCGATCCCGACCAGTTGGGGAGAATCCGGTTTAAGCGCCATCGCTCTGATAATATCGCCGCGGATCTGACCCGCAGGGTCCCAATAAAATGGTTGGTTCCCCGCTTCCGCCAACGTCGACTTTGATCATGTCGCCGGTTTGCCGCAGAAAATGCAACGTTTGCTGTTTTCATGATGGAGCTTGGCGCAGCCCACGTGCCGAGCCCCTCGAATGTGAAGATATACCTCTGCCGCCGACAACATGCCAATGAGCGGCGCGGTGAAATAGATCCACAAATCGGCCCAATGCCGTGCGGCAACTGCTGAGGCGAAACTACGTGCCGGATTCATGCTCATACCGGAGATCGGTGCTTCGAAGGTGATGTAAATCATTACCAATGCGCCGGCGCAAAGGCCGGTTAGTTTGTGCAGCCGCGAGTTATTCGAGACGTATAGGATGACCGTCATCAGGATGAACGCAATCGCGACCTCCGCGACGAATGCCGCAATTGCTCCCGCATATCCGGGTGCCGTCACGACATAATTGACTGAAGGGTGCGATGCCCACGTCGAAAGCATCGTTGAAGCGGCCAACGCGCCTAGCAAGCCGCCGACAAACTGGAAGGTGAGATAAAAGGCGGCATCGCATATTTTGATTTTGCCGAGCCTAAAGAAGGTAATCGTGGTCGACGGATTGATGTGAGCACCGGACTGTTTTCCCCACGGTGAATAGATGATCGCGATCGCGGTGCCGCCCATGGCCGATCCCATCAAAAAACGTCGCAGCAGCGGATTGGGAATCGCCTGGTGAACCAGCGAAGCGGGATGTTCTAGAATCGTACCGAAGGTAAATGCCGAGACCATGAAGAGCGCAAGACAGGCGCCCTCGATCAAGTACTCAGGCCAATGGTTCTTCAGCGCATCCATCATAAGGATTAGATGCGGGAAATTTTAGAATGATGCGATCACTTGACGCTGTATAAGTAGCCCAACCGTGCGGCGGTCGGCTTGTTTCTTGGGTGCCGCAGCGGCTGAAGGCATGCAGGGTTTCCTGGAAGTAATTAGTTTCTTCCGCCGCTTTGGTAAATCGATTGCGATTCGAATTGACGGGCGCGGTCGATCTCGTTGTCGAATTGACGTCCGATGTGCTGCGCCGACGCGGCGAACTCGCCTGCTTCCGGTTTTCCAGCCAAAGTTCGCTCGATGGCGAGGCGAATGTTCCTGGTCGGATCCCAGTAAATGCCATGCTGGCCATCGGCGGCCAGTTCGTCGAGTTCCGCGTGGATGCCGTTGAGCCCGGCCTCTATTTCCTTGCGGCCCTGTTCTCGGTCGCCGCCACGATACAGTGTCAGGCCGAAATATAGGTGCGCCAAAGGATCGTTTTTATCGTTCATCAGGGCGCGTTCAAGAGCAGCCCGGGCTTTGTCGTCTTCGCCGGTCTCGTAATAAGCGCGGCCGAGATAAGTCAGAACACTCTCATGAACTGGGGAGGGAAATTTGTAGTTGGGGTCGGACTCGGCGGCGCGGCTAAGATAAATCACGGCCTGCGCAGAATTGCCGGTCTGAAGCGCGCTACGGCCAGCTTGAACATCGCTTCCGATCTTCAGCGCACTGCAACTCGCTACAAAGATAAGCGCCGACAAACAAGGCCCAATAAATGATCGATTTGGGTTCATTTGACACGTTCCTCGGATGATGTTGCCACAAACAAAGATTCCTATTAAGGAAAATACCACTAATTAGGAATAGACAATAGCGCGGTTTATTTTCCGGCCAGCCGGACTTGTATCCCAGAGTCTATCAAAATTAAATCCTCGCACGCCGACAATGGTGACGGGGGGAACGTAACGGCAAGGGCTCGATCATCTGCCGGCGGGCACACGGCGCAGTAGCAAGCTTACGGGATAAACCGAATCTGGCTTCTGAGGCGGCAGGTTTTTTTAACCGCGGTAAAGTGACACTAAACGTGACATCAAATGGAGAAACTCAATTGAGCTGAATGACGTTTTTGATACCGCTACTCTTGCCGATCAGTAGATCGCGATGAACGTCCATCGGGAAGCGGCCGCTAATGACGGACTTCACCGCCTCCGGCCAACGCTGCGAGAAAATCCCGACGTCCCTGATCGAAGCTTCGAAAGCGTCACGTCCGGCGTTGACCGTGCCGAAGACGACCTGGTTTTTGAGCACGAGGTTACGCATCATGAGGTCGGTATCCACTTCGATCGGGCCTTTTCGGCCGGGAACGCCGGTAAAAATGAATACACCGTTGGTGCCCAGTAGCTTGATCATATCGAAGGCTAGGCGCGAGGCGCCGGTCGCTTCGTAAACTAGATCGACGTTACCGACTTCTTGTACCAAAGCTTCGAGAGAATGGGTTTCCGCCGATATGTATTTGGCGCCGATCATTTTCAAAACGTCGGCCTTGGGATTCGGTACCGGCTCACGGGCATAAACGTAGGTGTCAAAATCGTAATTCACAAGAGCCATCGCGCCCAATAAGCCGACGGGCCCGGCGCCGAGAACAACCGCGCGGTGGCAGTGTGCCGGAGCTTTGCCGGGCTGGACGAGGCAACTCCACGGTAGACGTTGCTGCACGTCCCACATTTGCATAAGGGCTTTTTCCGCGATGGTGAGCGGTTCAACGAGCACCGCCACATCTCGCAGCTCATTTGGAACCGGATTCATGTACTTCTCGTCATCGACAACGTACTGCGCCATGAAGCCGTGCTGCTGTTTAATGCCCCTTTCGGTGAAGTCGCCGGTGAAACAGAAATCCTGGCGGCCGTTGGTGCAAGCCATGCAGTGACTGTGTGGGCATGGGCGTCGAACCATGGGTACGACCAAGTCGCCGACTTTTACGCGACTTACCTTGGGGCCGACTTCAACCACTTCACCGAGGGATTCGTGCCCGATGACCAAATACTCAGTGTCGGCCGGCGGCGTGCCATACTCGAAAGCGCAGATCTCTTTGTCGGTGCCGCAGACGCCGGCTTCGATCATGCGCAGCTTGACGTCCGACGGTGACGAAATGTTTGGCTCAGGCTGGTCGATGAGGCTGACTTGTTTTGCTTTGGGTATTACGGCGATGGCCCGCATAAGTAAATTCTCCTGTGGGTGGCCGGTATCGGCATTTTCGGCCGCGGCTTTGCGTGTTAGATGCGCGACAAGCGGCAAAAGGATGCGTGGTGGAAATTAGCTCCGCGTTGATTGACCCGGCGTCGGGGGCAGCAAGGACTGACACGTCCCCTGCAATCTCGGACTTAACAAAAATGTCCGGGTAAGCTCGATGGTCTTTTTGTAGGTTTGCAAAAATGCCGCGCAGTCGCTGCAAGCTTTGAGGTGACTTTCAAACGCCGATAGTTCTTCAAGATCGAGACGGGAAGCTAGGTACTCGGCGGTGAATTCAACTTCTCGTTTGCACGTGTTGGGTGGCTTACCAAAACTAGGTGACCGCGCCGTGATTCGGGAACCGACGATTTTTTTACCTGCAATACCATGTCGGTTCCGGCGGTCAAATGTGGTAACGGTACGAATGGCTGTGCTCCTCTTAGTCTGAGCTCGAACTTGTGATCCGTTTACCTGGGGCTGAGCGTGGTTTAGCGACCGGCTCGCCGATTTCCGTGCGACCGCTGTGAGGTGACCACGAGTCGAACCGGAGCCAATGAACGCGCCAGCCTGACGTTGTAGCAGTCGAAGATGTTCTTCAATGCTGCGAGCACCAAGGCGTCATCTTTCGTCAGGTTGGTAAGCTCTTGGAGCAGGTCCATGAAAGTCGTCCTGATCAAGGTTGGCTTTGGCCGGACCGCTCGTGTAA
This sequence comes from Deltaproteobacteria bacterium, assembly GCA_005879255.1. Next base: position 5,176 of record VBKY01000059.1, read on the forward strand.
ATTCCATCGGTTTCACTTTCATGTTTTCCCTCCCAAGCATTGCTCCTGTAGATTAGATGTCCCAGCTCGGTGGAAAGTTACACAACCAAGAGGCGAATCACTTAGGTAGAAGAAAGCGGACGTCTGGATCGGTCAAAAGGCGGGAGAAACGATTAAACGTGTGCGGTGGCTCGGCGGATGCCGATCCTCCGCGCGCGAGGCTTTATTCCTCGGATTGCGCCACGTCGACGCTTTTCCGGATCCCGAAGATTCCAGATTACTTGGATCTGTCGTCGAGTAAAGTTATGATCTAATCGCGCGATTCGAGCTACATCGTGCGCAACTCGCGAGTGTCTCTTGGCTTTCTGCTGCCTTTTAGAAGTGCGGCACGCTCGTGATCGCGAATCTGGTCCAATCGAGCCTGAAACCAGGTAGCTCGCGGCCAAGCCCAACGAACCTGCGGCAACTGGTCGCCATTGTAATAGCCTTCATTCACCGGACTTTGGCTGAAAACGGCTTCCCAAGTGTTCATGATCTACTCCCTCCTCGCTATGATTCTACGTTGGTGTCCCGGAAAACGGATGCCCCGGGAGCGATTCGGCTTTTAAAAATTAGCCAGCCTGCAATATTTGCATTTTGCTGAAGTGTAAGCAAGCAAGATTGATTAACTAGTAAATTGGCTGGCGAGACAAAACAAACAGGCGAGGATTCGTTGCATTTTCTTGCGTAAGAAAGCGAGCACGTTGTTGCGAACTTTGGTAGGAATCGCCGAATAACTAATTGAGCCCGCGACCGACACGGTTTTCTTATAGGTGTTTAAAAAATTTACGCAGTCAGGACAGATCCTCAAATGCTGCTCGAACTTGCGCGTGAGGCGCGGACTGAGCCGGTCAGTTATGTAATTAAGGATCAATGCACTCATCTGCTTGCAGGTTTTGCCGGTCGGCGTCTTGGGAGCCCGCGTTCGCTTTGGCATATCGTCGCGACCGTCCTTCTAGTTAGGCTGCGGAGTAGCCGAGCTGTACGGCTAATTTGCCGCGCAAAAAGAGCCGGGTGCGGTGCAGCCGGGTTTTTACCGCCGATACGGTAAGCCCCAGTGTAGCAGCGATTTCCTTGTCGCAAAGACTCTCGAGATCGCTCAGCACGACAACGCTCTTATCGAGTGGTTTCAATTGAGCCAAAGCCTGCGCCAGCAACTCTTGCAATTCATGCTTGGCGTATTTCTCATCGAGCGTGTCGGACCAATCTACTACTGGACGAACTGAGTGGTGTCCATCTTCTTGAAACTTCGGCAAAAATTCATCGTATTCGACTTCTTTGTTCTTTTTGCTGCTGCGGATCTTGCCCAGCGCGGCGTTCACTGTCAGCCGGTAAAGCCAGGTCGAGAACTGTGAATTGCCTTGGAATGATTTGGCTTTGCGGTAGACCGTCCAGAAGACGTCTTGGATCACTTCTTCGGTATCAGCCGCTTCGCCTAGGATACGATGTGCGATGTTGTAGAGTTTTCCCGAGTAAATCTTGAAGATCGTTTCCAACGCGTCGTGATCGCCGTCTTTTACTCGCCCGATGAGTCGAGCATCATCGGTCTCGGTCTTACGACGACGCGCCGCGCGGCCTGGTAAAGACGTTCTTACGGTTAGTTCACTGCCCATGGCGACGGCTTGGCGTCTCCCCATCGAAAAACTGCTATTTGCTACGTTGTGACTAAAGGATATAAGCGTCTCCCCGTGCTGTACGACGGTCTTCATACGGCTCAAGCTCTCCTGACTATTTCTAAAAGGGTGGCGATAAATGGCGAACAGTTAATGATGTTCAGTGATTTGCTTTGAAGGTTGGCGAGCCTTCGCGCAGCTTCCTCTTTCATGAAGTCGACGCCCGCCATGTCCACGATGATCATGCTTCGATGCTTTTTTTGGTGGCGGGCACAGGCTTCATCCAACTCGGAAAGTGATTCAACTGAGATCGTGCCATCGAGCCGAAGCCTTACTGTTTTTTCATTTTCGAGTTTTTCGGTTATCCGCATCATGTTTCCTCGATGCCGGGTAATACGCAGTCAGAGCACTGACCATGCCATTGAGTTAAGTAGTTGAAGGAGCAAGTTTTTGGTTGGGTATTAAGGAGATCATTGCGGTATTTCATCGCGAAATATCGCAATGATTGCGAAATATCACGATTGGGGGTACGAGTTGGATTACCCGTTGGAGGCGAACAGTGAGTACGGTGCAGGAATCTCAAAGTGATGGGCTGGCAACCGGCGAACAAGCGTTGCATCACATCACCGAAGGCATCGCCGGAGCGACCGGAGAGCAATTCTTCCGCTCACTGGCGCAACATTTGGCCAATGCCCTCCAGGTGCGCTATGCGTTCGTCGCCGAATGCACCGACGATTCGCACGCACGAGTACGCACTCTCGCCTTCTGGCATGGCAATGGATTCGCCCAAAGCATCGAATATCCGCTAATAGGTACGCCCTGTGAAAAGGTGATCGAAGGAAATGTTTATTCTTATCCCGAGGGGCTGCAGTTGCTATTCCCGGTGGATAAGGATTTGGTCACGCTCGGTGTGGAGAGTTACGCCGGGGTGCCGCTCTTG
>VBKY01000727.1 GCA_005879255.1 Deltaproteobacteria bacterium
CGCATGAGGCGTCTCCACCGAGCCGGCGTCGACGACGTTGAGCTGGCTATTGGTCTTCAAACACATCTCCAGTGCCTCGCGCACCTTGCCGTCCCATTGCGGAAGATCTTTTTCCTCTACATCGCGGGCGCGATTCCGAGCTACTAGAGCCCGCTGCCCCTGCTCATCTGCAAGCCGGCCATAGCTCCCATTGATAGTCTGCAGCCGCCTGGAATAGCGAGCCAGCCAGTAGCCAAGGTACGTAAGCGCGAAGAGATAAGAATCCGCAGTCGGCTCGGCTTGCCCCTTGACCTGTCCCTTCAGATCGCTTTCGACCATCCGGCGATACTGCTCGAAAGCCGTCTGATTGGTCAGTGCGGGAGGCCCCTTCGGCTTGGCCCGTGCGGAAGCCTTGACCTTCAGACCGGCAATGCGGCTGCGCAGCGCCTTGATGGTCTCAGCATCAAAAGTGGTGAGGGCGTCGATCTCCTCGATCAACTTCAATTGAGCTTGGAGTTCCTTGCGGACCGCGCTTTTTTTCCAGACGCGCGCTTGGGAGACTGGGTCAGCAGGCCACTCCGGTACCAACCCCTCGAAGACGCCGAGCGCCGCTCGCAGCGCGTACGGCATCGTGCTTTCCGGGCCGCCGCAAGTTTGCAGCGCATCCGTAATAATCGCGCAGGCGATCAGCGCCTCCTCGGCGTCGAAATCGTCCATATGCGGGGTGATTTCTTCGATCTGTTGAATGTGGCGCGCTACATCTCTCTCCGCTAACACGGGCCCTTGGACATGATTCCACACTGCATCCAAACTCCGCCGCAGGCTCGCCGGGTCGCCCCAATCCTCCTCTGCGGAGAAAGACTCGTACGCCGGCAGCCAATGCTCGGCGATGGCCGCTGCCAACGCCACTCGCTGCTGTGGAGACCACGAGGTCATCTTTTCGGTGAGAAAAATTTCGTATTCATCGAGACTTTTCAGATCTTGGTTCGCCATATGCCACCCGATGGCGAAGAATTATAGCAAAGAATCGAGGAGGTATTAGATATCGAAAGAGGAATCGGGCTTTATTGAATCAGATCTTTAAATCTCTTCATGCTGAAAGTGCTCATATCGATCTTGCTTTTGCCGTCGATGACTTGTTCCGCAAGCACCTCGCCGATCGCCGCCGCGTGTTTGAATCCATGGCCTGAGCAAGGTGACGCAATGATGATGCGATCGTTGTCGGGGTGAACGTCGATAACGAAGTTCGAATCGGGGGTCGTCGTATACAGGCAGCTCGCTGCGGTGCCGCATCGATCGGAAATTCCCGGCAAACGGCCTTGCACATAATCTTTGTACATGGATTGTTCTTCTTCCGTGCTGACCGCCCGCTGCACGTAATCGGGATTGGTGATCGCCGTAAATTGCTCGGTCGCGATTTTGATCGTTTTGCCGTCGAGCGTCGGAAACCCATAGAAACCAAACTCGCCGCCCTTCGCAAAGATCCAAATGAAAATCGGAAAGCCGGGTGGCACAAACGTCGAGCGGCAATCTTCCCTGATGTCGAACCAGTACATGACTTGGCGGTGCACCTTGAACAAATGCGCGTATGCCGGCGGCAAAAAACGGCCGATCCAGGGTCCGGCGGTGATAATGACCTTTTCGGCGCAATAGGCGCCGCGGCTGGTCTTGACCATCACTCCGGCATCCGTGCCATTTTCGACCGAAACAACAGTCTCGTCGGTTTGAACGGCCGCGCCATGCTTGCGCGCGAGATGCAGTTGGGCCTCGATACAAGGTTCCGGCCTTAGAAATCCCGTTTCATATTCGAAGTAAGCGCGCTCATCGGTGACGGCGAACTGCGGGTAGCGTTTTCTTATGTCTGCGGTTTCGAGGATTTCATGACGGATATCGAACTTCTTGGCACAGCGGATCGCCTGGTCTAAAAAATCACGCCGGCCGTGCATTACGGCCTGGCTGTTTTGACTCTCCAGGGTGAGGCCGCCCGTGATCGTCAGGAGCTCCCTACCGGTTGCTTTTTCGATCTCGCGCCACAATTCATAGGAGCGCAACACCACGGGTACATACTCCTCCCCTTCTCCAATCGCTTGGCGGATGATCCGACTCTCGCCGTGAGATGAGCCGTTAGCATGCGGCGGGGAAAACCGATCGAGGCCAAGCACTTTGTTGCCCCGTTTCGCCAGTTGGTAAGCCGTGGCGCTTCCCATAGCGCCGAGACCGCATACGATCGTGTCGAACTTATCGACCATTACTTTGTTTTTCGGCCGGTGACGTCATGTCCCCATCAGCAATTGTTGCGTCATTGCAAGACGTGATCCGTTCCCCGCAGAAGCGCTGTGCCGATGGACGTGACCCCAGAGTAGTGAGTTGGGGTCGGACCACGCTAAGCCTCTGTTGGTTGCCATAAGGCTGCTCCGTTTCTCGAAGCGTGTACACCCCGTCCGCCACGGCAACCTGGCGACGTTGTGCTTTGAAGCCCAATTCAATTTTTGCTTGCTCGATCATCACCAAATAGCACATATCACGCCTGACCCTAATTATGTGTCTGACCCTAATTATGTGTCCCTAGTAGGTCTGGCGCCCGCGCTGTCTGTGTCA
>VBKY01000060.1 GCA_005879255.1 Deltaproteobacteria bacterium
GTCGGTCATAATGACAAAATCTTTTCCTAATTCATCGCGCACCGCGCGCACGATCCGAATATCTTGTTCCAGATCGAAACCGACTTTGATCTTGACGCCGTGAAAGCCCTGCTCGGCAAATCCGCGCGCCCGCTTTGCCACGTGCGACGGCTCTTCAGGATAGAGCGCAGTTGCATAAACCGGAACTTTGTCGCGGCACTTGCCTCCCAGCAGCTGGTAAAGCGGCACGCCACGCACCTTGCCGAGAATATCCCACAGCGCGATATCAACTCCGCTCAGCGCGACAACGCCGATGCCGCGCGTGCCGAATTCCTTATGACCGCCTCGGACGTAGGCTTTGTCCCAAATCGCGTCGATCTCCGTCGGGTCCATACCGATAAGCAGAGGCTTCAGGACGTTCGCAACGATGAACTCGATAAGCTCACCATTGCCCGAGCAGGAGCCAAGGCCCGTGATCGCTTTATCAGTTTCGACCTGAACCAGGGTCGCAGATCGCGAATTTCGAATGCCGGAACGACTGAATACCTGTCCCTCACTGGGAATCTCGGCACGCAGGCGAATCGTCCTGACGTCCGTAATCTTCATCCGCGTTTACTTAAACTCCCAGTATTGCCCTTCTACTACTTGCCCGTCTACGACGACAAAATCGACCTCTTCATCGGTTCGTCGATTGCCCTCTGCATCGACCCGCACGGCCTTCGGCTTGTTGCCTTTCTTCGCGCTGACGCGAAACAGCGCCAACGGCTTATCGCCTGTGCTCTGAAAGTAATAGTAATGATTCTCCGGCAACATGATCCCTTCGCCTTTATTAAGTACCGTCGGCTGATGCTCTTTGTTGTAGAAAGTCGCCTGGCCATCCATCACCACGAAGGTATGATCTTCGCCGGGGTGGGTGTGCAGCTTATTTTTCCGACCAGGGATGTAGTAGTTAAGCCCAATCGTCATATGCTCTGTCTGGGCTAGAGGAATATGACTTCGCCCTTCGGTGATATGCGGCGTCTTGAGTTTGAATGTCGATGCGTCCATTTTTCCAATCCTCCTTTGTCGACTTCGGTATATCGCAGCGGCCGAAACTTGAAAAGGGGCCGATGGCTGGTCTATTTTGCTCTGACCGGACGTCTTACGTTTTGAACGATTTGAACTGCCCTACAGCGCAAGCTAAGGAGAAAAAATGGCCAACATCGGTCTCGCCTGGGTTAATCCAGCCCCGTTAACGAAACCAGAAAATGTCGTCAACTTTGCCAAGAAATGCGAGGCGATGGGTTGCCATTCCATGTGGACCATCGACCGCATCGTTTACGACAACCTCGAACCCTTGACGATCCTCGCCGCCGCCGCCGCAGTGACTCAAAGGATTCGACTCGGCACATCGGTGTTGCTAGGCAACACGCGCCATCCGGCGCATCTCGCCAAGATCATCGCCACTCTCGATTTCATTTCCAATGGCCGCATCACGCTTGGTCTCGGTTTCGGCAGCCGCGAAAACGATTACAAAGCGGTCGAGATTCCGTATGAACACCGAGGCAGCAGGGCCGTTGAGCAAGTGCAATTGATGAAGCGCCTCTGGACCGAAGAAAACGTCACGCACAAAGGCAAATTTTTCAATGTCGAGAATCTGACGGTCGGCCCTCGCCCGATTCAGAAACCGCATCCACCGATTTGGACCGGCGGTAGCGCCGACGCCGCTCTTAAACGTGCCGGCACTTGGGCCAACGGCTTTATCTGCGGCAGCTCCGCCATTCCGGACTTCCCCACCACGTGGGAAAAAGTCTCCGCATACGCCCGGGCAGCCGGAAGAAATCCCAACGACATAGAGAAAGCCGGCCTCACGTTCATGGCGATCAATGATGATCAAGCCAAAGCGGTGAAAACTGTCGAGGACTACGTGATGCGCTACTACGGCCGCCTGCGTTCCGACGTGGCTAGCACATCGTTGGTTGGCTCGCCAGCTGCTGTGACTGGTCGGATCGAAGCCTTCCTGTCCAGAGGACTGGACACACTGATCATCGGCGTGGCTGATCCCGATTCGCGGCAGCTGGATGTGTTCGGCGAGAAGATACTACCACGGCTTAAATCGTAATAATCTTTTCGCGCCTCGGGTTCGAGGAAATGACTCAACTGTTTGCCGCTTTGAAATAGCGAAAGCCCGCGTACAGTCGGTGAGTCCGGATTGTGGCGCAATCTGCAATCCCTAAGTGACGACGTCAAGATACAAGTCTGCCCTTTAAGCCCTTAAATTTCCCCTCGACTTCGAAAATTGGCTTTTGTAATGTGGGCCGTGACCGGTTTCGCTGCCTGCTCGGTATCTTATTTGAGGAGGGACTGAACAATGAGAAAAATCATCCTGTCGATGATCGCGTCGCTGCTGATCGGCGTGTTGTTGCTTCCCGGCAAATCGGCCTTCGCCCTCGATAAAATCAACGTCACCCTGCCATCCAAGTCGTTTCAGTTCATCATCTTTCCGCTCGCCAAGGAGCGGGGTTATATGAAAGAGGAAGGGATCGATCTCAATATCGTCGTCATGGCATCCACCCCCGGCCTTCAAGCCGTGCTGGCCGGAGAAATGGATTTCACCGGTTCCGGGAGCAGCGCCCTGGTCGCCGTCACTCAAGGCAACGCTCCTCTCAAAACCGTGCTGGCCGTCAACGATCAGGTGCTGCAGTGGCTGATGGTCCGGCCCCAGTACAGCACTTTCAAAGAACTGAAGAATAAAAAGATCGCCGTGACCGGCATCGCCGCGGTGGCGACGTTCATGTTGAAAAAAGTTGCCCCAAAGTACGGCCTCGACGCCAACAAGGATTTGACCTTTCTCGCGCTGCCGCCGGGCCAGCGCCTTGCGGCACTACAGACGGGGGTCGTCGATGCGGGCCTATTGAGCTCGGAGGAACGCTTTGCCGCCCTCGATCAAGGCATGAAAGAGATCTTGTATCTGGGCAAAGAAGTGAAAAATTCCTGGGGCACGGTGGCCACCAACGACCAATTCATCAAAACGAAACCCAAGCTGATGCACGGATTCATGCGCGCCCTGCTCAAAGCCCTGCGCCTGGTCAAGCAGAACCGCGGCGCCGCGATGGATACGATGATGAAATTCTCCGAGTTAGACAGGGAATTGGCCGCGCGCACCTACGACGGCATGATCGGAACTTTTACCACCAACGGCGTGGTCGACGAGGAAACGCAGAAAAACGATCTCGACATCGTTCGCGAGGTCCTCAACGTCACAAAGGAAGTTCCCATCGAGCGCGCCTACGATTTCAGCTTTGCAAAGAAAGCGGACAGCGACCTGACGAAAGCGGGGTGGAAACCTTAGAAATTTTCCCGGGTGCAGCCTTGCGAGCCTCATTAGATGATTCGAAACAATTGATAGCTAAAGCTACCGTAGGCCATTCTGTCACGAGAACAGCTTCTCTAAATACAAAAAACTTTAACCCGCAAAGCTTATTGAAACCGAGCACACTCTTCTGGACAGGTATAGATATTCCTATCGATATCGAGAAGAATAATAGCCAAGGATTCACTAATCCCCTGACCAAGGAAGTCACACGATGACGCACCACCCTAACAACTCTGCCGCCGCGCGATTTGCCTTCGACAATACCTATGCGCGCGAACTCGAGGGCTTCTACGTGCCCTGGAAGGCGGCGCAAGTGGCGCGGCCTAGGTTGGTTAAGCTCAACCGTGAGTTGGCTGAAGAGTTGGGGCTGGATGCCGGTGCTCTCGATTCCGAGGAAGGCGCGAGGATCTTTGCGGGCAAGGAGACACCCGAGGGAGCAGTGCCACTGGCCCAAGCGTACGCCGGCCACCAGTTCGGCGGCTTCGCGCCCCAACTTGGCGACGGGCGGGCGCTGCTCCTGGGCGAGGTGATCGACCGCAACGGACGTCGTCGTGACATTCAGCTCAAAGGCTCGGGTCCCACTCCCTTTTCGCGCGCTGGCGACGGCCGGGCAGCACTCGGCCCCGTGTTGCGTGAATACCTGATCGGCGAAGCGATGCACGCGCTCGGTATCCCGACGACCCGGGCGCTTGCCGCAGTCATCACAGGCGAGCCCGTCTTTCGCGAAGAGGGTGCGCTGCCGGGCGCGGTTTTGACGCGCGTTGCCGCCAGCCACGTCCGTGTCGGCACCTTCCAATTGTTCGCCGCCCGCGGTGAGCAGGCCAAGGTGCGTCGCCTGGCCGATTACGTAATCGATCGCCACTACCGGGAGCTGAAGGGCCACGCGAACCCCTACCTGGGATTGCTTGAGCGCGTGTGCGACAGACAAGCGGCGCTCATTGCCAGCTGGATGCATGTGGGCTTCATCCATGGCGTGATGAACACCGACAATATGGCGATCTCGGGTGAGACGATCGACTACGGCCCATGCGCCTTCATGGATCATTATGATCCAGCCACGGTGTTCAGCTCCATCGACACTCACGGCCGCTATGCCTACGCCAATCAGCCAAGGATCGCGCAGTGGAACCTTGCACGATTTGCGGAGACACTCCTATCCCTGATCGATGCTGATGGAAAACGCGCCATCACACGCGCCACTGAGCTGGTCCATGCCTTTCCAGAACAATACGAACGCCACTGGTTAAAAGGCATGCGCGCGAAGCTCGGACTGTTCACTGAAGACGAGGCCGATCTCAACCTCGCCACCGGGTTTCTCACGACGATCGACGGCAAGAAAGTTGACTACACGTTGGCTTTCCGTTACCTCGCCGATGCGGCCTTAAGCCGGGAGGAACAGATTCGCGCGCTGTTTGCGGATCCGTCGGCCTATGATCTCTGGAGTGGACACTGGCGGGCGCGGCTTTCGCGCGAGGCGGTGGCACCTTTGGTGCGTGCGCAGGCGATGCGGCGTGCTAATCCCGCGTTCATTCCGCGGAATCATCGAGTTGAGGAAGCCTTGAGTGCTGCAGTGGAACGCGGCGATTACGCGCCTTTTGCGACGCTGCTGAATATCCTATCGCGCCCTTTCGACGATCAGCCGGAGTTTGCCGCCTTTGCCGAACCTCTGCCGGAAGGGCAAAGTCATTACCGAACCTTCTGAGGTACCTGAGTCACGCGTCCGGGCGACGCAATTTTCACCAGCTTCGCCAGCAAGAACCAGGGATCGGAGATTGCACCGCAGCGGCGCTGAGGGCGCGGAGTAAAAGTTTTTGAGAAAGCCTCAACGAAATCTCGGAGTGTCTCGCGCAAAGACGCAAAGGCCGCAAAGGCTCGGAGATTACGAGTGCAAATCATTCGTAAAAAGTTTTCATCTTTCCCATCCAAACTTGGCGACTTTGCGCCTTGGCGGGAGGAATTTCCGACTCCGAGTACTTTCAGCTCTGCCGCGCTGTGCCTCTGTGGTAAAAATTTCTTCACATGAAACTCGTAAGAAAATTTCTTGACACAGGAGACATCGACTCAGCATGGCGCGAAAATTCTACGTGGTATGGTCAGGACGGCAGACCGGTGTATTCACGGATTGGGCGACCACTCAGCGGGCCGTGGACAAGTATGCCGGGGCGCGCTTCAAGTCCTTCCCGACCCGTGCGGAAGCAGAGCAAGCATTTGGTCGGGGCGGCTACTCGATCATTCCACCCACAACCCCCAGCAGGCAAAAAGCCGGCACAGCGAACAGCGAACGCAGTGCCACCCATCCCTCTCAACAGTTCGATATCAGCATTTATTGCGATGGTGCCTGTGAACCCAACCCCGGCAATGCCGGCTCCGGCATCGTGGTGTATCGAGCCGGCAAACTCGCGCAATTATGGTTTGGCCTGTACCACCCCATGGGGACCAACAACACTGCCGAACTGAACGCGCTCTATCACGCATTGCGCATGGCCGAAGCAGAAATCAAGACCGGCAACACAGTCGAGGTGTGCAGCGACTCGGCGTACTCCATCAACTGCACTCGCAGTTGGGCACCAAACTGGGAAAAGAAAGGCTGGAAAAAACCCGGCGGCGAGATCAAGAACCTGGAAATTATCCAGGACTGTTACGCGATCTACCGACGCATTAAAAAAGAACTGACCCTCACCCATGTCGCCGCCCACGTCGGCACCGAAGGCAACGAGCTTGCCGACCGCATGGCTATGCTCGGCGTGCAGAGCAAAGAAAAAAAACTGCGTCTGTATCAGGAAGAAATGGATATTCCGACGCTGCTCAAGATGCGGGCGGGGTGATCACCTCAAGAGCCACCGATTGAACGACTTTAACAGTTTGAATGATTGGAAGCCCTGGACTCATAAACGGCTTGAACGGAGCGAAGCGGTTGAACCCTTCGACATACTCAGGGCAGGCTATTTGAACGATTTGAACATTCGATATCGTCCACGACCCTTCCCTTGCGCCTTGACCCCCGGCTGGGTTATTCCATCTAGTATGGCTGTGAGCGATCTTTCAGACCGCACGACAGCAGCTCGCGCAAATTTCACAACCCAAAGGAGCCGAAACGATGGCCATTATTGAGCGAACCTATGGTAAAGAGACCAACGCCGTTATCAATGAATTGTTGATTTCATCGGATTCTCACGTCATCGAGCCCGCGGGTCTTTGGCAAAAACAACTACCGAAGGCTTTTCAGGACCGCGCCCCCGATTTTGGCGGGCAAAGGCCCAACGACACGCCCGGCGGCGCCCAGGACAAGAACAAGCGCGTCGCCGAGATGGCTGCCGACGGGGTCAGCGCCGAAGTGCTCTATCCGACCCATGGCTTGAAGTGCTTGAGCCTCGACGATCACGAGTTGGAGGCAGTTTGCGCGCGGGTCTACAACGACTGGCTCATCGACTACTGCAGCGCCGCCCCCGAACGGCTTATCGGTATCGCCATGCTGTCGATGTACGACATCGACGGCGCCGTGAATGAACTGGAGCGCTGCCGCAAAGCCGGCATGCGCGGCTCGGTGATCTGGCAGGTACCGCCGCCAGAGTTACCGTTTTCCTCATCGCATTATGACAAGTTCTGGGCAACCTCTCAGGATCTCGAGATGCCGGTCAACTTGCACATCTTGAGCGGGCACGGCTACAGCCGTAGCCGTTCGGTCGGTCTCGGAGATACGCCAACCGGCATTACTGCGGAGCACAATAGCGTCAACATGAAACTGTTCCAGTCGGTCGATAGCCTCTACGAGTTGATCTATTCCGGCGTGTTGGAACGCTTTCCCAAACTAAAGGTGGTCCTAGTGGAGAACGAGCTCGGCTGGATTCCGTTTGTATTGGAGCAGTGGGATTACTATTTCAAGCGTCACGGTGCCAAGCGCGAAGGCCTCGCCATCAAGAAACTCCCCAGCGAGTACTTTCATAATCAGATCTACACCACTTTCTTCAACGACGCCGTCGGTGGCCATATTCTCAACTGGTGGGGCGAAGACAACTGCATGTGGTCCAATGATTTCCCGCACGGCAACTCGACCTGGCCCAATTCTCGTCGGGTTGTCGCCCGCGACCTAGGCGACCTCCCCGCCCCGCTGCGCGCCAAGCTTGTGCGTGAAAACGTCGCGCAGCTTTACAACATTCCTATTCCCAGTCCGATTCAGTAATCGGCGATAACTACAGGAACGTCGCATATACGTTGCGGGCTGAGTAGATCGCTGCCGGCAACGAACTCGCCGACCGTATGGCCATGCTCGGCGCGCCGCGCAAGAAAAATGCAGCCGTATCAGGAAAAAATGGTTATTCCGACGGCGGCGGTTTGCTAGGTTGACGCTCTGTTCTTCCGGGGAGGATTGAATCATGCGCTCGCGGCGAAAGCATGGAAGAGGCGACGATTACGGGAGTGCATCGGGCGTTTCGCGCAAAGAAGCTGACGGCAACCGAGCTCGTGAGTCGCTATTTCGAGCGCATCAGGGCCCATAACGGCGTCTGCGTCGGCGGCGATGTCGATGCCGCCACCGGACTGCACCTGGGAGATATCACGCCGATCCCGAATGCCGGGCAGCTCAATGCCTTCATCACTCTGAATCTGAAAGAAGACAAGCGCATCAAGCTCGGTTTTCCCGAGAAACTGAAACGGACTCACACCGGGCGCGACGACGGAAAATTCCCCGACGCACTGGATCGGGCGCGCGAGCTCGACCGTTACTTCGCCCGCACCGGCAAGTTTGCCGGCCCGCTCCACGGCATCCCGATCGCGATCAAGGACAACTACGATACCTTCGACATGCGCACGACGGCGGCAGCGGCGGCGCAGTACGCCGACGATCGCCCGCCCGACGACGCCACCATGGTCGTGAAGCTGCGCGCGGCCGGCGCGATCCTGCTCGGCAAGACCAACATGGACGAGTACGCTCCCGCGGGAATTGCGCGCAGTGCGCAATCCCTACGATACGACGAGGATACCCGGGGGATCGAGCGGCGGCTCGGCCGCGGCGGTGGCGGCCAACCTCGCCATGTGCGCCCTGGGCACGGACACATCCGGTTCGGTGCGCTTTCCGTCATCGTGCTGCAGCCTGGTCGGCCTGGTCGCGACCCAAGGGCTGGTGAGCCGCGACGGCATCGTGCCGCTGTCATTTACCAGGGACCGCGGCGGCCCGATCTGCCGCACCGTCGAAGACACGGCGATCCTTCTCGAAGTTCTCGCCGGCTACGATCCCAAAGATCCGGTCACGGCCGCTTGCGCCGCGCAGCCGAGGCTTTCGTATGCGCGCTTTACCGGTGGAAAATCGCTGCGCGGAAAAAGGCTGGGCGTGCTGCGTGGATCTGATGATCGAGGCGAGCCGCGCCGATCGAGAGAATATTCGCGTCGCCAATGAGGCGATTGCCGATATGAAAAAGGCGGGTGCGACGATCGTCGATCCGGTGAACGTCGACAAAGCGATCGCCGATCTGGTTCCCTATCTCGAGCCCGGCTGGCTGGCGAGAAATTTTCCCGCGGCGTTTCCCGAGTCCGCCAAGCCCATCGACCGGATCGTGTCGATGGCGTTCGATCACGCCCTGATTCCTTCCGGCGCCCGCGGCGTAAACCTGCGCATGCTCGCCGCGCAGCCACGCGGCCACGAAGCGCACTACGCGATCAACCGCTACTTGCGCGAGCGCGGCGATGCAAAGTTCAAAAATCTTGAAGACATGCTCGCCATGCCGATGTTTTCCGGCAGCTTGGATAATCTCAAGAGAGCGTTCAGCGACGACGCCGCGACTTTGGACACGCCGGCGCAGATGGATCATCTGGTGCGAATGCAGACCTTGCGGCAGATCATTCTCCAAGTCATGGCGGAAAATACTCTGGACGCCTTGGTTTACGCCTACACGACGATCCCGCCGCACATCATCTTGACGAACCGCCTGGCGAAAACCGTGGAGACGCGGACCGAGCCGAAAATTCTAAAAGCCGGGACGGTCATGTCCGATCCGACCCTTGTACCCGGCGAGCCGGTGCTGAAATCCGACCTCGACACCTACAGAGGTTCGGGCTCAAGCTGGGCGGTCAATCTGAGTCCCGAGACCGGCTTTCCGGCCATCGTCGTGCCGGCCGGATTCACCCGCGAAGTCTATGATCGCGTGCCGGACGATAGAGATCCAAACGGCAGCCGGTTGGAAGGGCCGAAAAAAGTCGAGCTGCCTGTTGCGTTGGAATTCCTCGCTCGCCCCTTCGAGGAACCAACGCTCTTCGCGATCGCCTCTGCGTTT
>VBKY01000061.1:0-2482 GCA_005879255.1 Deltaproteobacteria bacterium
CCTCGCTAAACAATGCGACGTTACCGTCGAAGCTCAAGTCAGCGACCTGGTGCAAAGCGGACTCGCCGAGTTTGGCCGCATCGATGTGCTGGTCAACAACGCGGGACGGAGAGTGCACGGCGACGTCATGAAATTGAACATGGAGGAATGGCGGGCCGGACTTGACGTCAACGTCCACGCGCTGTTTCTCACTTGCAAAGCCGTGCTTCCGGGGATGGCGGAGCGACGCTGGGGACGGATTATCAACTATACGGGAAACTCCTTCATGCGCGGCATTCTTGGTCCGGGAACCTTGAAAATGGCGACCCTGGGATTCACTCGCGCGATTGCGCAGGAGTACGGCGAGTTTGACATCACAGCCAATTGCATTGCTCCATGGGCAATAACGGTAAAAAGAAGCGCGGGCCATGTAAGTAGCGGGATGACCGCGGTGAGGTTGGAAGGCCAGGCAATACCCAGGAGAGGCACGATCGCGGAATGCGCTGCGCTTGCGGTGTTTTTGGCAAGCGACAAGGCGGGATACATCACGGGTCAGAATTACTCGGTGAACGGCGGAGCTTATTTTAGCTAGCTGGATTTCAAAACCCGCGCGCTTTTTGCCGCCGTCCTTAGAATCCGCTTTTTGACGACATGGAAACCGATCTTAAAGGCAAGAACGTCCTCGTGACGGAAGTTGGCAACCCTTTGGGCAGAAGTAGTGCCCTGGCCTTTGCACGGGAGGGAGCCAACCTTGTGCTCGGTTCCGTGCACGATGCCGAGTCTCTCAAGGCGGCACTGCAAGAGATCACGGCCCTGGGGGTGAAAGCGGTTGGCGCTATCTACGATGGCTCCGCTGAAAACGGCGTCAAACAATTCGTGCAAAGAGGGCTCGATGAATTCGGTCATATCGATGTTCTGCTGAATAATATGGCATGGGCCGCCGCCAAACAGTCCTTTGCTGCGATGTCTTTCGAGAGTTGGAAACGCGTGATTCACCTGGGATTGACCGGCTCCTTGTATATGTGCCGCGCCGTTCTCCCGGCAATGGTCGAGCGGCGCTGGGGACGGCTGATCCAGTGCATCGGTCTCGAGGGCTTTGTCGGCGGCGATCCCGCGACCAGCGCCGCCCATGCGGGGCTTATCGGGTTGACGCGGGGCATTGCGTCGCAATACGGGAAATATCGCATCACGGCTAACTGCATCGGCTATGGCGGCTTCGACGGCCTGGACAACTTCCCGGGTGCTTACCCGGTGTCGAGGCTCAATGACCCTTTGGCTCGATGCGGCACAGGGCAAGAAGTCAGCTCAGCGGCAATTTATTTAGCAAGCGAAGATGCCGGTTACATTACCGGTCAGTGCTACCTGGTGAATGGCGGCAAATGTTTTCTCTAGCAGGCAAACCGTTATCGTGTTCGTGAAACGTGACCGTGAAATCCGCACGAGCACGAACACATCACATGAACACGAACGAAATAGAATTACATCAGAGGCACGCAGATCGAACCGATTACGATGGCAAGCGACAAATCAATCATCGGGCAACTATCCGAGTACATCGCTAAGGCGCGGCAGATCGAATTGCCGGAGAACGTTTCGATCAGGGCGCGGCATCACATCCTCGATGCCATCGCGGCGATGGTTTCCGGCTCCGTGCTGCCGCCCGGACGCCTCGCCATTCGATACACCCGCGGACAGGCAGGCGCCCAAGAAGCGCGCGTCATCGGCAGTGCTTTGATGACGACGGCCGTCAATGCGGCGCTTGCCAACGGCGTCATGGCTCATTCTGACGAGACTGACGACTCACACGCTCCATCTTCGACCCATCCGGGTTGCGCGATCGTGCCGGCAGCTCTGGCGATGGCTGAGCGAGACGGCGCAGACGGCAGGTCTTTGCTCCGCGCTGTCGTGGCAGGTTACGACGTTGGCTGTCGCGTGACCCAGGCTTTGGGGCCGAGCTTTCTCTCCGCCAAAGGACTGAGCAGTCACAGCATCGGCGGCACCTTCGGCGCCGCAGCCGCGGGGGCCAGTCTGGCCAATCTGAATCCAATCGAGGTTAGTTACGCTCTGTCCTACGCGGCGCAACAAGCGTCCGGAGTCAAAGCCTGGGTGCAGAGCGAAGATCATATCGAGAAGGCTTTCGATTTTGCCGGCATGCCGGCGCGCAACGGCGTAACCGCTGTGACCCTCGTCCAGGCCGGCTTCACGGGCGTGGCCGACGTTTTTCAGGGAGAACAAAATTTTCTCCAGGCCTACTCCAACGATCCTAAAGCAGAAGAGCTGGTTCGCGGCTTGGGTTCTGATTTCGAAATCATGCGCGCAAACATCAAGAAGTTTTGCGTCGGCTCGGCCATACAGGCGGTGCTCGATGCGCTCCTGCAAATCATCGGTGAACATCGCGTTACCGCGGATGACGTCGATTATCTCGTCGCGCGAGTCCCGAAAAATGGTGGGCGCATCGTCAACGACCGCAACATGCCCAATGTCAATCTCCAGTATATTCTAG
>VBKY01000061.1:2543-10448 GCA_005879255.1 Deltaproteobacteria bacterium
AGACTCGAACTCGACCCGGAGCTGACACACGCGCGGCCGCGCCGCCAGGGAATTGTCGAAGTCCATACCAAGGACGGTAGAAACTTGCGCGTGCACGGGAAAAGCGTGCGCGGATCCGCGGACAATCCGATGAGCGATCGAGAGGTCGAAGACAAGGCGCGAGATCTCGTAGCGCCAGTCTTGGGCAGCGAGAAATGCGAAAAATTGCTCGCGCTCGTGAACAATCTGGAGCGGGTCGCGGATGTGCGAGAACTCAGCTCGACGCTGGCAAACTGAACAGATAATCAAAGGGCTCTATTTTTTGCGAAGAAGGACACCAATGAAAAGCATACGATCCGGCATAAAAGCAGTTGGAGCGACAACGCTGATCGGCGCGATTTTCGCCGCGAAATTAGTCCTGAGCGCGGACGCGCCCGGTCGCTCCGCGATGAATGCGATCATCGAAGGCGCGAAAAAAGAAGGCAAGGTTTCCTGGGGAAGTTATCTGGATGACGCTGAAGTGGGGGATCTGAATAAGGCATTTCAAAAGGAGTTCCCCTTCGTCAAGGTCGAATACACTCGCCTCAGACCTCCTTACGAGCGTCTGCTGTTGGAGATGCAAGCGGGAACTTTTCCCTACGATACGTTCGCCATTCGTCCCAATCTTATTGGCCAGCACCGCCAGCTCGGTTACTTGATCGATCCCATCGATTGGAAGGGCATTTTCAGCGTCGATCCGAGAATGGTCCACCCCGAGGGCATCGCCGTATCGGTGATCACCAATCCCGCGGTTATCGCTTACAACAAAAATCTCGTTCCCAAGCAGCGCGTTCCCAAGAGTTGGGCAGACTGTTACGATCCTTTTTTTAAGGGCAAATTGGCAGTACTGGTGGGGGCGAGCCAAGTGGTGACTTTGTGGAGCGCCTTCGGCGAGAAGTGGGGTCTCGATTTTACCAAGAAACTTTTGAACAACAATCCGCGCTGGGTCAGCGGCAATACGAATGCGCAGAACCTCGTCGCCACCGGAGAGATGCTAATGGTTTGTCCGACCGGACACGGCACCTGGTATCGCTATGTCAAAGACCAACCCGGCGCGCCGCTTGCAGCCGTCTTTCCGGAAGGTCCCATTGCAACAGATCGCGACATGCTCCTCACACCGATCAAGGGAGCTGCCCATCCCAACGCCGCTTTGTTGTTGACCGGCTGGATTGGCGGCAAAGGCGTGACGTATATGCGTACCGGCCGCGAAAGTATTTTTCATCCGAACTCGGAGCTGGGCGCGCAAGTGAAACGGATGGGCAGAGAAATCAAAGTACAGCCCTGGGAGATATTGCTCGAGGAAGAGAAGTACGAGAGACGAATTTTGGAAATCTGGGGCTTCCCAAAAGCCAAGAACTGAGAAGGCCGTCGCGAAATTCATTGGTTCCAGTCGTTCCAAAAGTTCCAATTGTTCCAGCCCCCACCCCGGATCAAGTCCGGGGCAGGCTCTGTTTCCTCCCCCCGCGAGAGGCTGTGTCGCAACGCATCGGAAGCGGGTGTCATCCCGAACGAATGTGAGGGATCTAAGATTTCTCCCTGCGGGTCGAAATGACAGAAAGGCTAACGCGACGATGTTTTCGATATTGCGACACAGTCTGCGACGCGGGGGAGGACTAAGGAGGGGGAACAACTTGAACGTTTTGAACCCAATTCATAGGAAGCATACTCCTCGCGCCTATACTCAGCGTGGGTTTTCCGCAGGGTGAATAATCGAACTAGATCAATGCAAGAAACCGCGCGTCATACCGAATTGACGATTCCAGAGACGGCACGGAACGGACTTTTCTTTTTGAAGTTCAAATTGAATCGGCTGCTCCTGGCTGTGGTCGTTATTGTCGTGCTCTGGCTGCTGGTAGTGCCGGTGGTCATGCTGATCGCGAGCAGCTTGCGCACTGGGCCGCCCAGTCTTCCCGGTCCCTGGACACTGAGAAATTTCGCGGTTGCGTTCAGCAGCGAGTTTTTCTTTCGCAGCCTTGTCAACACCTTCATCGTCTCCACCGGAGCAACCGCGGCGGCGGTAGGTCTCGCCATTGTTTTTGCGTGGCTGATTGAGCGCACCGACATGCCCTTTCGCGGCGCTGCCTGGGTCGCGGTCTTGTTGCCGCTGGTGATTCCAGGAGTCCTCTTTGCGCTGGCCTGGATGTTATTGCTGCTGCCCAAAACCGGATTGATCAATGTTGTCGCCCGTGCCGCTTTAGCCGTGTTTGGCTGGAACGTTGAGGAGGGACCGCTGAATATCCAATCTCTGGGCGGGCTCATCTATCTAGGCGCGCTGCGCGGCGTGAGCACGGCTTTCCTCATGATCGTGGGGCTTTTTCGGCTGATGGATCCCGGACTGGAAGAATCGGCGCGAATTTCGGGGGCACGGCCCTGGGTCGTCTTCTTTAAAATCACCCTGCCTCTGCTTGCGCCGGCGCTTTTCGCTGCCGCCACTTATTCCTTCGTATCCCATCTCGATTCTTTTGAAGCGCCGCTGGCTGTGGGCTTGCCGGCGGGGATCTTCGTTCTCGCGACGTTAATTTATTTCCAGGCGATGCTGTCGGTTCCAGGTGATTATGGCTTGAGTGCTGCGTATGCCGTGTTCTTTATGGCGCTCATGGCCCTCATGGCGATTTTTTATGCGCGTTTGATCAGAAGCTCAGAGCGTTATGCCGTGATCCGCGGACGGGGGTTTAACCCCAGCAGGTATCGTCTGGGGAAGTGGCGCTTTGTCGCCGTAGCGCTATTTGGCGCTTATTTCTTATTGACCGTTGCGGCTCCGATTCTTGTGTTGGCCTGGGCTTCGCTTCTGCCCTACTATATGGCGCCCTCGGCGCAAGCTTTAAACTCGCTTTCGTTCAAACACTATTTCGCCATCCTCAGCGATCCCAGGTTCATGACTGATTTCTTAAATACGATCTACCTGGCCCTCGGCGCCGGCACAGCGACCATGGTGGTCGCGCTGCTTATCTCTTGGGTCGTCGTGCGCGGAAAAAGCCGCGCCAGGTTTATTCTCGATGGTCTGACATTCATCTCCTTCGCCGTTCCCGGTGTCGTGTTGGCGCTGGCGCTGATTTTTGTTTACCTCAAGCCGCCGTTCCGCTATCTGGGCATTTACGGCTCGATCTGGATGATCATCTTGGGCTTGATGACCGAATATCTGGCCTTTGCGACGCGCACGACGAACGGGGGGCTCATGCAGATTCACAGCGAATTGGAGGAGGCGGGCGCGGCCAGCGGCGCCCGGCAATTAACAACCCTGCGGAAGATTACCGTTCCGTTATTGATCCCCTCGCTGGTAGCGGGATGGGTTTGGGTCGTCGCGCACTCGCTCAGAGCGTTTTCACTTCCGCTGGTACTGGGAACAAAGAAAAACGAGGTTCTTTCGGTTTGGATATGGATTCACTGGCAGAACGGACATATTCCCATGGCCGCTGCGTTGGGCGTCATCTTGATTGGCATAACGGCGCTATTGGCGATCGCGGCGCGACAGGTCATTGCGCGCGGCTCATTGGGAACCCGGTAGCATCGTTTATCCGGTTGCGTGGTTTGAATATTTTTTCGTTGTAAAAGGAGAGGTCACATGGCCAAACGCTATCAAGTAATTTCGGCTGATTCTCATTTGGAGGTCTCTACCGATCGATGGATCCACCGCGTGCCGCAAAAATATCAAGATCGCGCGCCGCGCCGCCTGCGCCTGCCCGGCGGCGGCGACGCTCACGTTGTCGAGGGACGAGGCATCATGATCGAGCCGGTTCGTGTAACCGGAGAGTGGCGCGTCTATCCATTCGGCGGACGATTCGGCGAAAACCCCGGATCCGGCTCGGCCGAGCAGAGATTGCATGAACAGGACATCGACGGTGTTGAGGCGGAAGTGCTGTATCCCGGCAGCCAAGGACCGAACTTCTGGCGCGGCATAAAAGACGACCAAGCTTACAAAGCGGTTGTGCGAGCTTACAACGACTGGTTGGGCGAGGAATACTGCTCGGTGGCGCCTGACCGTTTGATTGGCCTCGGTCTGATCCCTGAGACTGGCGTGAAAGACGCCATCGCCGAGATGGAACACTGCCGGCGCATTGGACTCAAAGGGGTTGCGCTCAACGCTTTTCCCGCCGGGCGCATGTATCCCAGCGACGACGACGATGAATTCTGGCGCGCAGCAGTCGACATGAATGTGCCGGTGAGCGTCCACGTGATGTTCCAGTTCGGCGGCGCCGAGCGTTACAGCGGGCCATGGTTTCAATACGCGCGCAAGTTCGAGCAAGAAGTTTACAGCGCCGGGCGCGATATCGTCGGGCGCTACGCGAACTATTACACGCAACGGGGCGCGCGCGACGCCATCCGGCTGGTCGTCGCCGGAGTTTTTGATCGCTTCCCGCGATTGAAGATCTATTTCGCGGAAAATCAAATCGGCTGGATTCCCCACTGGCTCGAACAGGCCGACAGCATCTATGAACGGAATCACAAATGGGCCGTGGATTTGCTCGGCTTGAAACCGCTCGCCCGGCTCCCCAGTGAGTATGTTCGAGAGCATTGCTACTGGGGCTTTCAGTATAACCCGGTGGGTGTCCAGATGCGTCACTTGATCGGCGTCGAGCACGTCATGTGGTCTTCGGACTTTCCGCACACGGAAACCGACTGGCCCAATTCGCGGCGCACCATCGAGGTCAGCTTCAAGGATGTGCCGGATCATGAGAAGCACCGGATGCTGGCGCAAAATGCGGTGGAGTTTTTTCATCTCGACGCGGCGTGAGAGAACGTTAAGGAGCTGAAGATGAAACCGCGCAACCGGCTCATAATCGTCATTGCTCTGGGATGGCTGCTCGTTGCTCCGGGCTTCATGAGCGCCCTCACGCCTGCTGCCGAGCCTGGTAAAAAGATCACCATAAGCTCGATCGTCGCCGGCGCCAAAAAAGAAGGGAAAGTTTCCTGGGGCACTTATCTGGATGAAAAAGAGGTTGGCGAGATCAACCAGGCCTTTCAAAAAGAATTCCCATTTATCAAGATCGAATATACCCGTCTCAGGCCACCGCACGAGCGCTTGATGTTGGAAATGCAGGCGGGGAATTTCCCCTATGATGCCATGATGGTGCGACCCAACCTGATCGCCCAACACAAACAACTCGGTCACTTTTTCGAGGCTGTCGATTGGCGCGGGATCTTCGGCATCGATCCGAGAATGATTCACGCTGACGGCTTCGGCGTTTCGGTGGTCACCAACCCGATCGTCATTGTCTACAACAAAAATCTCGTCCCCAAAGAGCGCGTGCCGAAGACTTGGGCCGACTGTTATGATCCTTACTACAAAGGCAAGCTGGTGACGCTGGTTGATGCCAGCCATACGGTGGCCCTCTGGGGCGCCTTCGGGGAGAAATGGGCGCTCGATTTCGCCAAGAAACTGTTGGCCAACAATCCGCGCTGGGTCAGTGGCAACACAAATTCCCAGACACTCGTCGCCACGGGAGAGAATTTGCTCGTCTGTCCGGCGGGGCACGGCTCGTTCTATCGGTATGTAAAAGACCAACCAGGGGTTCCGCTGGGTGCCGTCTTCCCGGAAGGTCCGATTGTCGCAAACCGCGACGTTCTCATCGCGCCCATTAAGGGCGCCGCGAATCCCAACGCGGCTTTGCTGTTGACCGGTTGGGTGGCGAGCAAGGGAGTTACATTCATGCGCACCGGGCGTGAGAGTGTTTTCCATCCGGGCTCGGAACTCGGCGCCGAGGTGAGGCGCATGAAGCGCGAAGTCAAAGTGGAGCCGTGGGAGATGGTCACCGACGAAGAAAAATACGAGAGGCAGATTCTGGAAATCTGGGGCTTTCCCAAGGCAAAAAATTAAACGCGTCATCTGTGCCGCGCAATCGTTCATCGGCAAGGCGCGCGGTTATCGTGATCGTGTCCCGTGAAACGTGATCCGTCAATCATACGAGCACGACCACGAACCACGAACACGAAACTATGCGAGGCGATTGAGCGCAACCGACAGACTGTGTGAAAACTACGTTCATGGTTCGACGGGGCTCACCACGAACGGAATCGCTTCGTTTGAAATTAAGCACTTAGCCGTTCGCCCTGAGCGCCGTCGAAGGGCTCCGAAAGAGTTTTCACACAGTCTGACGAAGCATATGGGTCTTTTTCAGCAGCCTGCTAGAATTCAAAAGGAGCTTTCATGAGCGACGAAATCGTTGAACTGGCTCTGGTCGGCGACGTCTACGTTCAACGTCCGGACCCGGACTCGACGTTCGCCCACGTCGGAAAGTACTTGAGAGCGGCGGACATCGCCTTCGGCAATCTAGAGACGGTCGTTGCCGATGTGGAGCACCTCGACGGAGGTGGCCACGGCCCGCGAACCGACGAGTGGATGATCGGCGCCTACGTGAACGCGGGTTTCAAGGTGATGAATCTCGCCAACAATCCGAGCATGTATCGAGGCGTAAAGGGATTACTACGCACTATGGAAGTGTTGGACAAAGCCGGGATCGCGTACGGTGGCGGCGGAAAAAATCTCCAAGCAGCGCAGCGCCCGGCCGTGGTGGAAAAAAAAGGAGTCAAGGTTGCCTTTGTTTGTCGCACTTCGGTTTGCACCATTGATGCGGCCGCAACCGCGCTACGCGCCGGTCTCGCGGTCGTGCGGGTTGCCACCGCGTACGAGGCACCGCCTCTTTTGCCAAAAGAAGTCCCGGGGGCGCCGCCGATCATCCATACGATTCCCAATGCCGCAGACGTCGAAGCATTGCGCCAGGATATTTCCGCGGCCAAAGACGGCGCGGATGTCGTGGTTGTTTCATGGCACTGGGGAATTTCGCCCTACAGCGGCGGGAAAGGCGAGCTCGTGGGGTACCAAAAAGAAATGGCCCATCTTGCGGTGGATGCCGGCGCCGATCTCGTCGTCGGGCACCATCCTCATCTCGTGCAGCCCATCGAAGTGTACAAAGGAAAATCGATTTTTTATTCTCTCGCCAACTTCGTTCACGACGGGCCATCTTTCAGGGGTAAGAAACAAGACACGATCCTGGCGCGTTGCCGCATACACAGCGGCAAAATCAGTGAAGTTTGTTTCGTTCCCGGCCGCATCAACGAGCAGAATCAGCCAGTGCTGCTGAAGCCGGCCGAGGCCCCGGAACTGCTGCGTCATGTTCGAGAAGTTTCGGCCGCGTTCGGAACCGTCTTCCAGATTAGAGAGGGAGAGGTGGCTGTCGTAACCGAGACGGCGATTCGATGAAGCGCAATATTTCGACGCGTCTGCTGGAAAGATGCGAGTTGGCTCAGCCTTGACGGCGCGAGCGGCGCTGTAATAGTTTCGAAAAAAACAAACTCTTTGATCAAAGTTGAGCTGCAAGGAATTTTATTGAGCTACGGAAAGTGAGGGATTCGCATGTCCGAGATTATTTCGGCCGATTGTCATTTGGATTTTTGGTATTTGCCCGGAGATCTTTTTGTCTCTGAGGCGCCCGCGTCCTGGAAAGAGCGGATGCCGAGAGTTGAAAACACCGATAGCGGGCGCGCTTGGGTTCATAAAGGCAAGATCATCCGCTACGTCGGCGATGTCGGACTGGGTAGAGAAAACGTCCGCCATGATCGCGTCACGATGTCGGTGCGCCTGCGCAGAAAAGCGCGCACCGGCCTTTACTCGGATGCCGTGAACGGCGTATTCAGGCCGGCTTCGCCGGAGCACAGAATCAAAGACCAGGAACGGGACGGTGTGGGAGCCGAGGTCATCTACGGTATTTTGGGACTGAGCCGCCGGATTCAGGACGGTGAGACCATGGGGGTGGTCTTTCGCATCTACAACGATTTTGCGATGCAGTTCCGCAAGTTCAATCCGGACCGATTTGCACCTCTGGCGTGCCTGCCCAACCATGACCCCAAAGCAGGCGCCGAGGAGTTGCGGCGCATCGCCAAGCTCGGGCT
>VBKY01000093.1 GCA_005879255.1 Deltaproteobacteria bacterium
AAGCAATGACGTGAAGCTCATGATTGCTTACCGCCTCCATTTCGAGGCAGCGAACATGAAGGCAGTCGAAATCGTTCGGTCCGGCAAGATCGGCGAACCGCGCCTCTTTAACTCGGTATTCTCGATGCAAGTTCGCCCGGGCAACATACGCACCGATAAAGAGATGGGCGGAGGGACACTCTACGATATTGGTATCTATTGCATTAATGCCGCGCGTTATCTTTTTCGCGACGAACCCATTGAGGTTTTCGCTTTCAGCAGCGCCAACAGGAAAGACCCGCGCTTCAAATTGATCGATGAGATGACGGGTGCGGTGCTGCGCTTTCCCAATGATCGTCTTGCGACCTTTGTATCCAGTTTCGGAGCGGCCGATGTGGCAAGCTATGGCATCTTGGGAACTCGTGGTGACCTCCACGTTGAGCAGGCTTATGAATATGTCATGCCGGTAAACCACTATCTGACTGTGAAAGGCAAAACCCGGAAGCGATCCTTCCCTAAACGAGATCAGTTTGCCCCCGAACTGATTTATTTTTCGGACTGCATCAAGAACGATAAAACTCCCGAGCCCTCCGGAACCGAGGGCCTGGCCGATGTTCGTGTCATCGAAGGATTGTACCGGTCAGCCAAAATTCACCGCGCGGTTAAGGTCAGGCCGGTAAAGCAAACGCAAAGACCGACCATGAAACAAGAGCTCCGGCGCCCGGCGATTAGCAAACCGTCGCTGATTCATGCCGAGAGTGCCGCGCTCTAGTTGGATTGTTTATGGCGCGCACCCGCCGGAAATTCCGCCGCACAAAGACGACCGCCCGCAGTGTGAAGTCAAAGCCCAAGACTTCTGGTGCTTGCCGGACACACAACAAGAAGGCGGTTTCGTAAATCACGTAATTCACCGATGGTCGGGCTCAGCAAAAAAGGTGGCGGAGGAAACGCCGGAATTCGTAGGGTCGTCACTGATACTTAGAAATATCGAGAGGATGATATGAAAGCAGTCACCGGTATTTTCGCTTCCTTCGAACAGGCGAGACGAAGCGCCGAAGAACTCACTGCGGCTGGGATTTCCGACGAGCGGATCAACTTTTTAACTCCCGGTGCATCCGCCGCCAAGATCGATTCTGTCCCGTCCACTGCCGGGGAACAGCCGGGCATGGGAAAAGCCGTTGGCGGTGTGGTGGGCGCTGCCACGGGGACGGCCGCCGGCGCGCCCCTCGGAATGTCGCTCGCGAGCGTGATAGTTCCCGGAGTCGGACCGGCCATTGCGATCGGACTTGCAGCGGCCGCGCTGTTGGGTATCGGCGGAGCGATCGGCGGCGCGGCAGTGGGTGGTAGCTTGGAAAACGCACTAACCGAAGGGCTACCCAAGGACGAGATATTCGTTTACGAAGACGCGCTTAAGCAGGGTCGGACGGTCTTATTTGTATTTGCTGATAACGAGGATCAAGCTGAGACTGCGCGCGGGATCTTCGAGCGCAACGGCGCAGAAAGCGTCGATGCCGCCCGGGAGCAGTGGTGGGTGGGCATGCGCGATGCCGAACAAGAGCATTATATTCGCGAGGGACAAGATTTTTCCCAGGACGAGAAAGAATATCGGATTGGCTTTGAAGCGGCGCTGCACTTGTCAACGCGCGGAAGTTCGTATGACGAGGCATCGGCGTATCTCCGGTCGCGCCACCCGGACATTTACCGCAAGGACTCCTTTCGGCGCGGATACGAGCGAGGACAGCGTCATTACCGGAGCTTGGCAGATCATTCCAGATAACCCGTTGATGTGCTTCACCGGCGGGAACGAATCGCGTTGTCGGAAAGGGTGCGCTAGCTTGTCTAGTCCGGCACTGCATCGAGTATGATAGTGTTAATCAAAATCCTCCGAACCGCGTGATTGGTAAAGTTGTCATCGACCAGACAATTATAAATAGTACGGATCAAAAAAAGACGCGCGTCATAATCATCGGCGGTGGATTCGGTGGACTGGCCGCCGCCCAAGCTTTAAAGAATGCAGCGGTCGAAGTCACGCTGATCGACCGGCGGAATTTTCATCTATTTCAGCCGCTTCTCTACCAGGTGGCGACGGGTTGGCTTTCTCCCGCGAACATCGCCTCGACGCTGCGGGCAACACTTCGACGGCAGCAGAATGCCCGAGTGCTTTTGGCCGAAGTGATCGATATTGACGTCAAAGGGCGTCGCGTATTGCTCACCGATGGTTCTGTAGAATACGACACTCTCATCGTCGCAGCGGGTTCCCGTCATCACTATTTCGGCAACGATCAATGGGAAGAAATTGCTCCCGGTCTTAAGACGGTTGAAGACGCCACGGAAATCCGTCGCCGTATCTTCGTTGCATTCGAGGCCGCCGAACGGGAAAGCGATCCCAAAAAACTCGACGCGTTGTTGACCTTTATTATAGTCGGTGGCGGACCTACCGGTGTCGAACTGGCCGGCGCATTGGGCGAGATCGCGAATGACACTCTCAGACATGACTTTCGCAACATCGATCCATCCAAGGCGCGAATCTTATTGATCGAGGGGAGCGACCGCATTCTTCCATCATATCCATCAGAACTGTCCGAACGAGCAGTCGGCTTCCTAGCCAAACTGGGAGTGAAAGCCGATGTGAACGCCGTCGTTACGGAACTTTATCCTGGCTCGGTTACAGTTAAGCGCGGAGAGAGCCTAGAGCGCATTCCATGTCACACGGTGATCTGGGCCGCCGGTGTGCAGGCGTCATTCTTGGGGCAAGTGCTTGCCAAAGAGACGGGAGCCAAATTGGATCGGGCTGGACACATGATGGTCGAGCCTGATCTCACGCTTGCGGGCTATCCGGAGATCTTCGTAATCGGCGATCTAGCCAATTATTCCCATCAATCCGGCAAGCCGCTTCCCGGTCTCGCGCCGGTCGCGATGCAGCAAGGACGATACGTCGGGCGAATTCTTGAGAACCGAATCGCAGGAAAAAGCGCCGCACCGTTTCATTACCGCGACCGCGGCAGCATGGCGATCATCGGACGAGCATCCGCAGTTGCTCATATGGGTAGGCTTCAGTTTGCCGGATTCATTGCGTGGCTCATGTGGCTGTTCGTTCACCTCGTACAGTTAGTCGAATTCGAGAACAAGATTCTCGTTTTGGTTCAATGGGGCTGGTATTACTTCAGCCGTAATCGCGCGGCACGACTGATCACCGGTGACGACGTGATCTGTCTTCCCTTAGCGGACACTGTCGGAGCCGACGAAGCATCGCAGCGCCTCAAACGCAGGGTTGTTTAGCTGAGCAACACTTCACTGTGAGGAAATTTCGTTCTTGGCCAGGGGAAATCCCATTAAAAGTTTCATGCCCCTGGAATTTGGCAAAAATATTTCTGCTGATCTGTCTTTTGTTCCAACCTTTTATGGAGAGAGGTTATGTCGAAGCATGGCGAACATGAATACAGCGGGCTGCAAAATCAGCGGGCCCAAGACGATTCCGCCGCCACCACCGAGCGAGAAGTGGAGAAATTAGTCGGCGAAATCGGCAGTGTAATCCGCGCGGCCGAGCCACAACGGCGCGGTGAATTAAAGGAACTCGCAGAAACTCTTGTGCACGAAGAAATGTCGACGATCCCGGCACAGGCAGAGGCAGCCAAAGAGTCTTTCGCTCAACATCGCGTCAACCCGCTAGCCGGTGGAATTTTCTTAACGGTTATCGGTGCTGGTTTTGCTTTGATTGTGACGCCCGTGGGCCTGGGTCTGGTCCTGATTGGATTGTTGCTCATCATTTGGGGCGCAATCATGAGCTGGACAGAGAAATAAGCAACTCTCAAACGCGGGGACTATCATGGCTGAGGCTGGATAAGAGATCTACCGATAGAAAAAATTTCTGATTGATGAGGACAATGAAGATGGAAACGATCGAAAAATGCATTGACGTTAATGTCCCGGTGAGCACGGTTTATAATCAATGGACCCAGTTCGAGGAATTTCCCCGATTTATGGAAAACGTCGAAAGCGTCAAGCAACTCGACGAGACCAGTCTACGATGGGTTGCCAAGATCGCGGGAAAAACCGTCGAATGGGACGCCGAAATCTCCGAGCAGGTCCCGGACAAACGAATCGTCTGGTACGGCGCCAACGGTCCGGTGCGCAACGGCATGGTGTCGTTCAACCCCATTAACGAGGATATCACTCGGGTGACGTTGCGTATCGGCTATGAACCCGAAGGATTTATCGAGCAGGCCGGAGATAAGCTCGGCATCCTGTCGAACCGCGTGCAAGGCGATCTCGAGCGCTTCAAGGAATTCATCGAAGCGCGCGGCAGAGAGACCGGCGCCTGGCGCGGCAAGATTTAATCAGGGATTCTACTTTTGATTGTTGCGTCGTCGCGGCGCGATCCGGATACGCTGAGATGGCTAACGACGGATAGAAGTTATCGGCGGGTCTTCTTTTGAGATTTGCTACACTCGGTGCGAGAGCCGGGTATGCAAACGAAGAAACAAATTATGAATACCAAAACCATGGAGCGAAACTTCAATAACGGACCTTTCAGATAGCATACGCGGAATACGCACATGGACGGTTTTCTCGGCTTCGATGATGCCTCGAGCCGCGCAATTTGCGCAAAGGAAGAGCCAGTCGCGACCGGTGCCGTGGCACTCGGGACAGGTAAAAAAAACCGGAACCCCGACGGCAATGGTTCCACCCTGAGCCGATTCTTCAGGTGAGAGAGCCAGATCGACATTCAATGCTTCGATTCGCTCGCCCTTGGGAATTTGCCTGTTCGTGAAGTTTCTGACGAAGCGTTCGTACAATGGTTCGAACGACGGGTAGATCGTTCTAAATTCGCGTAGCAGTGATAAAGGCCCGGGTGAGCGAAACTCAACGCTGGGAAGCGATGGGTAAGTAATCGGTTCCGCATGAGACTGTACGACGATCTCGTTTTGCTCGAGATCGCGATCGTACATTCTCTTTTTCTCGGGATCCGAGAGATTTTCGTAGGCTTCCTTTATGGCGCGAAATTTATCGATCGTATCCGGTCCGACGCGGTCGGGATGATATTGCTTTGCCAATTCTCGATAAGCGTCGCGAATGCCGCGAAAATTCTCTCGACGGGAAATGCCGAGGATCAGGTAATGATCCATTATTGCCATCGGATAACCCCGGCGTTTTTGATTCAGCTCATCTCCAGCGCCTAGTTGTGGTCTCGAAGAGGCGGTTACCGCACTGAATACCATGCGGAACTAAAAATAAACGCGCTCAAATCCAGCGACCTTTACGTCGATCACGAAAGAGCCGTCGCGCCGCTCGGGAAGGGGCGGCGAAGGTTTATACTCGAAGCGCGCGCTTCCTCCCGGAGGTATTTCCTTCGCGGCGGTGTAGTAAACAGTTCGCCCCGGATCATCCTTGCCGGGATGAAATTCGTTCGCCCAGCGCCACGAGTATCTTATTTCCAAGACTACATCGCGCAGGGTGTCGCGTGAATTATTGACTATTTCGCCCGAAACCTCGCCGTTCTTAATCGACACATTGCGTAGCGTTACGATCCGGCCGACTTCGTCACCCGCGACAACAATCGTGTCGTTGGCGGTAGCGGCAATAGCCACGACGCCCGGCGTCACCAATACAACAATGGCTAAGGCATAAAAAAGCTTAATCATAAGTATCCTTTCGAAGGATGTGCGTTCCGAGACTTATGGATAAAACCAATTCTGCCCGTCCGGTCAGTCGGCAGGACGCCGCAGGCCGTGACACTTTTGAATTTCCAGATTTTCAAGTGAGCAAGTCGCAGGCCATCCGTTGATCATCTAAAATTAAAAGGAAAACAATTTCGCATAATACGAAGTCTCATAAATTCGCGGATTCTCGCGAGCGCGCCATCAGACATCCAGACTTGGCTTCTTCTCGATCGGTAGTCCGGCGGCTTGCCAAATGTCCCACCCGTCAATTAGGGCCCGCGCGCGCTGCCATCCGGCTCGTTTGAGTTCCTGCGCCGCACGGGCGCTGGTGGCTTCGTCCGGTCAAGCGCAGAACGTAATGATCCAGGTTTGGCGCGGCACGTTGAGTTCGGCGATTCGCCGAACGATTTTATCGGCCGGTATTCGCAGCGCGCCTTGAGCTTGAAATGCGCTGGAGTTGAAACTGTTCTCGGCGCGGACGTCGACGATCAACAAGGGAGCGCCGGAGGATTGGAGCGCGCGGAGTTCTTCGATCGATATACGATCGGTGTCGTTCTCAGCGGCGATTGGACGCGGCCCGCCGTCATTGGCTTCTGGCGTTGCCGCGTCGATTTGATTGCGGTTTATGGGAGCGGGAGCGGGCGAAGGCGGCGTTCGGCCCAATAGCATCAGCGAGCCGCCGTGCAGCGCCACCGAGAGCAGCACGACGAGGCAGCAAATGACAAACAGCTGCTCGCTGCCCGGCACACCGGCGAATACCGGCACGAGGATCAATAGTAACGAGCTCAGACCGCGCGGTCCGAACCACGCGATTAAGAAACAGCTGCGGCGCTCTAGCTTGGTGCGCGACAACGACAAGAGGAATGCGATCGGCCGGATCAACACCACGGTTACGGCGAAGAGTACCGTCATCACGTTGAGCACAAGCAGCCCTTGCCATATCAGCGAGCTGCCAAACAGGATGAAGGTGAAGAGCAGGGTCATCTCGGCGGTGGTCTGGCCGTATTCGAGAAAGCAGTCGCATAGTTCCACGTCGAGAGCGGCAATCGTCAATCCGGCGCAGAAAGCGGCCAAGAAGCCGCTACCATGCACTGCTTCGGCCGCCGCATAAGCGGCAAATGCCACGCCGAGCGAATACAAAGATTCGTAGTCGCGGCGCACGCCGGTTTTGCGCCGCACCAATTCGAGCGCTCCGATCGCCAGCAAACCCACCGTGACGCCAGCTCCGGGACCGAGGAGAAACAGCTCGAGCGCCAAGCGCGCCGATTCGACACCGAAAAGATTGCTGTGGCTCAACACAGCCATGGCCACGAGAATGATCGGCAGCAAGACGATATCGTTCAAGCCGCTTTCCAGACGCAACGCCAGGCGCACGGTTTCAGGAAGACCCGGTCGTTTCAACAAACCGCGCAGCATCACCGGATCGGTCGATGCCAGAGCAGCGCCGATCATCACCGCCGACGCGGGCGAAAAATCCAAAAGCATCCATGCCGCAAGCGCGATGAGCGCCGCCGACAGCAAAGTGCCGGGCCCGATTACAAGAAAAGCTAAAAGACGATGACGCCGGATCTCGGCAATGCTCAAGCTCACTGCGTCGGTAAACAACACCAGCACAAGGCTTAAGGTTGCGACGACCCGCAGGATCGGGGAATCTAGAGAAACATTCAATAATTGCAACCCGGCAGGTCCGAGCATCGCGCCGAGCGCGAGGAAAACTCCGACTTGAGGAACATCGCTGCGGTCGATGAAGCCGGATAGAAGCGCAGCGACGATAATTACCACGCCGACTAGGGCTAAGGTCAGGATAAAGAACTGAGAACTAAACAGGTCCATAGGTAAGCGCTGGCAGACTCGGCGACTATATCAGCGCGCGCGAATTACTCCAGATGTTTTGGACGTCTCACAAATGAGACAGTCATAGACAGACGCTGGGAAGAGCGAGTTGGACGAAAATTTTTCACCATCGCGCACGCCCTACTATCGCAGAGAAGTCGTGGCAATTGCTTGGCATAGTGATTGCGCAATCAAAACGAGAAAGATTGAAACGGAGAAAACCAATGTATAGCCGAATACTCGTACCGCTGGACGGATCCAAGACGGCTGAAAAAGCTCTGCCTTACGTGCGCGCCCTTGCGTCGAAGTTTAAGCTCCCCGTGGAACTGCTGGTGGTTATTGACATCACCGAGCTTGCCATGCGCATTTCCCCTGAAAATGCGCGTTATCTCACTACTCTGATAGAAAAGAACATTGGCAACAGCGAACAGTACCTGAAAGGGGTTGCCGGGACATTTCACGACGTCAGCGTCAAGTGCACGGTGGACAAGGGCAGAGTTGCGGACGTCATCATCCAAAGAGCCGCGGCGGACAAAGGCACGCTCATTAATATGGCCACGCACGGACGTTCGGGGATCGACCGGTGGCTATTGGGGAGTATCGCCGAAAAGGTTTTGCGAGGCGCGACCAACCCGCTGCTGCTAATTCGAGCCACACAGGCAGCGAAGACAGAAGGAGAGGCCAACCTCAGATCCGTCATAGTGCCATTGGATGGCTCGGAGTTGGCTGAGAGCGTGCTCCCCACGGTCGCTGAATTGGCAAAACCACTGCAACTCGAAGTCATTTTATTCCGGGCTTATACCATTCCTTATAGCGATCTGGCAGCCGACGCTGAAGGCTTCTATCTCGCCCCTGACGAGGAATTGATCTCGGCGATGCGCGACGAAGCGGTCGCCTATCTCGGGAAAAAAGCCGAGGCGATAAAAAAATTGGGGGTCGATAGGGTCTCTACTATTGCCGAGTATGGCCTCGCTGCCGATGAGATCATTTCTCTCGCACGTAAGACTCCGGACAATCTGATTGCGATGTGTAGCCACGGACGATCGGGCGTGAAACGTTGGGTGTTGGGCAGCGTGACGGAAACCGTCGTGCGTCACGCCGGTGATCCGGTGCTGGTTATCAGGGCGACCTGAAGCTGCTCCTTTATCGGCAGTGAAAGGAGGTGGAGCCATGGTCGATGAGAAGGATCGATTCGGTGAAACCATGAAGCTCGTGGAGCGTGCCAAGGAGGATATCTACTTTGCGCAACGCGACCGCGAACTCATCGAAAAACTTAAAGCGCAACTGCAGAAGGTGGAAGATCAGGAGTCGAAGCTCCACTGCCCCAAATGCCGTGGGCTATTAGAGACCTATACTTTCCAGGGGTTTGTACTGGACTGCTGTCAGAACTGCGGCGGGATCTGGATGGATAACGGGGAACTCGAAGGGATAATAAGAAAAGTTGCCCGAGGTCCGTTGGGTCATTGGATAGACAAGCTGTTGAGTAAAGAAGAGCCAACAGAAGCCAAGACGTGACCACGTCGAAATGCCCGTCGCACTTGTATGCTTTAATGGCGGCCGGACGTTAGCTTCCGTTGCCTAGCCAGACTACGGCACTTTTTGCGTTATCGAACACCACGACTTTCAAACCCAGAGTGCATAGGGAAGCGCTCAGTGAGCGCAGCCGATCGAACTCGTCGATCTCCGACGACACGACTGCGATTTTGATGTCTGGACGGAACAAATCATGCCCGAGGCCATTAACAAGCACATCGATATCTGGAGGTCCAAGTCTTAACCTGGCATCTGTCAGATCGATCAGAATCTTGCAATTAAGCAGGGATTGGCTTGTCGCCGCAACCTCGCGCAAAATTTGCTCGAATCTCCCGGCGTCGATTAATCCGCGAGTGATTACTATGAGGTAATTACCTCCGGACAATTTCAGCAATTTAATCCTTAAATCCATGGTTGAAAAATCGCAAATATTTGGACCAGTCTTCATCTTGGTTCGCCGACAATCGGTATTCTGACAGCCAGCCGCCTGCCGTACTCTCGCGGCTTCTCTTAATCCGCTACGGCAGGTAAACAGGGATGTATCATGGCGTGAGCCGAAAGTTCTTCGATGGTCTAGGCGGGAATCGTAAAAGGGGATAGGCCGAGTCGAAAAACCGGTCTATCCCCTTTTGTTTTTTTATGGACGGCGTTTGGGGCCGCCGTTGCGAGAGTTTAACCAACGTTGCGGGACAAAGCGGCGAACGATGTGCTGCCATCAGCACGCCGGAGCAACAGAAGCAGCGGCTTGTCTCCCTTGGCCTTGGCCACCTCATCTTTCACGCCTTGCACCGAGCTCACCGGAGCTCGGTTAACTTGCAAGATCACGTCGTTCGCCTGGATGCCCGCGTTCGCGGCCGGGCTGCCGGGCATGACGGCCGTCACCAAGACGCCTTCGCTTCCCGTGAGACCCATCTGATGCCGCTCCTCGGGCCGGATGTTCTGCAGCGCCAATCCCCACTCGCTCTTTTCCTGCCTTGTGTTTACCGCCGCAGTCGGATCGTTGAGCTTGCTAATGGCCACGCTGATCGTTCTCATCTTTCCGTCACGCAGAATTTCAAGCGGTACGGTCTTACCCACCGGTGTGGCAGCCACGAGACCGGGCAGGGTTGCCGACCCGTCGATTTTCTTCCCGTCATAACTGACGATCACGTCGCCGCGTTTGATTCCGGCCTTGTCTGCTGGGCCTTGGGCCACCACATCGCCCACAAGCGCGCCCCGCTCTTTGTCGACGCCAAAAGAGCGCGCGAGGTCCGGCGTTACGGGCTGAACTGAAACACCCAGCCACCCGCGCGTGACCGTGCCCTTGGTTTCCAGTTCCGGAACGAGATTTTTCACGAGGTTCGCCGGAATGGCGAAACCAATACCGATGTTGGCGCCACTCTGGCTGAAAATGGCGGTGTTGATGCCAACGACTTCACCAGCCATGTTGAAAAGTGGACCGCCGGAATTGCCCGGATTAATGGACGCGTCGGTTTGAATGAAATCATCGTATGGACCGGCTCCGATCGTCCTCCCCTTGGCGCTGACGATTCCTGTGGTTACTGTGTTACTCAATCCAAAGGGGTTGCCGATCGCCATCACCCAGTCTCCTACGCGGAGCAGATCGGAGTTACCGAGCGTCACAGCCGGCAAAGTACTTTTGGGCTCGATTTTAATGACCGCCAAGTCGGTCTTCGGGTCGAGTCCCAGAATCTTGGCCTTGTATTGCTGTTTGTCGGTCAAGGTGACCGTGATCTCCTGGGCATTTGCCACAACGTGGTTGTTCGTCAGAATCAAGCCGTCTTTGCGAATGATGAATCCCGATCCGGTCCCCTGACGTTTGAACTGTTCGGGGTGCTGGGGCATAGGCATGCGGAAGCCCGGAAACGGAAAGTTCTCGCCGAAAAGTTGGTCTGGAAAATCGGTCTTCGCAATCGACGTTGCCTTGATATTGACCACCGCCGGCGAGACCTGCGTCGCCAAATCGGCAAACGACGGCAAAGAACCCGCTTGAGATGGAGATACGGCGACATTAGTCGCACGCGCATCCGCCCACGCCGCCAATCTCTGCGTTTCGTGCCCTACGGCGAATCCGCTGCCAACCAGGGCGACCGCCAGCGCAGTCGCGATAAAAGTTGCTCTCTTCGATTTCATCTTTCTCCTCCTTTGTCGTGGAGTCCGTCCACGATGATGATTTACGATAGCGCTTTTGCAGCAGAGTTTAAGTCGAAACGATGAGAAGAGAATGAAAAGCGGATTAGAATTTTTTAATCTCTCTCTCTCGGGGGATGGTTGAAAATAACTCGCCTTCAGGCGAAGTGAGAGTTCGTCATGCCGGCGGACGCCGGCATCCAGGTGACGGACAGCGTCCGTCATACCGTTGGAAAACGGTATCCAGGTTAAGGGGATGGGGATGGACCCCGGTTTTCGGGGTGACGACAAGACCGGAATGACGGGAAGAAGGGTCGACTTCCAGTCGACAAGTTCAGAACCCCTCGGCTTGGAGCCGAGGGTCGTTCAGTTTTCTTTCATGACGAAGAGGCAGGCGACGACAGCGGGAGCGTCACGCGAAAGCAGCTTCCCTTGCCAACATCGCTAGATAAATGAATCTGACCGCGGTGCAGCTCAACGATCGCACGGACCAGAGCTAGGCCGAGCCCGGTGCCGCTGCCTTCTCTGGCCGGATCGCCGCGGTAAAACCGATCGAAAATATGCTCTTGCACGTCTGGCGGGATTCCCGGGCCGTTGTCCTTGACCTGTAAGACAGCTAAGTGGTCATGCTGTTCGAGAGTAATCTCGATCCTGCCGCCGCTGGGCGTGTACTTGATCGCATTCTCAGCGAGATTGAAAACGAGCCGAAAGAGCAACGAGTCATAACCCTCGATCCATAGCGACGGAGCCGCGGCGACCGTGCATACGTTTCCGGCTCTCGCTGCCAGCTCACTCAAGGCGGGAGCGGCATCTTGTAACACTTCGGCCAGATTGACCGGCCTTGGACCTGCGCTTAAGGCGTTGCCCTCCATGCGCGCCATCAGTAGCAGATCCTCCACCAGCGAATTCAGCCGGTCCACTTCTTCGAGACAACTCACCAATGTCTGGCGAATTTCCGCCGGAGCCTCGGAGGATCGGAGCGCGACTTCGATCTCGCCTTTAAGAATCGTCAGAGGCGTGCGTAGTTCATGGGCGGCGTCCGCGCTGAATCGGCGCACAGCGCCAAACGAGCGCTCGAGTCGCGCCAACATGTCATTGAGCACAGCGCCGAGTCGCGCCAATTCGTCCTCGCCGGATGGAGCGGGGATTCGTTTCGTCAGGTCCTCGGCTTCAATCCGCCGGGCTGCCTCCACCATCGCATCCACCGGAGTGAGGGCGCGGCGCGCGAGAAACCATCCGCCCAACGCCGAGGCAGTCAAAGCTACGGGCGCCAGAACAAGAAGGACGAGCAGAAAGCTCGAACGGGTAGCTTCGACATTTTCCAAAGACATGGCCACCTGGACGATATTCACCGTCGCGCCGTTTCTGACGACCGGCAGGGTCAAGAGGCGGAATGACCTTTCGGATCCGGGGCGGACCCGTGGCGTCTCGAATGTCGGCTGGCCTCTCGCTGCATTGCGCAACGCTTCGGCGCTCAGGGGCAGCCTCGATTTCCCTCGCGGCACCAGTCGAGGGTCGGGCCGGCCAAACGGATCAAGCAGTTGGAAAAAACGCTCTGCCAGTTCGGGACCAAGCATCGACTGCAGCGCATCTTCAATATCGGGACCGAAAAAGGACGGACGCCGGACCGAGTCGGCGATGGCGCTGGCGACCGAGTTTAGAGAGTCATCGACGTTCATCCGCAGACCGCGATCGAGCAGAATCACTGATGTCGCGCCCAACACGGCGAACATCGCGGTCAGAATTCCCGTGTACCCAAGAGTCAGACGGCCCCGCAGCGTGGTCGACCGCCAAATCATGATTGCGACGGCTCTTCCTTCAGCACGTAACCGACGCCGCGCACGCTGTGGATCAGCTTGTGCTCGAAGCCGCTATCGATTTTTCTTCGCAGGTAATTCACGTAAACGTCGATCACGTTTGTAAAGGTATCATAATTGACGCCCCAGACATGCTGAGCGATCACCGCGCGGCTGAGAACCTGGTCCCGCCTGCGGAGCAGAAACTCGAGCAGCGCGTATTCCTTGGCGGTCAAGTCGATCCGCTTGTCGCCGCGGCTGACCTCACGGGTCACCGGGTCGAGCGTGAGATCCGCAATGCTCAGTATGGCTGGCCGAGCGGAGGCACCGCGACGTAGGAGCGCTCGCACCCGCGCCAGCAGTTCTTCGAACGCAAAAGGTTTGGTGAGATAGTCGTCAGCGCCTAGATCCAGCCCCATGACTTTGTCGGCTACCGTTACTCGCGCGGTGAGCAAAAGGATCGGGACGTTGACCCGCTGTTGGCGTATTTCCTTCATCAGGCTGAGCCCGTCACGCCTCGGAAGCATGACATCGAGGATAACGAGGTCATATTCGTCTTCGAGGAGCCGTTTCAGTCCCGCCTCGCCGTCGTACTCCACATCCACGGAATAGTGCGCCGCTTCGAGGCCGCGCTTGATAAAGCTCGCGACTTTCCTTTCGTCTTCAACGACGAGGATGTGCATGGGTTTTAACATACCCCCGCCAACGAAAATGCCAAGCGGCAACGCGAGAGGTTCTGATCACGGCCGCGCTTCGAAGCTAAAAGAAAGCAGCCGTCTACACGGGTGATCCTAAATTTAGACGGATGAGGAAATTAGAGTCGTGTGGCTATAAGTTTAACACTCCGCTGAAATCTTCAGCCTTGCATTACGCAACGATCTCGATCTGACCCTGGCTTAGGATCCCTAAGCTCTTCACTTTAAAAACATCGTGAAATGGCCCCGCTAACGAGGCGTCGTTCTCTGGTCCTTTTTAGGTCGCTTCTAAGGTTAAGTTTGGATTTGTGGATTTCTTTAGTCTTGTTTTCCCGGTTTGATTTGGCTTAAGGTTCGCCTGTGACGATATCAGCACCCACGTAGCGGGTACGAAGCAACATCCAAAGACCTTCCGTGAGCGAACTTGACCTCGTTCTCGCGCACGTGGCGCTCGGAAAGGGAATCCGGCGGCTAGCCATATACCGGCCAATTGGGAATGATCGAAGGCCTGGGAATATGAGTGGAGAGAATGCCCTCGTTTTTGTCGTCGATGACGACCCGTCAATCCGCGAAGCCATCGAAAGTCTCCTCCTCGCTGCGGCCTTTGACGTCCAGTTATTTGCCTCCGCGCAGGATTTTTTGTCGAGCGAACGTCCGGATGTACCAAGCTGCCTCGTGCTCGATGTACACCTGCCCGGGCTTAGCGGTCTTGATCTGCAGCAGGAGCTGGCCAAAGCTGACATCCAGATTCCTATTATTTTCATCACCGGTCGCGGTGACATTCCAATGTCCGTGCGAGCTATCAAAGCAGGAGCGCTGGAGTTTCTTACCAAACCTTTCGCCAATGAAGAATTGCTCAACGCGATCCAACAGGGAATCGCCCACGACCGCAGAGCGGGGCGCCAAAGAAAAGATATTCCACAGCGGAATTTTGAAGAGATTATCGGCTCGAGCGCGCCTC
Organism: Deltaproteobacteria bacterium; assembly: GCA_005879255.1. The sequence goes on from VBKY01000093.1 coordinate 14,588, forward strand.
TAAAAGCAGTATTGAAACAAGTTGAAGTTGTCGCCCCAACCAGCTCGACGGTGCTGATCCAGGGTGAGACCGGCACGGGAAAGGAACTCATCGCCCGTGCGATCCATAATGTTAGTTCCCGGTCCAATCGTCCTTTCGTCAAAATAAATTGCGCGGCCATTCCCTTGGGACTGCTCGAAAGCGAGTTATTCGGCCATGAGAAAGGCGCGTTTACCGGGGCAGTCGCACTGAAGTTGGGACTCTTCGAACTGGCGCACCAGGGCACGCTCTTTCTCGATGAAGTCGGTGACATTCCGTTAGAGCTCCAACCCAAGCTGTTGCGCGTCCTTCAGGAAAACGAGTTTGAGCGCGTGGGCGGTACCCGGACACGGCAAGTCGATGTGCGCTTGGTCGCCGCAACCAACAAGAATTTGGCGCAAATGATTGTCGCTAAACAGTTTCGCGAGGATCTCTATTTCCGCTTGAACGTTTTTCCGATTGTGACTCCTCCCTTGCGGGATCGAGTTGAGGACATTCCCCTTTTAGTGCGACACTTTGTCGATACATATTCACAACGCATGAACAAACCGATCGAGACGGTCGCCGAGCATGTAATGAAGCGCTTATGTCAATACCGGTGGCCGGGGAACATCCGGGAGCTGCAGAACTTCATCGAGCGATCCGTCGTTCTGTCGAGCGGAACGCTGTTGCGTCCGCCGTTTGCTGATTTGGAGCAAAGCGCTAAAAGAGCCACAGGCAGTTTTGCTACTCTTGAGGACGCCGAGCGACGCCATATCGTGAAAGCGTTGGACGATACGAATTGGGTAATTGGCGGGCTAAACGGCGCCGCCTCCCGGTTGGGCCTGAAGCGCACCACTTTGCTCTCTAAAATGGAGCGGCTTGGCATCTCGCGCTCGTAGAGCTACCGCCGCCTCTTGTGTAAAGTTCAAAACGTTCAAGCCGTTCAATCCTTCGACTTTGCTCAGGATGAGCGAAGGAAAAGGCCGCTCGTGGTGAGCCTGTCGAACCATGCGCTCCGTTGAAAAAGGTTCGGAATGCTTCGAGAGCGTCATGCTTCGGCAAGCTCAGCAGAACGAAAAATCGTCAATGATATGAAAACTCCCCCCGTTCGTTCCTTCGTCAAGCTCAGGACGGGCTCTGAGCTTAGCCTGCCCTGAGCCGAGTCGAAGGGTCGAAGGACTCCTAGAGAGTTTTTCAACAGCCTGCAAGAAATGAAATGAGCAAAAAGAAAACAAGGCCAGCTACTCGGAAACAGCGCGCCAAACGTCCTCCGCCAAAGCCGGTGGATTCGCCATTCGCGCCCGTTCAGACAGCTCCAACCCTCGGCAGCATAATGGTGCAAGGAATTATTCAAGGCCAAAGGGAAACGGATTTGTTGAAGCAATGTCTTAGGGCAAAAGGCTGGACGCAGGAGTGAATTTCAAATTAGGGCACTACCCGGCACTGAATTGGGTTGACAACACTCATCTATATTGATCAAGAATTGGAGGTGCTGGCGATTGGCTGGCAGGCTTGCCATTTGGATCCAGCACTGAACAAAGAGACTGAACAAAGAGAGGGATGATCCGACAAACATTTAGTCGAAAACCGGGAACCGTATGGCTGAGATTCATGAAAAACCGTCAAGTATGAGCGAACAAGCAATCTCCTTGCAGGCTCGATGCTTGCGCGAGCGCGCCGCGCAACAAGAATCTCGCGCGTAAAATATCTGGAAGTCGAGATGGAGCAGACCTCCGACGACGACACCAAGCGCCTTCAAGACTGCATCAATGATCTGATGAGCGTTCAGGCGCTTCCCGCCGTTTGGAGCGGCCAGGAGCCGTCCCAGATTGTCGCCACTCTGCTCGATGTCTTGGTCTGCGTGCTGCGCCTCGACTTCGCCTACGCCCGGCTAAGCGCCGCAATTGACGGCTCGCCAATCGAACTGGTTCGTTTGCCTCAGGGCCGAACTCCAGAAGGTCGGCCGGAGCAAGTGAATCGCGTGCTCGAAGGTTGGTTCACAGCCGATCGACCCGACGCGCCATTTGTCGCGCCGAATCCATTCGGAGATGGAACGGTTTCAGTGGCGCCCTTTCGTCTACGCCTCCAGGATGAAATCGGCATATTAGTGGCGGCAACTACGCGAAACGATTTTCCGACTGCCACCGAGCTGATTCTGCTCCGAGTGGCGGTCAACCAGGCCGTGATTGGATTACAAGAGGCTCGCCGGCTGGCAGAGCAAAAGCGGACTGCTGATGAGCTCGAACGACGAGTCGCGGAGCGGACCGAGCACCTTAGCGCTGTCAACGAGGAGCTCAGAAGAGAAATTAATCGGCGTAAATGGGCGCGCGATGCTCTACAACAAAACCAGCAGCGGCTCCGGGCCATTTTGGACAATAGTTCTGTCCTAATGTTCATGAAAGACATCAACGGGCATTATTTGGATTGTAATTCTTCCTTTGAAAACCTCTGTGGCTTGAGTCGAGGTCAAATCATCGGCAAAACCGACAGGGAACTTTTCGCTGCAGAGCAAGCGGCTCAATATGAATCCAACGATCGCGAGATACTCAAGACCGGAACGCCGCTGGAGTTTGAGGGAACGGCGCTTCGCCCGGATGGATTACACACCAGCATCGTGTCGAAGTTCCCGTTGCGCGACGGCGAAGATCGCATTTACGCCATCGTTGGCATTATTACCGACATTACGGAGCGCAAGCGGATGGAGCAGACGCTACAGGAGAATCAGCAGCGCTTGCGCGTTGCGCTGGAATCCTCCCCCGTTGCGTTCACGATTCTGCGTGCCGCGCGTGATGATCGGTCGCACATCATCGATTTCCAGTGGTTGTATTTGAATCCAGTCGCGTCGCGGATCCTCGGGCGCGCGCCCGAGGAACTCATCGGGCGTCGGGTGCGCGAGGTGTTGCCGAACGGCTGGGAACCACCCGGGCTCTTTGAGTGCTTCGTGCAAGTAGTCAATACAGGTGAGCCTCAAGAAATTGAGGTTGCATCCGGACATAACGGCATCAACGGTTGGTTTCATAATATTGCCGCGAAACTGGGTGATGGCGTCGCCGTGTGGTTTACGGACGTCACCGAGCGCAAGCGGGCGGAGGAGGAGCTCCGGCGCAGTGAGGCCTTCCTGGCGGAGGGACAAAGAATCAGCCAAACGGGCAGTTGGGCAGTTAAACTTCCCTCCGAAGACGTCTTCTGGTCACACGAAATGTTTCGCATCTACGGCCTCGATCCTGCGACGACGAAGCTTTCTCAAAAGATGGCTTTTCAACTGATTTATCCCGAAGATCGGTTGTTTGTGAAGCAGGCGTTCGAGCGGGCACTTCGCGACAAAAGCGATTTTGCGGTTGAGCATCGTGCTATTCTTGCCGACGGGTCAATTAAACATCTCCACGCCTTGGGCCATGCCGTGTGCGATGCGTCTGACAATCTCACCGAGTTCGTCGGCACAGTGGTCGACATCACGGAGCGCAAGCGGGCAGAGCAGGCGCTCAGACAGTCGAGCAGACGGATCGAGAACATCCTCGAGAGCATCACCGACGAGTTCAACGCATTCGACCGCGAGTGGCGCTTCACTTACGTCAACGAGCCGGCGTTGAAGTCTATCCGAAGAGCAAAGGGTGAAGCGCTAACGCGCGAAAAGATTCTGGGGAAGAACGTGTGGGAGGTGTTCCCCGAGCACGTGGGTTCCGTGTTCTACCAGAAGTACCACGAAGCCATGCGCGAGCAGAAGACCGTCTACTTCGAAGCGCTCTCCCCGGTGACTGGCAGATGGGTCGAAGTGAATGCCTACCTTTCTGAGGAGGGTTTGTCTGTCTACTACCGAGACATCACCGACCGCAAGCAGGCAGAAGAGCAACGCGCCTACCACGCCCACCTGCTGGAAAACGTGCACGATGCGGTCATCGCTACAGATGAGCGGTTCGTTCTGACAGCCTGGAATAAAGGCGCCGAGCAGATGTACGGCTGGAGGGCGGATGAGGTGTTGGGGCGAAGTGTTTTGGAAGTTGTTCCTTGGGATGGTAGCGCTGAGGAACGTGCCAAGGCCGACCGTGAGCTGGCCGAGACGGGTCGGCGGCGCGCCGAAATCATCACGTACCGTAAGGACGGCACGCCGGTCTACGCCGAAGGCAGGAGCGTCGCCTTGCGAGACGGGCAGGGCCGAATCACGGGCTACCTGGGCATTAACCGGGACATCACCGAGCGCAAGCGGGCGGAGAAGGAGCGCGCGCAGTTGTTGCGTCGGCTCATGGCCGCGCAGGAGGATGAGCGTCGGCGCATCGCGCGTGAGATGCACGATCAGTTTGGGCAGGCGGTCAGCGCGCTCACCTTAAAACTCGCGGCGCTTAAAGGCGCACACGGCGGGCAAACTGAGCTTGGCGAGCAATTCCTTGCCTTAGAAGCGATTGTGAAACAACTCGACGCTGATGTTGATTTCCTCATCTGGGAAATGCGGCCGACCGCACTGGATGATCTCGGCCTCGTGGTCGCCCTCTCTAATTACGTCGAGAATTGGTCGAAGCATTTCGGGGTCCATGCCGAAGTGCACGCGAGCGGGATGGAGAAGGACCGTCTAACCAGCGAAGTGGAGACGGTGCTTTATCGTGTAACGCAGGAAGCCCTGACCAACATCGCCAAACATGCCAGGGCCGGAAATGTGGACATCCTCCTCGAACGCCGCTCGGATCACGTCTCGCTCATCATCGAAGACGACGGCATCGGTTTCGACGCCGAGAAAGCATTCGCTACAGTTCCTACGGGGTTGGGTTTGATCGGCATGCGCGAGCGCGCTTCACTGGTTGGCGGAACGCTGGAGATCGAATCGCATCCGGGCAATGGCGCCACCATCGTTGTACGCATCCGCGCGCCTCTGGGTCCGAAGCGAGAGGAGCAAAATGAAAAAATTGAGTATTCTCTTAGCTGACGATCACAAAATAGTGCGCGAAGGATTACGGATGCTCGTCAACGCGCAAGCAGACATGGAAGTAGTCGGCGAAGCCGACAACGGGCGCATGGCAATAACCGTGGTCCGGCAGCTTGAGCCGGATGTCGTCGTCATGGATGTCTCGATGCCTGAGCTCAACGGGCTCGAAGCCACGGAACGGTTAAAGAGACTATGTCCGGGCATCAAAATCTTGGTCCTGACGCGCCACGCGGACGACGGCTACTTGCAGCGAATGTTACAGGCTGGCGCGAGCGGTTACGTTCTGAAACGAAGTGCTTCTGAGGAACTGGTGCGCGCGATTCGCTATGTCGTCGCCGGTAAGACCTACCTCGATCCGGCAGTGACCGCTACAGTCGTAGGCAGCGCACTTGGAAGACATTTCGCTCGCGGTTCGCCGCCCAAAAAGACCTTGAGCCTGCGCGAAGAGGAAGTTTTGCGCCTCGTCGCGAGGGGATACTTGAACAAAGAGGTCGCTGCCCGCCTCGAGATCAGCATCAAGACCGCCGAGGCGCACAAAGCCAACGCCATGCAGAAAATGGGCATGAAGAGCCGCATCGACATCGTGCGCTACGCGGTCCTCGAAGGTTGGCTGGACGACACCTGATTTTTCAACAAACTTTACCCTCTTCCACCCTCAGGAAAAACCCACGCAGGTTCCCGCTTTCCCTAACTGCGAAAATCTCTCCACGGAGATAAAATGCTGGAGCGTTAGTTTACGAGCGTCATAGCGCGTGAAGCTGGGAACTTGCGTGTGCGACCGTGGACGCCCTTTTGCACGAAGTTTGCGCGCATGAAGCCTGGAGCTTGGGGGCGATTAGCATTTCCACACGGACATCATTAAGTCTTAACCGACCGGTCAGCAATGGAGGAATCATTATTGGGAAGCGGCATTCGAGAGCAGGAAATCATCGGCAATCAAACCGCCTCGGCATGGCTGCCGGGGGGGAGGAGATTAAATTTTCGTGCCCGGATGCGGCACGCGGTAGTCCAGCGCAACCATTTTACCAACCAGAGAAGATAGTGACCGCGATGGCAACGGAGCTGCGTAAACCTGGAATTAGCCTTCTCGGCGACCTGCCCTGGGGCACACACTTTTGCCATTTCTACGAGACCAAAGAGGATCTGCTTCATGCGGTGGTGCCCTATTTCAAAGCGGGTTTGGAATCTAACGAGTGCTGCGTTTGGGTAGTTTCTGAACCCGTGTCGGAGGAAGAAGCGAGGGATGCGTTGAGGGCGGTTGTTCCCGATCTCGCGCGCTACGAGGGCAACGGCAGTGTCGAAATTCTTATGGGACGGGACTGGTATTTTACAGAGGGCGTTTTTGATCGACAGAGAGTTTCAAGCGGTTGGATCGAAAAGCTCAATCGAGCGCTTGCTCGAGGATATGACGGGATGAGGGTGTCGGGAGACGCATTCTGGTTTGGCAGCACATACTGGAAAGATTTCTGCGAGTACGAGAAGGACCTGAACGAGTTTGTCAAAGACAAGCCCATGACTGTCTTGTGTACCTACTCGCTTCCGTCGAGCAACGCCGGTGAACTCCTTGATGTATCCCCTATGCATCACTTTGCTATAGCAACGCGAAACGGAAACTCGGCGGTTATCGAACCTCCCGGTGCTACGCCCGAGCGTAAGCGCGTTGAAGGGTTGCTCCGAGAGGGTAATGAGAGAGTCGAGATGATCCTCGACAGCATAACGGATAACTTCTTTGGTTTAAGCAAGGACTGGCGATTTACGTATTTCAACAAGCATGCTGCAGAGCAAATGAGAGTCCTCGGCAAAGACCCCGCACGACTTATCGGGAAAGTGCTGTGGGAGGAGTTTCCGTACGTGCCCAACGAGGTCACGCTCCGTCGCGTCATGTCCGAGCGAGTAGCGATCACCGACGAGATCTATTATTATCCGCCGTTGGGCGAGTGGGTGGAGAATCACATGTACCCGAGCCACGACGGCGGACTGGTGACATTTCAGAAATACGTCACCGAGCGCAAGCGCGCGGAAGAAGGATTGCGGCGCAGCGAGGCCTTCCTGGCGGAGGGACAAAGAATTAGCCACACGGGCAGTTGGTCAGTGAAACTCCCGTCCGAAGAGGTCTTCTGGTCACAGGAGGCGTTTCGCGTCTACGGCCTCGATCCTGGCACGACGAAGCTTTCTCGACAGCTAGCTTTTCAACTGATTCACCCCGAAGATCGGCCGTTTGTGCAGGAGGCGTTCGAGCGGGCACTTCGCGACAAAAGCGATTATTCGGTTGAGCATCGTGCCATCCTTGCCGACGGTTCGATTAAATATTTCCACGCTCTGGGCCACCCGGTGTTGAACGAGTTCGGCGACCTCGTTGAATACATCGGTACGGTCATGGACATCACCGAGCGCAAGCGCAGTGAGCAACGTCTGGCCGTGCAGTACGCCGTCACGCGCATCTTGGCTGAATCCAACACCCTCGCCGCGGCGACCCCGGACCTGCTGCGAGCTATCGGTGAAAACATGCAATTAGATTGGGGCGCACTTTGGATCGTCGATCGCCAAGCAGCCATGATCGGTTGCCAGAATATCTGGCACGCGCCGAATCTAGAGGCTGCGGAGTTCAACGCGATCAGCCGCAAGACCAGATTCACGTTCGGCCAAGGCTTTCCGGGGCAGGTCTGGCAAAGATCCGAAAGTATCTGGTCCGAATCTATCTGGACTGATGACGCCATGAAGAACCCCAATTACGTGCGCGCGCCCATCGCAGCCAGCATGGGCTTGCGTACAGCTATTGGGTTTCCCCTTGTGGTCGCCGGCGAACCCTTCGGTGTTATTGAATTCTTCGGTCGTGCAGTTGCGCGGCCCGACAAGGAACAAGTTGCAACGCTGTCGGCCATTCGGAGCCAAATCAGTCAGTTCGTTGAGCGCAGGGGCGCAGAAGAAGGACTGCATGCTGCACGGGCGGAGCTGGCGCGCATCTCGCGGGTCATGACAATGGGGCAACTGACGGCCTCGATCGCCCATGAAGTGAGCCAGCCCCTCGCCGCCATCGCTATTAACGCCAATGCCGGCCTTGGCTGGTTGGCAGGGACAACCCCAAACCTCGATAACGCGCGGGGAGCCTTACACCGTATTATCAGAGACGGAAATCGGGCGGGCGATGTCATCACGCGGATTCGGATGCTGTTGAGGGAGAACGACGCAGCCAAAGAGCGGCTGGACATCAACGAGGTCATTCAAGAAGTTGTTGCCCTTGTGCAGGATGAAATACGAAGACATGGGGCGGCGTTCCGAATGGAACTGGCCGACAATCTCCCGTCCGTGCTGGGAGATCGCGTGCAGTTGCAGCAGGTGGTGCTCAACCTGATCATGAACGGAATTGAGACCATGAGCGAGATTACAGACCGACCGCGGGAGTTGATCCTCAAAACGCAGCAGGATGAAGTCGATAAGGTGTGTGTCACGGTTCAAGACTCGGGTATAGGCATTGACCCGCAAAGTCTCGCACGGATTTTTGAAGCCTTTTACACAACCAAGCCGCAGGGGATGGGGATAGGATTGTCGATCAGTCGCTCCATTATTGAGTCGCACGGCGGACGACTCTGGGCAGCGCCGAATGATGGCCCGGGCGCTACGTTCCAATTTACCTTGCCCATTTCTAAACCCGGCGCGTCCTGAAGCTAGCTGAGAATTGTTTCTAGGTGATACTAGCCGACCTACTCATGTGAACGGAGAACGCTATGGCCGAGTCTCAAGGAGCGAGTGAGAGCGAACCGCCGATTCGGTTCGCCGGTTCAGTCCTCGGCACGCAGCGTCATGTCTGCGCGTTCTTTCATAGCCCGGACGAGGAGTATCGGATGCTGCTTCCGTTCATCAAAGAAGGATTCGAGCGCGGCGAGAAGGCCTTCCATATCGTCGATCCCAGGCTGCGTGATGAACACTTAAGGCGGTTGGAGACCGCCGGCATCGATGTAGCGGCAGCGGAAAAGAGCGGCCAATTCGAGCTGCGCAATTGGGCTGAAGCGTATCTGCGCGACGGCCACTTCGATCAGGATAGGATGCTTGCTCTGATCCAAGAAGTACTGGAGGGAGGAAGACAGCAAGGCTTTCTGCTGACTCGTCTAATTGCCCATATGGAATGGGCCCTGGAAGACCGGCCGGGGGTTAATGACCTGGTGGAGTACGAGACCAGACTGAACTATATCTTGCCCCGGTATAAAGACCCCGTCATATGAACGTACGATCTCGCCAAGTTTGGCGCGGATATCGTTGTTGATATTATGCGGACTCATCCGATGATCATTATCGGAGGTATTCTTCAGGAGAACCCGTTTTTCGTTCCGCCGGATGAGTTCTTGCGGGAGCTGCGTGAACGCGCTGCCATGCACAAAGGATCCCCCACAAGTTAGTTGACGACAAAAGTGGAGATGGAACATACAGCCGATGAGATCGGGCGGCTTCAAGGCTGCATCAATAATCTAATCAGCGTGCTAGCCCTTCCCGCCATCTGGAGTGGACAGGAACCTGCATACATTCTGGGTACTTTGCTCGACGCTCTACTGGGTATGCTGCGCCTGGACTTTATTTATGCACAGCTGACCGATTCGATTCCCGGCTCACCCATTGAAATGGTCCGTTTGGCTCAGCGCCGAACTTCGGCTGCTGAGCCTCAGCAAATGGGCCAAGCGCTCAACCGCTGGTTGACAGGCGACCCGCCACCGGCGCGTTTGGTGGTGCCGAATCCCATCGGAAGAGGAGAGGTCTCTATCGCGCCGTTGCGGCTCGGGCTTCTGGACGAAGTCGGACTATTAGTCTCAGGCTCCGAGCGGGCGGATTTCCCGACCGAGATCGAAATGCTCCTCCTGCGAGTAGCAGCGAACCAGGCGACGATTGGGTTGCAAGAGGCTCGAGACATCACCGAACGCAAACGAGCCGCGGATATACTCGAGCAGCGCGTCGATGAACGGACCAGACAACTCACAGCTGTCAACGAAGAGCTAAGACAGGCAAGAGTTACATTGGAAAAAGCCTTCGAAGAGATCAAAGCACTGAAAGACCGTCTCTACCATGAAAATGTGGCGCTGAGAGAAGAAATCGACCGGACATGGATGTTCGAGGAAATTGTCGGCTCATCGCGGGCGATGCGGGCCGTGCTTTCACGCGTCGCCAAAGTTGCTCCCACGGATTCCACGGTTCTCATCACGGGGGAAACGGGTACTGGAAAGGAACTTATTGCTCGTGCTATCCACAATCGCTCAAACCGCGCCGGTCAGGCTTTCGTGGCCTTTAATTGCGCCGGCATCCCACCCTCCTTGATCGCTGCGGAATTATTCGGTCATGAGAAAGGAGCCTTCACCGGAGCACAGCAGCGACGCCTCGGGCGCTTTGAGCTGGGTGAGGGCGGGACAATTTTCCTGGACGAAGTTGGCGAGCTGCCCGCGGAAACGCAGATTGCCTTGTTGCGAGTAATCCAGGAGCGGGAGTTTGAACGAGTCGGCGGGAGTCAGCCGATTTCAGCCAATGTTAGAATCATTGCCGCCACCAACCGCAACTTGCAGGACGCCATTGGGGCGGGCGCCTTTCGGCTGGACTTATTTTATCGACTGAACGTATTCCCGATCGAGGTACCTCCTTTGCGTGAGCGGAGAGAGGACATTCCCCTGTTGCTCGAGTATTTCGTTAAGCGTTATGCCGATAAGGCAGGCAAGAGTTTACGCAGCGTCGAAAAGAAAACGATAGAACTATTCAAGTCTTATCACTGGCCAGGCAACATTCGAGAGCTGCAAAATGTGATCGAGCGATCTGTCATTGTCTGCGAGAGTGAAATCTTTTCGGTTGACGAGAACTGGCTATCTAAGGCATCGCTTGAGCCGCACCGACGATCAGGTACTCTTTCCGAAATGCTGCTCGAACAGGAAAAGAGAATCATCGAGTCTGCACTGGCTGAAAGCAAGGGCAGAATCGCAGGTCGTTTCGGAGCAGCCGCCAATCTGGGAATACCCTCCTCCACACTCGAATCAAAGATTAGGACGCTTAAAATTAAGAAAACCCGTTTCATGTCGGACTAGTGTCATTTCCCGTGTTTGACATTTCTAATTTCTAGCTCACATCGTACACAGTCAACGAAGAAGCAGCCGTATTTTGTTCTGAATGACCGGCTGAATTTTTGGGAGTCACGCTATCTCTCGTGACAGCCAATCGATGCGCTGTCGATATATCAACAGTCAGTGTGCGGATCGCAGCCGGTGCGAATGCTAGCTAGAATCATCAACCGCTCACTTACAAATGATTTTCCGATAGAAGCACACCTTGCTTCTGGCTGGCATAGGAGTTGCCTGTACGTTTGGAAGAAACCGATTAGCTGGCATCTTCTGGGATACTCGAGCTATTCCCATGGCTGAAGGAGTTCGAATTTCGCCCTTTATGCGCACCGATAATAGATTTCCTGCCTCAGACAACTATTTTTCTTCTGGCAAAAATAGAGTGAAGAAAAATAGTCGATCCGAGACAACTCTATTTTCGATAGTCGACGACGATGAGTCGATGCGTGAAGCTATCGAGAGCCTTGTTGAGTCATTGGGTTTCAGAGCTGAGACGTTCGCCTCCACTGAAGAGTTCGTGCAGTGTGATCATCTCGGGCAGATCGCCTGCCTCATTCTCGATGTGCACCTGCCGGGAATGAGCGGATTAGAGCTTCAGCGCCTATTGTCATTTGCCACTTACGCTTTTCCAATCATCTTCATCAGCGGCCGTGGTGACGATCGTATGCGGGAATACGCACTCAAAGGGGGAGCGGTGGAATTTTTGTATAAGCCGTTCACCGCTGAGGCTCTGCTCACGGCGGTTCACTCCGCCCTGAAGCGCTAGTGCTGCGCTGCGATTTTCGCCAGCAAATTCTTTTTTCTCACGCCACAACGGCGGCCGCTGTTGTGCCAATACTTGGACTTGCTGTCGATATATCGACAGCAAAAGTTGTCCGAGCCCTCTTTTGAATCATAGTCAAACCGACCACGTCCAGCTAACCGATTAAGTATTCAACCCGAATACGGCAGATGATCGTGACAATGAGTTTGGCATGAGTTGAGCTATATACTGAAGAATTGGCAAACATTAATAAGTTTGACGGATTGTTGTGACCGCATGGGGCGAGGTCATCGGCCGCACTCAAGCGTGACTGCAAGCGGCTTAACGCGTCAAGTCAACGGTCACACAACGTCCGTCCGATTCTTTTACGCACTAATACGAACTGAAATGAGAATCCCATGGCTGCAAGCGATCGACCCATTTTCTTCGCTGGCTCAATGCTCGGCGCCCACCGGCATGTGTGCGCCTTCTTCAGTTCAGCGAAGGAGGAGTACGAAACGCTGTTGCCGTTCGTTCGCGACGGCCTCAAGCGCGGCGAGCGCGCCTACCATGTATGCCACTCCAATGACCGAGATGAACATCTCGAGCAATTGCGAAACGCGGACGTCGATGTGACCGAAGCGCAGCGAAAGCGCCAGCTCGAGGTGGCGACCGTCGAGGAAACATACCTGCGTGATGGCTGCTTCGACAAGGAGGAAATGCTCACGCTGACCCAGCAGAGGCTCAAGAGCGGGGCAGGGCTTGGCTTCCCCCGCTGACGCGTATGATTGCGCACGCAGAGAGTGTTCTGGAAGACTGGACCCGCGTCAATGATTGGATCGAGTACGAGGCGCGGCTGAATGAGATTCTGCCGCACTATGATGATCCGGTGATTTGCGCGTACGACGCCAACCTGCTGAGCGCCGCTATCGCGGTCGATATTCTGCGCACCCATCCCGTTGCGATCATCGGCGGCGTACTGCGCGAAAACCCGTTCTTCGTGCGGCCAGCAGAGTTTCTGCTTGAGCGGCTCGGGCGGAATGTGACGTTGCCCAAGGCGTTCTTCGTTACGCCGGAACGCTTCCTCAAGGAGCTGCGTCAACGCCGCGCCGCGCCGAAGGGAAGCAAGGATCAGTAACTGGAAGCGGAAATTACGTGCCGGCGTGATGACTTTAAGCCGGGAGGACGACTGCATCAATAAATCTGATCAAGATGGCGCGACCCGACGTTTGAGCGGCCCCGAGCCCGCGATCGATTGATGGTTGTCCCACTTTCGGCACAGTGGCTGTGGGCGCATATGACCGATCTAAGTTTACTGGTCTTTTTTTTCGACGGAAGGGAGGACGTCGTCGAACTTGCGGGTCTTAGGCAATACCTGGTACCGGCGCCACTTTGGTCAATGTGGCGATGAATTTTTGATAAACAGCCAGAGCCGGTATTGAGTTTTTGATCTTTAACTAGTTAGTTGTAGTCGCTATTTCCTTCATAACGTAGGACTAACAGACCCTGCATAAGCATCTCGGCGAACGTCAGGTACAACGATGGCCCAAAATTCATTCGTCGATACATCGATTTCTGGCTACGATGAGCGAAATCATTAATTCAAATGAAATTAACTGCAGTCTGGAGAGGGGTGCGGCTGATGGCAGAGTTGAGGCACACCCGAACTAGCGTTGTTGACGATATGCCGTCGGGGACGCACTTTTGCCACTTTTACGAAACCGAAGAGGACCTGCTTGACACGGTCATCCCGTATTTCAAAGTCGGGTTGGAGAACAAAGAATTCTGCCTCTGGGTAATCTCGGAGCCGCTGACGGAGGAAGACGCATGGAGCGCGTTGAGGGAACGCATTCCCGAGTTTGACCGGCACGTGTCCGGACGCAACTTAGAGATTTTCTCGGGCCGGCATTGGTATTTAGAAGGAGGCCTTTTTGATCCAAAGAGAGTCGCAACCGGCTGGAATGAGAAACTCAATCAGGCGCTCGCCAGAGGCTATAGCGGGATGAGAGTGAGCGGCGACGCGGGCGGGTTCGAGCAGAAAAACTGGCTACATCTCTGTGACTATGAAAGACAGCTCAACGAGTCTGTGCCGAATCAACTGATGACGATGATGTGCACTTATCCGCTGGCGGCGACTGGAGCCGTTGAGCTTCTCGACGTGGCGGGGACCCACCAGTTCGCGGTCGCAAAGCGAAAAGGCGGATGGGAGGTATTTGAAATGCCTCAGATCAGAGAGCCGCGGGATGAGATCAACACACTGAATCAAGAGCTCGAAAGAAAGCTCCTCGAGCGGGGGAAACAACTCACAGCCGTCATCGGAGATCTGTCGGATGAAGTTATCGACCGCGAGCGCGTTGAAGAAGCGCTTGACGAAAACCAGCAGCAGCTTCGAGCTATTTTGGACCATAGTCCCTCGATGATTTTCTTGAAAGAGCCGAATGGGCGTTACCTCGATTGTAATCTTCCTTTTGAGCAGCTCTGCGGCCGAAGTCGAGATGAGATTATCGGCAAAACCGACCGCGAACTCTTTTCGGCTCAACAAGCGGATCAGTTGGACGCCGACGATCGCAAGGTGCTCGCCGCAGGAATGCCGCAGGAGTTTGAGGAGACCGTGCTTCGCCCCGATGGGCGGCGCACGTGTATCGTCTCGAAGTTTCCCCTGCGAGACGTAAACGACCGCATTTACGCCATCGGCGGAATTGTTACCGACATCACCGAGCGCAAGCAGGCGGAGGAGGTGCTGCGGGAAAGCGAGGAGCGGTTCCGTCTGATGGTCGAAGGCGTGAAGGACTACGCGATTTTCATGCTCGATCCTGAAGGCAGAGTCACCAGTTGGAATCTCGGCGCCGAGCGCTTCAAAGGTTATCGTGAAGACGAGATATTGGGCGAGCATTTCTCGCGATTCTTTCTCGCTGAGGAGGTTGCCAGAGGCAAGCCTGAAGAAGAACTAAGGTTGGCAGGGGCGGCAGGCAGGGTTGAAGATGAAGGCTGGCGGGTGCGTAAAGACGGCACGCGTTTTTGGGCGAATGTCGTGATCACGGCTCTTCGGAATCGGGGAAATGGCAACCTCATCGGCTTCTGCAAGCTGACGCGTGACGCCACCCAGCAGCATGAGGCGCAAGCCGCGCTGGCACGCGCTTTCGAAGAGATCAATGCCCTGAAAGACCGGCTCCATGAAGAAAATGTCGTTCTGCGGGAAGAGATCGACCAAAGGTCGATGTTCGAAGAAATTATCGGCTCATCGCGGCCTGTGAAGTCGGTGCTGTCTCGCGTCGCTAAAGTCGCGCCCATGGATTGCACCGTGCTCATTACCGGGGAAACTGGCACGGGAAAGGAACTTGTCGCTCGCGCCATTCACAAGCGCTCAAACCGTGCGGATCGAGCGTTTGTCGGCTTCAATTGCGCCGGAATCCCGCCGTCGCTGATTGCTTCGGAGCTTTTTGGCCATGAAAAAGGCGCCTTCACGGGGGCGCAGCAGCGCCGCCTCGGTCGCTTCGAGCTCGCCGAGGGCGGCACGATTTTTCTCGACGAAGTCGGCGAGCTGCCCGCGGAAACTCAGATCGCCCTGTTGCGAGTGATTCAGGAACGGGAGTTTGAACGAGTCGGCGGCAGCCAGCCCATTGCCACTAATGTCCGCGTCATCGCCGCCACCAATCGGGATTTGCAGGAGGCCGTCGCCGCCGGCAATTTCCGGCTCGACCTGTTCTATCGTCTGAACGTGTTCCCGATCGAAGTGCCGCCGCTGCGCGAGCGGCGGGAGGACATCTCGATGTTGCTCGAATACTTCATCAAACGTTACGCTGACAAAGCGGGTAAGAAGATCCGCAGCATCGACAAACGGACCGTCGAGTTGTTCAAATCTTATCATTGGCCTGGCAACATTCGCGAGCTGCAAAATGTGATCGAGAGATCGGTGATTGTTTGCGAGAGTGAAAGTTTTTCAGTTGACCCGAGCTGGTTATCGACGGCGCCGGTTTCGAGCAGTTCAAGCTCGTCGACTTTGGCTGAAAAGTTACATGCGCAAGAAATTAAAATCATTGAGTCCGCGCTTGCCGAGAGCAAGGGCAGAATTGCCGGCCGGTTAGGGGCGGCTTTCAAGCTAGGCATCCCGTCGTCGACGCTCGAGTCGAGAATCAAGCTGCTTAAGATCAAGAAGAGTAGATTCAGATCCGACTGAATTAATTCGCAAGCCTTCCCTCGCGAGAATCCGTAAATTTACGATCGTTCGCATCTCTTCGTCCCGCCTTTCTCCGTGGAATTTTCATCGCTGAACAAGCCGATGAGAATAACCCAACAAAAAAATCTCCTCAAAGTAACAACCTTTCTCTTTCTTCTCGCTCTAATACTCCTACTCAGTTACGATCGCGGACAACCCTTCAGGGTTCTTGGCTCGTTTGGCGAAAATCTCGGAAAACTTTTTACGACAAGGGGAAGAATTTCCGAATTTCTAACATCGCACGGCCCCTATTCGCCGGTCTTCTTTATATTGTTGCAAGCCCTGCAGGTCGTGATCTTACCTATACCGGGAGACCTAATTGGAATAGTCGGCGGCTATATTTACGGCGTGCCTTTCGGATTTTTCTTTTCCACTCTGGGTCTTGCGCTAGGTTCAACGATAGCTTTTGAGCTTGCCAGAATCCTCGGAAAGCCATTCGTGGAGAACTTCGTCAGCGCACGGCTCCTAAAAAAATTCGACTTCCTCGCAACCGGCACAGGAGCAACAATTGGTTTTCTTCTGTTTCTGATCCCCGTTTTTCCGACTGATGTCCTGTGTTTTCTTCTTGGCTTGAGCCGCATGCGCCTTACTACATTTTTGATAATCTCAACGCTTGGTCGGATGCCGTGGACATTTCTCCTAACGTTACAAGGCGCCAATATCAAAAATGAGCAATATGCCACGGCTGTTGCCATCGCGGCCGTCTCCGTGGTGCTAATCTTTATCGCCTATCTTTACCGACGACAACTTGACCAATGGATAAGACGCGCTTCCCGGACGGATCGGCAGTAGCGGGGATTCTCAGTCAGCAGGTTACCATGAAGATCTAGCGGAGTGCGCCGCGGTTGAGAATGCTCTCAGGCAGGAGGAACAGTGTTTCGCTCGGCGGGAGGCAAATCAAAAAAGATATCACCACGAATGACCCGAAGAGAACGAAGTTTAGAATCATCGATTTGCGTGAGCCCAGTTTCCGTTTCCGGGTGAAGTGTCCAGTACGGACCCGAGTCATGAGCTCAAGTACCAGGGAACGTCGATGACAATAATTCTCTGGTTCCCTTTCAGCAAAAGCAAAGCCTTTAACAATGCCGCTCGCTGGTTATGCAGGAAATAGTGATACCAGCGTTGCTTTCCTCGATCTCCAAAATGTAATCGAGAATCGGGTTAATGACGAAGCGATAGGGTGAGTTCAGCACGACCAGCTTCGGCGCCGTTACACCGGCTATTAGCAGTGTCGTTAGCCAGGCCCCTTCCGCGAACTTGGCGACACTCACCACGACCACGGTCGTTGCAGTTGCCGTAGCCCCTAGCGCGTTCACAAACATGCTGCTCCTTGATCGTCTCCCCCCTTGTCGCTTCCAGTGTGCCACCATACCGGCTTGGGAGAGCGTAAATGCCAGGAAAGCGCCAACCGCAAACAGCGGAATCAATCGGTCAGTGACGCCGCCAAAAAGTATGAGCAAAAAGCCGCATAGGAAGGCGAGCACATAGATACCGTGAGAGTACACGAGCCGTCGCCCACGCGAAGCGAACGAGTAGGGAAGATAGCCGTCCTGAGCGACCGCCCGACAAACGCGTGGAAAGTCAGCAAAGGCGGTGTTGGCCTGGAACGCGAGTACCAGGAGAATGGAGCCGATCGTGACATAGTAGAATGCGCCCTTACCCGCCACTGCTCCGGTGAGCTGTGAAAGTACACTTTCATATCCCGGCTCCCCGGGCGGCGTCGCGCCGATGTGGTACGTGCGCACCAGGTAGGCTATGCCCGCGACCAGCACAGTAAGAATCGAAACGATGGCCGTCAGCGTGCGCTGGGCTGTCTTCACGACGGGCTCCCGGAATGCTTGCACGCCGTTACTGACTGCCTCTACACCGGTCAACGCGGTGCAGCCGTTGGAAAAGGCCTTGAGTAAGAGCCAGGCGCTAACCACGGCGGTCTGTGGCGGAAGCGGCGGGGGCGGAACCACCGGCTCCGGATCACCGCCTGCGACAAACGATTTCGCTAGCCCTAATCCAAGAGTCGTGAACAGGGTTCCAACGAAGACATAGGTCGGCACCAGGAACACTGTGCCCGTCTCACGGACGCCGCGTAGGTTCACAATCGTGATGAACAGCAATATGGCCAGGCACAGCGACAGCGTGTGCGGCTGTAGGGACGGGACCGCTGATATGAGCGCGCCGACACCAGCCGAAATGCCGACTGCCGCGACCAAGAGATAATCGATCATCAGCGCTGTGGCCGCAAGCAATCCGGGGAAAACTCCCAGATTTTGGCGGGCCACCGTATAGGAGCCGCCGCCGGTCGGATAGGCTTCAATGGTTTGACGATACGAAAAGTAAACAATCAGGAGCAGAATGATGATGCTGGCGCTGATCGGAATAATGTAGGCAAGGGCGGCTGCGCCCAACGGCATCAGTAAGGTCAGTGCCGCTTCGGGACCGTAGGCAGCCGAGCCGAGCGCATCCAGTCCAAAGATTGCGATTCCAGCCAGAGGCTCAACCCGTTCTCGTCTTTCGTCAGATGACTTTAGCGGTCTTCCTAACAGAAGATCAGTTAGCGGTCTCATTCCTCCGGTCCAGCCTCCATCGCAAATTGCCCAGTACGAAAGTCCGCGGCTACGGTTTGACTGACGATTTCGCACGGACAGGTGCCTAATTGAGTTGCGAGCAAGGAGAGGACCAAGCGAAGCATATTGAAAATCGATAGATAGAGCACAATCAGGAATCCCAGCTTTTCGTAAATCTTCTCTCGAGGTTGAAAAATCGCATCCCGACAGGTTTTCCGCACCAAACCATAATGATGAATGCTGCGGCGTGAATCCTTCAGCCATCAGGATTGGCGGTCATGAACATGCAATCGTCGCGGCCGTGACCGACGGGATTATTGCAACGGAGAAAAAGCGTCCACTTTCAAATTTGTGATTGACGGACAAATTAGAAGTTGCCGGTGCACAATCGCGATGGCATCTGATTGAGCGGCCCAACTCTTTGCCGGCTTGCTTCAGATGACTGACGCGGTCTTCCGAACAGGAAATCAGTCAGGGAAATCGTTCTTAACGGCCTCCCGAAAATGGTCGTTTATAGCTCCAACGCAACTTACGACCGACTCTCAAAAGGCAGGCAATAAGCCCGTCCATATCGCAAACCGTCCGATCTCCGAGCGCTCCGTCAGACAACTATCTAGGAATTGCGAGCCATCGCAAATCTATGGATTATTGCGAGCACGGCAAAAAATCAGCGACAGAAACCGTGTCTTTTTCTGTTCCTCCTGCTGGCATCGCTGTTGCTCACTTACAAACCAATACCGAGTTTGGCAAAAAAGTCTGATCGCAGCTGCCAAAGGGCTTTTTATTTTTACCGTACGTAAAGGAGGTGCATCATGACACTGGCGGCGGAAAAAGAACTGGAGCACATCGGCGAGACTTGTGGTACTGCAGACCACGACCATGACCTGATCCACGACCTGAGCAAGCGGCTCGACGCCGTATGGCGCTACGACCAGTACATCGCCAACGCCGAGGGCAGACCGGCCCTGCAGAATCTGTGGAACGACCTGAAGTGCCAGGAGATCGACAACATCAAGCGCATGAAGCAGGTGATGGTCGAGGAGATCGAGCAGAACTGCTTCTGACCGAGCCGTGCCACGCTGGCTAGGTCGTGCTCCTCGAACGCCGGTGCTCGATCTCGGTATGACCGGCATTTCGCGTAGTCGTCCATTATGGAGACAGTTGTCTTTGGGCCCAAGCTTGTCGTTAGCAGAACGCTGCACAACAGCCTGAACCATTTATGGAGGAACCGCGGTGACGCCAATCAAAGAGAGACGTATTGGGTTTATCGGATCGGGTACAATGGGCAGTCGGATGGCGCAGCGGCTGCTCGCCGCTCGCTGCGAGCACATCATGGCCTGTCTCACAGCTGATGCCGCGGTCGAGGCGGTATTCTATGGAACCGAGGGAATCCTGGCGGGTGCGCGCTCGGGAGCGACCTGTATCGAACTGAGCACCACTGCGCCGGCTAGTTCGTGGCGGATTGCCGAGGCGGCTCGGGCGCAAAGAATCGAGACAATCGACGCGCCGGTGTCAGGCAGCACGGTGCAGGCGAAGGCGAGGGCGCTGATCATTTTCGTCGGTGGCAACGAAGCGAAGGCCGAACGTCTGATCGAACTTCGAAAAGATCCCAATCTAGGTCCGCGGGCGACTCATGCGGAGCTCCATAACGCGGCGCCCAGATCAATTATCTGTAGAAACACAAAATCCACCATGTTGGAGGCTGACGTCCAAACGCAATCTGACCCGCTTATCAAAGAACTTGCTGAACTGGCCGAGTTTATTAAGTCCCAGGGCGGAGTATTAATCCCGTAAGTCGGGTTCTGCTGCTGCGTTTCGCCTGGCCTGTGGCTTGCTGTTCTGAAAAGCGGAAAAACGTTCCGCGGGTGCGTAGGTCATGCGGCGATTGCTACGGACAATGCAGCGAAATAGCGTCTTCATCAAAGCGACGATCTTTTTGTTCTTGGTCGGCCTGATCTTTCCGGTTAGCTACTACGGATCACGACCCTTCAGCGTACTTGGGTCGGCCGGCGAAAATCTGGTAAAATTTTTTACCGCCAGAGAAAGTTTCTCCCGCTTTCTCATTTCTCTCGGTGCCTATTCGCCGATTTTTTTCATCCTGTTGCAGGCCCTTCAGGTTGTCATCTCGCCACTCCCCGGAGAACTCACTGGAATAGTCGGCGGCTATATTTACGGCGTGATTCTCGGCTTTATCTATTCCACTCTCGGGTTGACTTTGGGTTCCTGGGCAGCCTTCGAGCTCGCCAGAATTCTCGGCAGGCCATTTGTAGAAAAATTTGTCGGCGCGACCGTCGTTAAAAAATTCGAGTTCCTGACGAGTAATATAGGAGCGGCGGTTTGCTTTGCTTTGTTCATGATCCCCGGCTTTCCGAAGGATGTGTTGTGCTATCTCCTCGGTTTAAGCCGGATGAGGCTGGCGATGTTTTTGGCGCTCTCGACGCTGGGCCGGATGCCGGGGACATTCCTCCTTACCTTGCAAGGTGCCAGCGTTAGAAATCAGCATTATTACATCGCCGTCGCGAGCGTTTTCGTGTGTGTGGCGCTTGTTTTCATCGCCTATATCTACCGGGAACGACTCGATCACTGGTTGAAAAACCTGTCGGCAAAAGCATTGGAGCAGAAATCTTAAAATTGCATCTAACCATCTGTGGTTGAATCCGGTGAAACTTTGACTCGTTAATTCGCTCCCGAGCTCGATTGGTAAATGGCAAATTCGTCCTGTCCGTAGTCGGCCGCGGCCGCCAAGCCCTAACGACTCGCGAGCAGCCGCAAATTTACGATAGTTCGAATCCGTTCGTCGTCCAGCCTTGCCTCAGAATTTTCATCGCTTGCGCCTGGCCTGCGCATTGCTAATTCAAATAGTTGGAAAAAACTGCGTCATGTTCTAGGCAGAAACACATTCTGCAAGGAGTGTCCGGTGATTGCAGAGCTATTGGCCACGGATGAAGATTGGGTCCTGACCGTAGCGCGAATCATCCTGGGAATGGCTCTATTCGCCCACGGGGCGCAGAAACTTCTAGGTTGGTTCGGAGGTCATGGTCTGAGCGCCACATTACGTACATTTCGCGATCAACTTGGAATTCCCACGCCGCTTACCTATCTGGCGATCGCGGCCGAGTTCTTTGGCGGCCTCGGATTGATTGTTGGACTTTTCAGCCGCATCGCGGCTATGAGCATTGCGATTACGATGGTTGTGGCGATGGTGACGGTCCACTTGAAGTACGGCTTTTTTATGAATTGGTTCGGCGACAAGCAAGGCCATGGTATAGAGTATCATCTGCTGGCCATAGCCCTTGCGGTCATCGTCGTCGTGCACGGAGCCGGCGCCTTCTCTTTGGATCGGGCGCTGTATCGTCGAATGGCGTCTCCTCCGGGCAACAACATTGGTCTCGAGCTTAATTCAATCATTCCGTTTTTTCCTCGAATGAGGCCGGCTTCTTCTTCATAAAAGTTATTCATTCGCGGAAAAATTCGTAGCGAAAAACTGCTGGCATAACAAACGCTGTAGTAACGACTCACGAACAGCCGCAAATTTGCGAAAGTTCGCAAGCCCATATTTTAATTTCATTTATTTTTTTCATTGTTTTCGATTGGTCTATGGCTTGCTGTTCTCCTCTCTCAAGATTGGCCGAAGAAATTTTTTGAAAGGAGAATAAATTGCCATGGCAACAGCAACTGCCGTCAGCAAGGGCCGAAACGATGAGCAGATTCAAAGAGACGTGCTGGCTGAACTGAAGTGGGATGCGCGCGTCACGCCGAACGAGATCGGTGTCGCTGTCAAAGACGGCATCGTCACACTTACCGGATGGGTGGATTCTTACAGTAAGAAGTGGGCTGCGGAAGAGGCCGCGCATCGCGTAAACGGCGTAAAGGCCGTAGCTAACGATATTGAGGTCCGGCTGTCGAGCGCCGATGAGCGCACCGATGCCGACATCGCCGCGGCCGCTGTCCGCGCGATCGAGTGGGATGCTTTCGTGCCCATCGATAAGGTCGATGTCACGGTCTCTAAGGGGTGGGTGACGCTCAAGGGCGAAGTCGAGTGGCAGTACCAAAAACAGGACGCCGAGCGGGTGGTGCGCCGCCTGACGGGGGTCAAGGGCGTAACGAACCTAATCCTCGTCAAGCCGCGTGTGACGCCGTCCGAGCTCAAGCAGAAAATCGAACAAGCACTAATCCGCAGCGCGGAGACGGATGCCCAGCGGATCACGGTTGAGGTGCAAGGGAGCAAGGTGATTTTAAAGGGAATGGTACGGTCTTGGGCGGAGCGGGAGGAGGCGGAGCGCACGGCATGGTTGGCGCCGGGAGTTACCTCCGTGGAGAATCGCATTACGCTTCAGTTCTAGGGTTCCGACCTTCCATGCTCGTCCACGATTGAATAAGCGCGGAAAAAAGGAGGTTTTCCAATGATTGTGCAAATGACCGATACCGCGACCGGCACCGCGGCGTATATCAATCCAACCTATGTCGTGACATTGCGACCGGATCCGGCGGACCCCGACCATGTGAGCATCGTCAGGCTCCGAGACGGTGAATCTATCAGGGTGAAGGGTGATCATCGCGAAGTGGCCGACAAGCTAGCGCGTGCCCACTAGGGAAACGAGGCGTCTTCCATCACTAGTCGCCGGTAAAATCGCGGGGGCCATGCGGATATCCGCGGGTAATGCGGTGGATGACCATGGACCGCAGGCCGTCTGTGAGCAAAAACAAGGAGAAACGAGCATGCAAATGCGTAAAGCTTGCACGATCATAAATTTTTCTCTGGTCGCTCTGTTAGTTTTGAGCATGGGTTGCACGCAACCCCTTACTAAGAGAGAGCAAGCCGGCCTCGTCGGTGGCGGTCTAGGCGCGGCAAGCGGCGCGATTATCGGCAGCAGCGTTGGCCATGCCACAGCGGGCGCTCTCATCGGCGGGCCTATCGGACTTTTGGCCGGCGCACTGATTGGTGACCAGCTCATGGCGCAAGACCAGCGACAGGACGTGCAGCAGAGGCAAATCGAACGGAACCAAGCCGAAATCGCCCGGCTGCGTCGAGAGATCCAGCGGCTGCAACTCGAGACCGACCGTTTAAGGGAACGATGAGAGGACATCTCTTCGAGGAGAGCGTCATGCATAAAATGATTACGACCACTCTGGGAGAACTCATCGTCGCGGTGACCGACGAGGTCAACTCATACATTCATGACCCGTCCTGTAAGTATGCGATGGTGTGTGTTGTCCTGTCTGATCTCTTGGCGCACGATCGTGTGCGCCTAGACAGGCTCACTCGACAATTGGACCAGGAGGAAGCGGAATACAGGTCCAACTTGTGAAAGCGGTATCAACAATCGCGTTGGCTGTTTGGTTGCTCATGCAGCCGGTTTCGGCTGCAGCGGCCGCGTCAGGCGACCGTATTCGTGAAACCGTCGACAAGCTGTTGACAATCCTCAAGGACCCTCAGTTAAAAGGAGAGAGCAAAAAAACCGAGCGGCGTCAGAAACTCAAAGAGGTGATCGGTGAAAGATTTGATTTCCCGGAGATGGCCAAACGCTCGCTCGGTTCCGAGTGGCGGCGTCGCAGTCCCGAGGAACAAAAGGAATTCGTCAGGCTTTTTACCGAGCTGCTCGAGCAAGCGTATCTGGACAAGATCGAATCGTACAATGGTGAGAAAGTTCAATATCTAAAAGAGCGGGAGGACAAGGATAATGCCGAGGTGGCGACAAAGATCATCGACAACAAGGGACAAGAGTTCTCGGTCAACTATCGGCTTCACAACGTAAACGGAGACTGGAAGATCTATGACGTGGTCATCGAAGACATAAGCTTGGTCAGCAATTACCGCTCGCAGTTCAATCGCGTGCTGGCAAAAGGCTCGTTTGAAGAACTGCTAACGAGAATGAAGGAAAAGCAATTCAGCGCGCCGGCTGCGAAGAGCTAAAATTTCCGAGGTGGATTAGTGCGTAGACGAGCAAAACCGCGAGTGTCGCCGTGATTCACAGTATCGGCGGCGATCGAGAAATCACGAGGAGGTTGCGATGTTCACGATATTCAATTTGAAAAACGGTTTCTTCAGCTTATTTGTGATCGGCTGGTCTCTGCTAGCGCTAACTGCCATCTCCGTTGCCCAAGAAGGCCCCAAAGCGCAGACAGACCAGCAGACTAAAGTCAGCGATGCTGATCTCAGAGCATTTGTTAAGGCTTACGTAGACAATCAAAAGATCCGTCAGCAATACGAACCGTCGTTGAAAGACAGTACCGATTCGGAGAAGGATCAGCAGATTCAGGACCGGGCCAACGCGGAACTGAAAAAGTCTCTCGCCAAACAAAATCTGACGGTTGAGAAGTACAACGCGATCTATAACCAAATAAACAGCGACGAGGAACTGCGCAAGAAAGCTTTGAAGCTGGTCGAGGAAGAGCGGAAAAGGTCGTCGACCTGACGAAGACTGGATTCCCTCTTCGACCGCTCTCAGGACATGCTTCCGCCGAAGTTGAGAGTTCGTCACGCCAGCGCAGGCCGGATGAATAAGACCAAGACTGGATTCCGGCATTCGCTGGAATGACGGAATCGCGATGCTGGTCGACTTACTACGAACCAAAAGGTCGTCCGCTCCATTTGAAACGACTTCATGAGGAAGAGAAAATCAAATCATACGGAGGAAAATATATGAAACCGACCATTGGACTCTCTGACGGACAACGTGAGGGCGTCGTCGCTATCCTTAATACATTGCTCTCGGATGAATATGTTCTTTACACCAAGACACGGAATTACCACTGGAACGTTTTCGGGCCGCAGTTCAATGACCTGCACAAGTTCTTCGAAGGTCACTATGAAGAACTGGAGGAAGTCGTCGATGAGGTTGCGGAGCGGGCTCGTGCTCTTGGCGGTTTTGCTTTGGGAACCATGACGGAGTTTGTCCAACGCACCAGACTTAGGGAACATCCGCAAGAATATCCAGATGCCCGGCATATGCTCTCCAACCTTTTGACCGATCATGAATCCCTGATTCGACAACTGCGCGCGGACGCGGAAACTTGCGATGAAAAATTCCATGACCTCGGCACGAATGATTTTCTAGCCGGGTTGATGGAGCGCCATGAAAAAATGGCCTGGATGTTCAGATCCTTTCTCGAAGGGGAGCACGTCTAGGGTGAAAGGTGAGCGCGAACGATGAAAGCGGTGCGCATTCATCAATACGGCGGTCCGGAAGTGCTGAAGTATGAAGAGGCGCCGCAGCCGAATCCGATGCCCGGCGATGTTCTCATCCGCGTCCATGCCGCCGCTGTCAACCCGGTGGACTGGAAGGTTCGCGAAGGCTATCTCAGAGAACGGCTCAAACATTCGCTGCCTCTCATTCTGGGATGGGATTTGTCGGGCGTGGTGGAGGCCACTGCTGCCGGCGTTAGCCAATTGAAGATCGGCGATGAGATCTACAGCCGGCCGGATCTATCGAGGGACGGGGCGTACGCTGAATATATCGTCGTCCGAGAACCGGAAATTGCGCGAAAGCCTAGATCCGTCGACCATATTCACGCCGCCGCCATACCGCTTGCCGCACTGACCGCGTGGCAATCACTTGTTGACGCCGCCGAGATTTCATCCGGGCAGAAAGTGCTCATTCACGCCGCAGCAGGAGGGGTCGGCACCTTGGCGGTGCAACTGGCCAAGTGGAAAGGCGCCTACGTGATCGGCACGGCGTCGGCGCGCAATCACGATCTTGTCCGGCAACTGGGAGCAGACGAAATCATCGACTACCAAGCTGTTAAGTTCGAGGACGTGGCGCGTGACGTAGATGTAGTGCTCGACACTATCGGCGGCGATACCCAACAGCGTTCTTGGAAGGTCCTCAAACGCGGCGGGATTCTGGTTTCGATTGTCAGTCCGCCATCGCCGGAGATGGCAAAAGAGTACGGCGTTCGTCAGGCATTCGTTTTTATCGAGCCTAATGCGACCCAGCTAGCGGAGCTGGCGAAGCTGGTTGACTCCGGAAAATTACGAGCTGTCGTCGAAACCATTCTCCCACTGGCCGAGGCGAGGCGCGGCCAGGAGATCAGTCAGAGTGGCCACGCTCGGGGCAAGATTGTCCTTCGCATTGCGTAGGGTTTCCGCTTGCCGCGCAAGCAAATCGAACGGAGCAGCCCGAATAAGAATGAATCAAGACATTCACAATGAGCAAAAACAAAAGGGAAGAAATTGCATTTTTATTCGATCTCGACGGCACATTGGTTGACAGCGTCTACCAACATGTTCTGGCGTGGCGCGAAGCCTTGGAAAAAACCGGAATCGAATTGGCCGTATGGCGAATTCACCGCCGGATCGGCATGAGCGGAGGATTGCTCGTCAATGCATTACTGCGGGAAACCGGTCATCGCGTAAGCACTTCGGAAGCGGCGGAGCTGCAAAGAATTCATGCCGAAGCTTATGCCCGACAGGTTGCTCAACTGCGACCGTTACCCAGCGCGAGGGAACTGTTGGCCTATTTGACGAAGAATCGCGTTCCGTGGGCCATTGCCACCAGCAGTTGGCTCGACAGCGCGCGCCCGGCTCTGCGGCTGCTTGGGGTCGGCTCGGAAGCCGCTGTGATTACTCGAGACCAGGTGGCCCACGCCAAGCCTAATCCTGACTTATTTCTAGCCGCAGCCGCGCGTCTGGGAGTAGAGATCACTGATTCGATCGTGGTCGGAGATAGCGTTTGGGATCTTCTCGCGGCCCGCCGCGCGCGGGCTGTTGGTGTAGGACTACTATCGGGAGGTTACGGTCAAGATGAATTGGAAAGAGCCGGCGCGTATCGAGTCTACCAAGACCCTGCCGATCTGCTGAATCACTTGGATGAGATGGGGGTAAGAACAACAGACTAGGTCAAGAGGAGTTGGTTAAAAAATGGCGTTGCGCCCGCATGACAGAATTCTGTCTTTACAGCTAGCGATCGATCGCTTGGTCCGTCGGCTGCGCCGTGGCAAGGCGCCCGCCGTCACTGGCCGGCGATTTCTCATCGTGCAGATCGACGGTCTCTCGCGCGCTGTTCTGGATCAGGCGCTTGCATCTCGACGCATGCGTTTTCTCAAACGATTATTGCGCCGTCACGGCCATCGCGTGCAACCGATGTCCGTCGGCCTGCCGACCTCCACGCCTGCGTTCCAGATGGCGGCGATGTATGGCGTGCGTCCCGACATTCCGGGCTTTCACTACTACTTCCGCGAGCTCCAATCGGATATCCACTTTCCGCGCCGTGGACACGCGGCGCTGGTCGAGAAAAAACTATCGGCGGGCCGGCGCGGCATCCTGGAAGGAGGCAGCGCCTATGGCTGCGTGTTTACTGGCGGCGCCGACAACAATCTCTTTACGTTCGCGACTCTCACGCGTCCAAGCGGCCGCGGTCTGCTCGCCGCGCTTTCGCCGTTTGTGGTGCTTGGGTGGGTATGCGCGACGAGTCTGCTGCGAACGATCATCGAGCTGGTGAAGGCCCTGCCGCACCTGGCGAATCGCCAAACAAGACAACAGAGCCGGCGGTGGTTCATGATCAAGGTCGGCATTTCGGTCTGGATGCGCGGGTTTTTTACCATGGCGGTTTCTCGCGATCTCTATGCCGGTGTTCCAGCCGTGTATGTGAACTATGTCGATTACGATGAGGCTGCGCACGCCTTCGGTCCGCGCAGCCGTCCCGCTTTCGTAACCTTGGGTCGCGTGGACCGAGCGATTTATCATCTCTGGCGCGTTGTGCGGCGCGTGCCCGAACACCGCTATGATTTCTATATTCTTTCCGACCACGGCCAGACATCTTGCAAACCTTATCGGGACGTCAATGGCGGCCAGCGCTTCGAGCGTTGGATCTTCGATCAGTTGCTGACCAATTCGCCGCGCGCTGCTAAGCCCGACAGCAGCGTAGACCAGGGTCTAGCCCATGGAATACGCTCCCGGTCAAAGGGAGTATCAGGATTCTTTCAGCACTATCTCAACTACGTCGATGAAGATTATCTGCGGTGCAAGGACCCGGAGGCGCACGAGCAGGATGGCATCCGTGTGATTTCCGCCGGTCCCAACGCGTTCTTGTACATCCTGGACGCTAAGGAGCCGTGTGACGTCGACGCGCTCGAGCAGCGTTTTCCCGGGTTGGCTGAGAAACTCTCACAGAGCGCGGGCGTGGGACTGGTATTGGCGCGGTCCACCACTGGGCCGGTCTGCTTCTGTAAGGGCAAGCGCTATCGCTTATCCGAGTCCGTAGCGGGACCTTTCGAAAGTCGCGCGGACGCTACTCTGGTGGTTCAGGGGATTGCGGATCTAATGGCGATGCCGAGCGCGGGCGACCTCGTGATCTACGGCATTGGTGCTTCCGAGGGTCACGTCTCATTCATCCCTGAGATGGGCGCTCACGCCGGGCCGTCAGCCGATGAGATGCAGACCTTCATTGTCCGGCCCGAGAAGGTGACCCTGCCGACATCTATAAATCATCCGTCGCAGCTCTACGATCACTTCATCCGCTATCAAGAACCGGGAGAAGATCTTTTATCGTCATCCAGTAAGAGCTCGACCAGCGGAGCCACCATAAAATCAGTCGTCACGTGTTGGGCGGTTTAAAAATCAAATTATTGTAACGGAGGAATGGCAGATGGCTGTCAAATGGAACGAAGACGTCGATACAGCGCTCGCCGAGGCGAAAGCGCGCAACAAACCGCTGCTGATCGACTTCAGCGCGGCTCCGGCGTGAGGCGGATGCGTTCGGCTGGAGGCCGAATCCTATGCGGACGACGCGACCGCGACGTTCATCCACGAAAATTTTATCCCTGTCGAGGCACACATCGAAAAACATCCAGTCTACTTTCACCGTTTCGACGTATTGTGGACGCCGACGGTGCTGATTCTGGACTCAAATGGAATTGAGAGGGAGCGAAACGAAGGTTACTTGCCGAACAGAGAATTCCGCGCGCGGTTGGAAATGGGTTTGGCGAGGATCGCCTTCATGCACAAGCAATGGGTCGAGGCAGAGCGGCGCTACAACGAGGTAGTCGAGAGATATTCGAACACTACTGCCGCGCCGGAGGCCATCTATTGGCGAGGAGTGAGCCGCTATAAGGCGACCAACGATCACGCGGTGCTGAGCAAAATAGCGGACGAGCTCAAAGAGAAATATCCGGGGAGCGTGTGGACGCTCAAGGCCTCAATCTGGTCCCATTAATCGATAAGGAGACGATCCAATGAGTACGACTGGTCTCGAGGTTTTCGACAGAACGGTGCAGAAGACCAACAGCTGGCTCCATGACCTCATGCAGGTTCTCCAGTGGGCGGACAAGCATAAGGCCTATCTGGCTTTGAGAGCGACCTTGCACGCGCTGCGCGACCGTCTCACGGTGGATGAAGTGGCGCAACTCGGCGCCCAGCTGCCGATGCTGATCCGTGGTTTCTACTACGAAGGCTGGGATCCCACGGACAAGCCATTGCGCGAGCGTCATAGAGAACAGTTCCTGGCCCGCATCGAGGAGCAATTCAAGGACGACGATAGCATCGATCCTGGCGTGGTCGCGCGCGCGGTCTTTTTTGTCATCGAACACCGGGTAAGCCAGGGAGAAATCGAGGATGTAAAGCAGGTGTTGCCCGCCGAGATGCGAGACCTTTGGCCATGAAGCCGGCGAGAATAATGCGCCAACCCAATCGCAGCGCGACTGATGGCCGGTCTGTCGAGTCGGTGCGCGCAATCGCGCATCCGCTGGACGGCGCCGCTCATGACTATGATCCGCTCATGGATCTCGTCGACAATGCGCGCTTCGTCTTGCTGGGGGCGGCGTCGCACGGCACCTACGAGTTTTATCGGGAGCGCGCCGAGATCACCAAGCGGCTCATCCAAGAAAAAGGTTTTACGGCCGTTGCCGCAGAGGCCGATTGGCCCGGCGCCTATCGCGTGAATCGCTACGTGCGCGGCGAGAAGAGCGACACCGACGCAGTAGAAGCGCTCGCCGGGCTCAGGCGCTTTCCCGCGTGGATGTGGCGCAACACCGCGGTGATCGAGCTCGTCGACTGGCTGCGCGCATATAACGATAAGCTTTCCGCCGGCGCTACGAAGATCGGCTTTTACGGTCTCGATCTCTATAGCCTGCGCGCTTCCAGGGAAGCCGTGCTTCGATACCTCGAGAGGATCGACCCCAAGGCAGCCGATCGCGCCCGCGCGCAGTATGCCTGCTTCGATCACTTCGCCGACAACGCGCGAGGCTACGCCGTTTTTGGTGGCGTTGGCCGACCCTGTCGCGACGCGGCCGTCGCCGGCGTGGTGGAACTTCAGCAAAGCCGCGCTGTGAGAGAGGCGCGAGGCGCTGGTGCTGAACCGGAGGAAGAGTACTTTAACGCTCTGCAGAACGCCCGCGTCGTAAAGAACGCGGAGGGTGTCTACGCGTCGATGTACCGCTCGCAGGCGCCGGCATGGAATCTGCGCGAGCAGCACATGGCGGTGACCCTCGACGATCTAGGGACGCATCTCAATAAGCAAGGAGGAGGGCGGGTTAAGATCGCGGTGTGGGCGCATACCTCGCACCTTGGCGACGCTCGCGCGACTGAAAAGCGTGAAGACCGGTTGGTCAACGTCGGCCAGCTCGTACGCGAGCAGCATGTCGGTGAAACCATGCTGATTTGTTTCACGACCAACGGCGGTACCGTGACCGCAGCGTCCGATTGGGACGGGCCGCCGGAGATCAGAGAGCTCCGGCCGGCG
This sequence comes from Deltaproteobacteria bacterium, assembly GCA_005879255.1. The sequence continues at coordinate 45,785 of VBKY01000093.1, forward strand.
TTGTCCGACAGCTATGAAGCGCTGTTTCACGACACCCAACTCGGCCGCTTTATGATTTCTCATCGCGAGCGCGACAAAGTGCCGGAGGCTTTGCGTCATGATCGACCGGAGCGCTCCATCGGAGCGGTCTATCATTCCCAAACGCCCGCGGTCGAGCGCGCCGCGCACTATTTTACCGCACGTGTGGCCGAGCAGTTTGACGCTGTCTTCTACTTCGATAAAACGCGCGCAGTCGAAGCGATCGAGCACAACCGAGGGGAGGCAAGCGAGAAGGTGCCGCTGACGTATCCTTTTGAAGTTTGAACAAACAATTAAGGAGAAAATCCGAAGCACGAAACCTGAGCTATGTCGAAGGATCCGGAGCTCGAAACTAATTAAAAAAATTACAAACGGTGAGTTCGGTTTTGAATTTACCGATTTGAATTTTGCAAATTGTTTAGGATTTCGAATTTTTGCGCCGGTAAAACATGGAAGAAGTAATCGAAATGCGCACACCGGTATTTACAGAGCCCGCTACCTCGGCGCTCTTGGCGGATATTTACGAGACTCCGTGCGCCGACGCATACGTGATCGAGATCCCGGTCCCCGGACTAAAGCCGGATGAAATTGTCGTTGAAGCCGACACGTACAGCCTGACTGTCTCCACCGAGCCGGCGCAAACGGAGCCCAAATCTGGCCCCAGCGTGAATTCTCGGTGCGGCCGATGTCGCGGATATTCAATTTTCCGGTCGAGATCGACATCGACAACGTGCAGGCGACCTTGGAAAACGGCATCTTGCAGATCCGCGCTCCCAAGGCGGCTGCGGGCAAGGGGAAACTCATCCGGGTCCGGCGGGCGGCGTGAAAAATGGATTCACGATCTTCAGCGGCACAGCCAACCCGGCGTTGGCGGCCGCAATTGCTGACGAGCTCGGCGTCCAGCTTGGTGCCTGCGCCATCGATCGGTTTCCGGACGGCGAGATGGCGGTACAACTGCTGGAGCCGGTGCGCCGTAAAGAGGTCTTTCTCGTACAGTCGATTTCGCCGCCCGTCAACGACCATCTAGTCGAGCTTTTGGCGCTGGCCGATGCCTGCCGGCGCGCGGCCGCGGCGTGCATTACGGCGATTGTGCCTTACTTTGGCTATGCGCGAGCGGATAAGCGCCACGGTCGGCTGGAACCGATCACGGGGCGGATGGTTGCCGATCTTCTTCAGGTAGTTGGTATTGCGCACGTGATCACTATGGATCTGCACACGCCGCAAATCGAAGGGTTTTTCTATGTTCCGACGGACAGCCTGACAGCGGTGCCGACACTCTGTCGGGCGCTATGCGATTGGCTGCCAGCAGACGTGGTAGTTGTGTCGCCCGACGGCGGCCGCGTCGGGATGGCCACTCAGTACGCACAGTGTCTCGGTGCTCCGGTCATCGTGCTGCACAAGCGGCGCGAGAGCGGCTCCGAGACCAAGGTGACCCATATCATCGGCGACGTATCGGGCCGAGCATGCTTGCTCGTGGATGACATGATTTCGACCGGCGGCACAATCGCCGAAAGTATGTCGGCGCTCCTCGCTGCGGGTGCCCGCCCGGAGATCATCGTGGCGGCCACGCATGGACTATTCCTGATGGGCGCGCGCGCCAGGCTGGAGCATCCCGCGGTGCGCGCCGTGTTTGTCACCGACACGATATCGGTGGCCGAGAAAGACTGGGCGCAGCTGCATGTCGTCTCAATCGCGTCGCTCATCGGCAGCTCGCTGGCGCAATTGCTGGCCGACGGTTCAAACGGCGATCCGTGCTGAAACCGGTGGCCGATAGGAGCAGAGGTATGAAGCAAAGACCCTTTCGTGATCGCCGTGAAGCAGGCGAGTTGCTCGCGATCAAGCTCACGGCCTACGCTAATCGCCCGGACGTGCTCGTGCTCGCCCTGCCGCGCGGCGGAGTGCCCGTCGCCTATGAAGTAGCCCGCGCCCTCGGCGCGCCCCTGGACATC
>VBKY01000062.1 GCA_005879255.1 Deltaproteobacteria bacterium
CGATGATCTGTTGAAGCAATTGAGAGAAAAGGAAGTGAAGAATCGGAACTAACCCAATTCGGTTCTCGACGGCGTGATAATTTTCGCAACACGTTACTCTGCCCTGCGCATTTCTGCTGTTCGGTCGGATTTCATCTAGAGAAAATAATCATTGGAGTTATCAAATCGGAGGAGAGGTTGATGAAAAAGTGACATGAAACATTACACTTTCGTCGGCTAATTCTTGAGTCTAACCAATGATTTAGCAATGGGTGGTTAGACTTGGTATTTGTGTCAAGTTTCCTTACGAAATTCGCAAGAAAATAACTCTTTGAGGTCTCGATAAATCAAATGCCTAAGTCAATGGCATTTCTTTTGCGCTCAATGTCCCGCTACAACGGGACAGACAAAGAAGCGACTCAGGATTTTGGTCCACGGTTAATACATCTAGATTTTTCACCGGTCCAAAAGTGGCGCCGGGCGCAAGCCCGGCGCTTTTTTTTGGTGCGAAGCTGTCCGACAATTTGGTGATGGAAGTTGTCCACTCAGCTTGGTGGAAGTGATAGAGGGCGAAGGATAACAGCGTAAACGTTCGCTGGTGCAGACACATGGCCGCTTCCTCGTAACTTCGCAATGCAATCCGCATCTCTGATCGCACAAGCGTGGCTGGGCGCTGGAAGTCAAATGCATTTTCCGCTACACGGATCCAATGGCTTTCTTGTACAAGTCGCTCGTTCGCCCACTGTTGTTTCGCAAGGATCCCGAAACCAGCCATGAGATGATCTTAGCCCTTTTGGCGAGGGCAGAGTTTTTTGGCGGTCTTGTCGAAAATCTCTACAAGGTTGAAGACGAACGTTTGGCCGTTAGGGTCGGGCCTTTGACATTTGCCAACCCGGTGGGACTTGCCGCCGGCTTCGATAAGAACGCCGAGGCACCGAAGATGATTTCCAGCTTTGGCTTTGGTTTCATGGAAATCGGTGCCGTAACGGCACAGGCGCAGGCCGGCAATCCTAAACCGCGGCTCTATCGTCTACCCGAAGATGACGCCTTGATTAACCGGCTCGGCTTTAACAATGAAGGCGCCGAAGCGATTGCGATCAAGCTCGACCGCCTGCACACGCGCCGGGGGAGACCACAGATTCCCCTCGGGATTAACATCGGCCGGACCAAAATAGTCGAGACGAAGGACGCCGTGGCCGATTTTCTTTCTTGCTTCGAGAAGCTTTTTGACCACGGTGATTTTTTCACGTTGAACGTCAGCTCGCCGAACACACCAAACCTGCGCGATCTCCAGGAGAAGAGTCTGCTGCGTGAATTAGTCTCCGCGGTGCAAGAAAAGAACCGCGAACTCGCTGCTGGCGCCGGAATTAATCTCAAACCGGTCTTTGTGAAAATCGCCCCGGACATGAACTTTGCGCAAGTCGATGAGATTATCGAAGTCGTCGAGTCGGTGAAATTGACGGGTATCGTCGCCACAAACGCGACCGCTTTCATGCGGGATAATCTAAGATCGCCTCATGGTTCTGAACCGGGCGGACTGAGCGGCAGGCCAATTACCAAGGCGGTGACAGGATTTATTGCTCACATTTACCAAGTGACACGGGGACGGGTGCCGATCATCGGCGTCGGAGGAATTTTCAACGCGCAAGATGCCTACGACAAAATCAAAGCCGGTGCGAGCGCGGTACAGATCTATACCGGTTGGATTTATGAAGGGCCCGCGGCGGTAAAACAGATCAACAAAGGCTTGCTTCGACTCATCGAGCGCGATGGTCTCAAGCAAATCTCACAAGCAGTCGGAGGTGCGGCAAAGCCCTAATCGTCCGCATAGGCCATTTCCTTCAGCCGCTCATAGTCTTCATGCACGTCGATATCTAAGAAGGGGGTTTCGTCTTTCCATTCAACCAGGGCGGTTTTATTCCTGTGCTTCTCGATCAGCACGCGTCCGCCCCGGTCGCCGCTAAGTTGGAGCAATTCAGGAAATAGGTTGCGACGAAACAACACCGGGTTGCGCGGCTCTCTATTAAAGCTCGGCGCGACGATCCAGGCCCAACCGGTCCTAAATTTTTCGATCAAAGAGTTGATCAACTCTTTACGAATCAAAGGTTGGTCGCCGACCAGAAACATGACGCCGTCGCTTTTTGGATTCGTCGCCCATAAGCCGGAGATAACCGAGGTGCTCTGGCCTCGATCGGCGGCGTAATTCGTCAGCCAGAACAAGCGCTCGTCGCTGAGGTTCAGTTGGCGCCGGACGGAAGCCAATTCACGCGTGACGCAGACGATCTCGTCGAGGTCAGAAGCAAGTGCGCTTTCCAAAACCCATTGCAGCACTGGCTTACCTCGCAGCGGTAAAAGCAATTTTTCCTCGCCTAGTCTTTGAGCTCGGCCGGCAGCGAAAACCACCGCGGAAATCATCTTATCAACCCCCCGTTGATCTATTGAATTAGCACTGCTTTGACGGGATCGTCGCTCGTGAAACTGCTGACAACGACTCGGTCGAGACCGCAGCTGAGAAATTTCTTGCCGAGACTCCGGGCCGTTTCAATTTCTGCCTCGCTGTCAGCTTGGTTTATCAATGCGACTTTACGGCTCGCCGGCGCGATGCCTTTCAAGCAGCCCGCAGGATGTTTGACAAGTTTGAGAATCAGCTCTTCTGTCACTAATGCTCCACGTGGGCCGCCGAGCATATCCACAGCGCGTTCGGCCTGATGCACCCATTCCGTATCGAGCGGCTTGCCCAATACTTTGATCGCCATTAGCCAGATTGTTAGACCGCAGCTCGACGGAATCACCGGTTCGTTTTCCGAGGGTACTTTGAACAGGCGTGACGCCGCGCCGTCCGCTTCAACCAAGATCGCGTCATATTTGCCGGCCTGCTTCAGACGATCGAGCCACGGCGCCGGCAGTCCCAACAGCTTCCCTTCTTCGTTAACACCGTAGCCGGCGCCGACGATGACCGGAGGATCGATTTGCGCGGAGGCATTAACAAAATCGTCGATATCCTCAACTAAGAATAGGCGGTCGACATGGGGTTTCGTAGGTTTGAAGATCTTGGTCGTCGTCGTAACCAAAATTTTGCAATCTTGCTCGCGCTGTTCCTTGGCCAAGTGAAACATCGCCGTCGTTTTGCCGCCCGCGCCGATCAGCGCAGTCATCTCACCGCGCCTTAGATCGACGGCTTCTGCAAGAAACATGGTCTTTTCAACTAACTCCTTCGCGCGTGAGTTGCAAGTAAAAATCGCAGCGCTGGATAACTTTCGACACTCTTGCGAGTCTCACGGTCGTCGCTTGAAAGGGAGGAGGCTTTTGGCTAACGTCCAATGCATGTCACGATCGTTTAGCATTGAAGTTGCGAAAGATTATTTTAATTTTGCCTCGGCGCATTTCTTGATCTTTCCCAACGGTCAGAGAGAACCCCTGCACGGGCACAACTACCAAGTGTCCGTGGCTCTGGAAGGGGAGTTAGACCGCGCCGGCGTGGTGCTCGACTTCATCGCTTTCAAGCCGATGGTAAAACGGATCTGTGATACGCTGGATCACCGCACGCTGATTCAAACGGAGAGTCCCGCGATTAAACTCCGTCAGCGCGTCAAAGAAATCGAAGTTCGCTACAAAAAGCAAAAAATCGTTTTGCCGCGTCAGGACGTCATTCTCTTGCCGCTCGCCAACACCAGCACCGAGTTGTTAGCAGAACATCTCGCTAATCAGATTCGCCGCCAGGTCAGGCAACAATTTCCTGGGTCGAAAATTCGTTACATGGAAGTCGGCGTCGAAGAGGCGCGTGGCCAGCGCGGCTTTTACCGAGGGGAATTTTAACCGCGCGAGACTGGTTACGCGGAAGTCACGACAAAGGGCACAAAGATCACATAATGAGATAGGATTCGGATGCGGAATTTAGCCGCAAAGAACGCAAAGGGCGCAAAACAAACAATCGAGACAAGGGTATTAGTTCGTGCAAAAATTGTGCGTTGTCATTTCGACCCCTTCGACTAGCTCAGGTAGACTCCGGGGGAAATCTTTCTCCGCTCACTCGCGTCGCGATGGGGTGGCGAGCGCTAGATTACAAAAACAATTTGCGCAATACGAAGAGCATGAAGTTTAGCTCTCAAACCCGCTTCGCCAGAGATCGGCGACTTTGGCGAGATCCGCTGGTGGAATTTCGACATCCGCACCGGCGGCGTTCTCGCGCATTTGCGCAGCGTTGCGTGCCCCGGGAATCACGACGCTGACCGCCGGGTGAGCGAGGCAGAAAGCCAGGGCTGCCTGTGCGAGCGTCTTCACCGAGCCGTGGACCAAAAAACCAAGCTGGTCGGCTTTGGCCAATTCCTTCGCGAACGGCTCGCCCTTGAAGGTTCGAGCCCGAACATCTTCGCCTTGAAATCGTTCTTCGTCGGCGCGGCTAAGCTTGCCGGTTAAGATCCCGCGCTTCAGCGGGATGCGGGCGATGATTCCAACATTCGCCTGCTGTGCCAGCGGAAAAATTCTTTCCGCCGGTTCTTGCGTGAGCAGATTGTATTCCACCTGTATAGTCTCCGCGCGACCGTCTCTAACGGCGGCGATGCCTTCTTCCATGGTATTGATGGAAACGCCGTAGTGCCGGATCTTGCCGGCTTGCTTGGCTTGTTCGAGGACTTGCCAAACTTCCCCGCGTTCAATCACGTCGACGGTGGGGTTATGCAATTGATAAAGATCGACATAGTCGGTTCGGAGCCGCTGCAAACTTTCGTCCATAACACGGCTGATATAATCCGGTTCGAAAATCCGTTTACCGCGGTTCGGGCCGACCATGACATTTCCACCCTTGGTGGCGAGGACGACTTTGTCACGTTTCCCTTTTAGCGCGTTGCCGAGCAGCGTTTCCGAGTAGCCGGCGCCGTAGGCGTCTGAGGTATCGATGAAATTCACACCAAGGTCGAGAGCCGTTTCGATAGCGCTGATCGACTCTGAATCTTTCATCGGGCCAAAATGACCCGCGTGGACCATGGTGCCCAAGCCGACCGCGCTGACGCGTAATCCAGTTTCACCAAGCATTTTGTATTTCATGGCGCCAACATAGAATAGCTCGGCCGCGCGGCGCAAGACTGAGCGAGCGAGATCGGATGGCCCGGCAGTTCGGGAACTTTTCCTAAGTCAGTATCGTTGGTCCTTAATAAGGCTCGGGATTGGACAGGACTCACCCGCCTCGTTACAATGCGCGGGCGGTGAGCCGAAACAGACTTGGAAATTTAGAGCGGCAGTTCGCGGCGGAGATCATGGATCACCTCGATCACTTATATCGAGTTGCTTTTTATCTGACTAAGAACGAGGAAGACGCTCGGGATTGCGTGCAAGAGACCTACGCCCCGGCGCTCGGTTCCTATCGTCAGTTTACGCTCGGAACAAATCTCAAAGCCTGGCTCACCCGCATTCTCTACAATTTTTTCTTCGATGCCTACGCGCGCAACAAACGTACGCTGGCCGTTGATCTGCTAGAGACAGCAGAGCATAAGAAAAATTTCTGGGACACGCTGCCGTCGGCTAATCCGGAACCTGAAAAGCGCATCCTACAACAGGAGCTGGCCGCTAAGATCGGCGACGCGATAAGCAAAATTCCCGATGAGTTTCGTGCGCCGATTGTGCTGGTCGACATGGGCGATTTTTCTTATCAAGAAGCCGCGGACATTCTCTCTTGTCCGATCGGTACGATCCGTTCGCGGTTGTCGCGCGGCCGCCGATTACTACAGCAACTTCTTAGCGAGTATCTGGTCCAAGACCCCAAAGAGCGCTGAACGATGCACTGCGATGCAGCACAAGAATTGATTACCGGGTTGGTCGACGACGAATTAACCGCGATCGAAAAAGCCGCCGTCGAAGAGCACCTGGCCGAATGCCATGATTGCACAGCTCAGTTCGAACGGGAAATGGCGCTCAAGCGTGATATCAGGCTCGCCGCCCGGGCGATTGCCGTTCCGCAAGATCTTCGAGAGCAGATAGCAGCCCGTGAGGGCAAGTTAGACTCGGACACATGGGCGACGCGGGTGATCTCGTCGGCTCGCGAGTGGCTGGCGACAGCGCGTCGGCGGCCTATTTATGGTTTTGCGGTCGTGGCTTTAGTGGTTGCCGCGTGGTTGTTTCAATTACGGCCGAGAGACGATATTCCAACAAGGAGCTTGGCGATACACGAAAGCCTCGTCAGCGGGAAGACCGCGCTTGTACGCGTCAACGATGCCGCGCAGCTCAGGAAGGAACTGACGCGTGCCGTCAACAGCCGATTTGAGCCGATCGCTTTGGACCTGTCCAAATTCAAGCTTCATCCCGTTGCGGGTTTCGCCGAAAAGATCGCCGACCGGGATGTTTTGGTCACCGTCTATGAGGGCGATAGTTCCACGGTCACTTGTTTTACATTTCTTGGCGGTGAGGCGGATGCTCCGAAAGATTCCGAGCGGTTCTTTGATCCGGATAAGAGAATTAATTTCTATGGTTTCTCACGCGGCGGAGTGAACGGCGTTATGCATCGGGAAGGCAATGTGATCTGCATCTTGGTTTCAAAAATATCGCCGGCCGAACTTCTTGGCGTGGCGCGCGGGAAACCGCACCACGCGTAGATACGAGCTACCGAACCGCGCGCGTTGACAACCCGCCGCCAATTCCATACATTCCAGGGGCAACTCTACACTGATCTGAGCGGGCGTAATTCAGTGGTAGAATGCCAGCTTCCCAAGCTGGACGTCGCCGGTTCGACCCCGGTCGCCCGCTCCAAAATTTCTACACAATTTCAATCACATCTAGTTGCAGCTTGGCGTTTTTTTCAGCCAAACACTGAAAATGGCCCAAAACGTATCCATGCTGTAGGCGAACGCGACCAGGCTTTGTGTATTTGCGATCGGCTTACTCTCACTTGGCTGCGAAAAATTCAGACGGAAATGCAATTGTTCCATCAAAAACAACTCAACACGCCAATACTTTAAAAAGTGGATGGCAAAATAAAAATGCCTTCCGATTTGACATCCGTCGCGCAAAGGCGAAAGCGTTTCAATCGACTTGACGGCGGTTAGCGGACGAAATAGATTACGGATTCACAACGACGCTGAATATGCCAGGCGCGGTCTCTGGCCAAATCGTCGGCGCCGACAACACAGCGTAAGCGCTAAATAGTATAAGGAGCATTCGTGGTGCAAATTCTTCGTTCACTAGGCGACCGGTCGCTGCGACAGTTGGTGGACTTAGAGCGGGGGCTCGTAAACCGTGAGGTATATGTAAACCCTGACATCTACCACCAGGAACTGGAGCAGGTCTTCAGCCGCGCCTGGTTGTTTGTGGGGCACGAGTCGTTAGTGCCCAACCCCGGCGACTTCTTTCAGTCACGCATGGGGGAGGAAGCAGTGATCCTGGTGCGGGACCACAAGAGCAAGCTCCACGTGTTCCTGAACACCTGTCGTCACCGGGGAATGAAAGTGTGCCGGTACGACGAGGGGAACGCGCGGCTGTTCACGTGTCCCTTTCACGGCTGGAGCTACGACACCGACGGCCGGCTCGTGGGCGTGCCGCACTTCAAGGCGGCGTACCGGGAAGAGTTGGACAAGAGCGCCTTCGGGCTACACGAGGTGGCGCAGTTGTGCAACTACTACGGCTCTATCTGGGCCACGTGGGATCCTAAAGCACCTTCCTTCCCGGAGTATCTGGGACCTTACGCTGAAGGTGTCCGGTGGTGTTTCGAGAGCTTGGACGGCGAGGATGCCGGTGTGGAGTTGTTCCGGCCGGTGATGCGCTGGCGGTTGCCGTGCAACTGGAAGTTTCCCGCCTTTAGCTTCGACGGCGGCACGCTGTACGGGGTTACCACGCACCGCTCCATCAACGTGGCTGCTATTTGTCCACAAGGGGAACGCAAGGATGGCGACCGTCATCCGATGCGCGCCGCTTCCCACGGCGGCCATAACAGCATCTACGAGCTTCCCGGCGTAGCGGAGTACGTGGACACGTGGCAGACGGAACCTCCGGAGGTGGACGAGTATTATCGGAAGGCGCGCGAGAAGAAGGCCAAGAAATATGCAAGTCGATACCTGCATGGGGGTGGTGCCCTGGTCTTCCCCAATGTCAACATTCAGGAGCAGCGCATTCTCCAGTGGCATCCCCATAGGGTAGGCATAACGGAGAGCTGGCGGCTGTTCCAAGTCGACAAGAGTGCGCCCAAGGTGGTTAAAGACGCCCAGCGCCGGTACATGATGCGCTACGCCGGGCCAGCGGGGTTGACCGAGTCCGACGACATGGAGAACTGGAACTATGCGCACGCGGCCAGCAGTGGCACCATCGCCGCACGAATACCCTATAACTTTCAGTGCGGCTTAGGGCACGAGTTTACGGACGAGCGCGTCCCCGGCATGACACTGAATTTTGGTATCGCCGAAGAGAATCAGCGTTCCCGGTTGCGTCGATGGCTGGCGTTTATGGAGGCGGGGAGCTGGAACGATCTGTACCCCGTCAAGAAAGACTAACGAGGCTGTGGCAGCAACGATGAGCATGTCTATGAGTCCGGAAGCGATGCAACGATCGTTAGAACGGCTGCTGCTGCAGCGGGAGATCGAAGAGTTTGTTGCCATGGAGGCGGAGCTGCTGGATGAACGTCGGTACAACGAGTGGATCCAGCTCATGGCCGATGACATTCACTACTATTTGCCCATCCGGCGCAACATGAGGTTCGGGGAACAAGAGCGCGAGCAAAGCAGCGCCGACTCGGAGATCTCATGGATGGACGAGGGGAAGCGGATCCTTGTAGGGCGCGTGCGGCAGATCATGACAGGGATTCACTGGTGCGAAGAGCCACTCTCACGAGTGCGGCACGTGATCAGCAACGTGCAGATCGTCGCAGTGCGGGGTGATGAGGTGGAGGAGCGGGACCGATTCATCGTCTACCGCAACAGGCTGCAGGATGAGTGGGACCTCTTTGCCGGCAAGCGGGAACAGGTATTCCGTCGCGACAGTGAAACCGGATGGAAGGTCGCCAAACGGACGGTGATCCTGGATCAGAATGTCCTCTTGGCCAAAAACATCACCTTCTTCTTCTAGCACCTAGTGTGGGAGGAGCGCCGATGACCCAACAACCAGGCCAGTTCAAGGTGACCAAACGGATCCGAGGAGCCGAGATCATGCTTCAGGACTTGCCCGTGGGGGCTCGACTAGTCCTGCGCAACGGCAGCCAGGTGGAGATTGTCGAAAACCCCCGCGACGGGCAATGGGTCTTCGTCAAACCGGTAGGAAGCGACCAAGAGCCCGAATTAGTCTTCGCCGCCGAAGTCGCCGAGTTGCCGGTGCAGTAACGCGCCCAGTATGCTCCGCCGCATGGTGCTATTTTGACTTCATGGCGGCTTCTTCAACTTTGCCGCACTCCGATCTGACAGGCACCTGAGAAAACTCTTGCGAGCCAATCAACATTTCAAAAATGGGAGGGACGTTATGGCGGTCCATTCTGCACCCAGGCCATACGCCCGGGCGGGACTTGTCGGCGTCGCCTTGTCGTTATTCGCAATTCTGGCCGTGCAGCCAACCCAAGCGCTCGATGCCGTAGATTATTTCCGCGGTAAGACCATAAAAATTTACGTCGGTTATGGGCCTGGGGGCGGAAACGACATCACGGCCCGCGTTTTTGCGGAGTTCTTTAGCAAGCATGTCCCCGGCTCGCCAAAGATAGTGGTGGAGAATATGCCCGGCGGCGGAGCTCTGAAGGCGGCACGGTTCGTCGCGGACTCGCAGCCGGACGGACTTCGTATCTTGGATCTCGTTTCAGGACTCACAATGCGAGAGTTGTTTGGAGAGGACCTGGCAGGTTTCTCTTCGGACAAGGTGGCTTCGTTGGGTGGCTTCGAAGCACGTGAGGATTCATATCAGATGATATTCGTGCACAGGGAGTTCGCCAGGTCCTGGCAGGAGGCGACCGCCAAGGCGCAGAAGGAAGGCCGCCGGCTAAAGGATGGCTCCTCCGGCGTGGGCAACAGCTCCTCCCTCGTGACGGAATGGCTGTCGCGGATTGGTCAACCGGTTCAGGTCGTCTACGGTTACGGAGGCACGGCAGAAAGGTACGCGGCCTTCAACCGGCGCGAGACTGATCTCAATCCTATGGAATCCAATGACTTCAGGGTCGTTAATTCATTCCCCAACTGGTTGCAGCGGCCTTCGCCCATCATCCCGGTACTCGCGACGCGCGACATTCCGCCCGCGGACTGGGTAGCCAAAAATATCACTCCGTTCGGTTGGGAGGTCCCAGCGCACGTATTCGATGTTCTCAAAGTCACGGAAACGCAAAAGCAAGCATTGGTCACGGCCTATGCGGTCCGGAATGCTGCAGACCGGGCCGTCGTGCCGAAGCGAGTACCGGAGAACGTCTTGCAGATACTGCGGCAAGCATTCAAGGCAACGGGCTCAGATCCCGCGTTCATCGCTGCGATGGAAAAGCGGGGATTCAAGGGCGGCTACCGTGCTCCGGAGGAGCTTGATTCTGCGTTCAACCAGTTGATCAAGGCGAGGAATAACAAACCAGAGTTGTATAACCTGGTGAAGGGCATGTATCTGGCAGAAGGGAGCCCGGGCGCGCAGACGACCAAGTAGAATTCATAGGATTTAGATTTTTATCCTCGTCCGCGGGTTCCGCACAGTCCAGTTAAGTCCATCGGAGGCGGGCGTCCGCTTAGGAATGGCAGTAAAGGGAGGTGTTCGCTGTGTTTGAAGGCATGTTTGACGCAGCGTTGATCGCAGCGCAACACCTGTTCTCGCCCCTCGTGTTCCTGTCCGTAGTGGCAGGCGTAATCATGGGCATGATTGTAGGGGCTATGCCCATCGGCGGCAACTTGCCCCTGGTGGTTGTGCTGATGGGCTTCGCTTTTGTCCTTGATCCATACGTCGCGATGGGCATGGTGGTGGCGAAGATGGCGGTCAACGGCACGACGGATCCGATTCCGGCCATACTTCTAGGTATTCCGGGATCGGCGTCTTGTCAGGCGACCGTGCTCGATGGCTATCCCCTTGCGCGCAGAGGTCTGGCCGGAAGAGCCCTCGCAGCGGCTTACATGTCGTCCCTGATCGGAGGACTTTTCGGCGCGGTAGCCTTTCTGGCTGTCATCCCGTTTGCCCGCTTCCTGCTCCAACAATTCGGTTCCGCCGAATTCTTTCTGCTGGGACTTATCGGCATCAGCATGGTCGGTATCGTTAGTAGCGGCGCGTTGGTCAAGGGCCTCCTCGCCGGCGCGTTCGGTCTTGGCATTGCCCTGATCGGCACCGACCCAGTATTGGGCCTGCCTAGGGCAACGTTCGGATCTGAATTCCTCTATGACGGAATCTCCTTGGTCCCGATGATCGTCGGCCTCTTTGCGGTGCCCGAGATGTTAAACCTGGTTGTCAGCGACAGTCCGGTGGCGAAGCAACGCCTCGACCTCATGCTCGGGGAGGTGAACAGCGGCAGGCGCGCGGGAATCATGGATGCGCTGAATCACAAGTGGTTGGTCCTTCGGGCATCCTTCATCGGGCTGTTTGTCGGCATGCTGCCGGGTGTAGGGGGTTCGGCGGCCCACTGGCTTGCTTACGCCCAGGCCCGCGAAACCGAAAAGGGAGCGCGGCAGACCTTTGGCAAAGGGGAAATTCGCGGAGTGATTGCTCCGGAGGCAGCGAACAATTCCATTGATGCCGGCGTGCTCATTCCCACCCTGTGTTTCGGAATTCCCGGCAGCGGGTCCATGGCCGTGCTGATGGGCTTCCTTATTTTGATGGGCTTCGTCCCCGGACAAAAAATGCTCAATGAGCATCTGCCCCTAACCATGTTCGTCGCGTTCGTGCTGGCCATATCCAATGTCATGGCAGCGGCCGTGGCGCTGGTCTTGACGCCGACCTTGGCAAGGATAGGCCTGATGAAACCGAACATCCTCGCACCTCTGATCCTGGCATTGCTGAGCATTTCGGTTTATCAGGCGACATCTTCGCTTATGAATCTCTGGGTCATCCTTGGGTTCAGTGTGCTCGGCACGGTCATGAAACGCTGTGGATGGCCAAGACCACCGCTAGTCATCGCCTTGGTGCTTGCTAAATCCGTCGAGAAGTACCTCTCGATCGCGTTGAACGCTTATGGGGCTAGGATGTTTGCCAGACCACAGTTCCTGCTTATGCTCGCGCTCACGGTGGCTGCCGGAGCCTATATGC
>VBKY01000729.1 GCA_005879255.1 Deltaproteobacteria bacterium
CTACTGGTGATTGCTGTGGACGTAGAGAGTGGAACAATCAAGGAACCTGATCCAAGCGATCCTAAACCTAGGGTAGTAGGAATAGTTGATGAGAAAGACTTTGATGATTTTATTGCGGGCCTAGCGGCCAACAAAAAGGAGCGACCCACGAAGGCGAAACATGCCACAGGAGAACACCCTTACTTTAACGATGAGCCCCCTCGGCCTATGCATGTCGCGACAATACTGCAAACTCACCATAGTCCTGGATGCACCTGGGTGATCATAAATGGCTGGCCTTTTTGTATAAGATGATAATCACGACTTGAGGATCTAATCTAAGTCCGTTCTTGTACGGCCAAGTTTCGTGGGCAGAACGCGGAGCTACGGCGCCACTTTGCGTTAGATTAGCCGCCGATCGGCTTTGCTCCTTCCAGTCTTCCGTCATTGAGGCTGATGTCGACGATTTCTGTTCCCCTCACAGACACCCGCTGACGTTTATGGTAACGCCAGCGTGATTCTACCAAAGAATACTCTATCCGGCTGTATGCTTGGGTTTCTTAGGTCTGTTTCAAAAAACCTAAATTTTTTGTCAAAGAGATTGGTCGCTCCGACCGTCACGAAACCATACCGTGCTGGCAGGCGGTATCTTATTCCGGCATCCACTGTCCAGAAATCATCGCTCCCCGACCGACTGGGTGCTCCTGTCACTTGGTCGAATTTGCCGCGTTGATGAGAGTAGGTTGCGGTCAGGAAGGCGCTCAAACCGGAAGGGTGAAAGAAGCTAAGCCCTAATGGAACACGATGAGTATCCAATCTTGTGATACCCTGAGAGAATTGCTCATCTCGTCTAGCCCTTTCATATTGATACTCCGCTCTGAGCGCTAGTGATAGGCTGGGCGTCCAGAAAAGGTAGGTGCGGGCCAGATGCTCCGTCCAATCCGCTTCTTCCGACGTAGGACCGGTAAGACCAGAACCGATGAATGGAACCGTAAGATCCCTCTTGGAAAGCTCCACACCCCCGAATAAGTCTTTTGTGAATTTTTGATCGATGGCCCCCGCGTAGCGCCATGACCTTGTCAAATTGGTATCATCAAAGAACTGATTAAAGCCAGATACCTGGGTCGGCTCAAGCGTTTGGTTCGTGACTAACGTTCTCTTCAAGACTCTAAATGCCGCGGCGCGTACTGTGGTGTTTGGGAATGGGTTCCAAGTTAATCCGACTTTTGGGTTGGGCTGGTGTTGATCCTCGCCTGGAAAATCGCCGGTCAAAGAGTCAAAGCTGACCCCAAGCGTGAACGTTACGTTTCTTAGGAAGTTCAAGTACGCGTATGAATAAATATTGAAGTGATGGGTTATCGTATTAATGGTCGCTGGTATTTCTATGAAACCCGGACCGAACGGGGGAGGCGGAAGATTAACCCCCGAAGTCTGTTTTATGGTTCCATCGACGTCAAAATATCCTATGCCACTGGTGAGATTAAAGTACGGCGAACGGAATAGGTGTTGGACCTCTGTTCCAAAAGCACGTTCGTTGCGAATCTTTAAATCAAATGAGCTAATAGGAAATCGAGGAAACCGATTATCATTCACACTCACGTTTGAATGTTGGAAGGTATAGGAACCGAGAATTATAGAATCAGGGGAGAAGGCATGACGGCCGCCAAAACGGATGATGTTTCTTTCCTCGTTGTTTCTCTGCCCGGGGAAGAAGTTTTCCGGGAAGAATTGTTGATTAAGATCGCCCCTTTCAGAATTCCTGAATCTATATTCAGCTTGAATGCTTGTTTTGGGAGAGAGTTCTAGCTGTACGAAGGCATTTGCGATCGTGTCCTTTTGGTCCGAGTTTCTACGCCAGCCATCCGTTTGAAAGTGAACCTCACCCGCATAGGTGCTATTTTCACCTGCAAGACCGGTTGTCTGAAAATTAAGCCCATTGCGATTGAAGATCGGATTGAACTCATTGAAGGAAAGACTCGCCGGTCCACCGGCGCTGATGAGGAACAGGTTGCTCTCGGCCAAGCGGGGCTGTATGGGCGTCATATTCAGAGGCTGAAGCAATTGAGATTGAAGCAGTTCACTGACCCTTGCGATCTCGTGGCGCGGTAAGACGGAGTAAGAATCGGCAAGAAACCGATGAGCAGAGAAGTTAGTTGGATCGGTGTTGACCGACTTCCACCCTTCTACCAGACCAAGCTGCTGAAACCCCAGATCGCTGTAGATTCGACCAAGGGCTGCGCTCCGAGCGGCCAAATCCGAATCGAGCAACAGGCGCGATCGGTAAACCGCCCGGTTGTCGTTCAATTCGATTGCCTTTTGCATATCTTGTAAGGCTTCAACCGGTCGGTTCGTGGTCTGCTTTCGGATGGCATCGTAGAAATACGGAGTCGGGTCCTTCGGATCCAATTGCTTGGACATCTCATATTGATCGTCGGCCGCTTGCTTGTCCCGTTTCTCTTCGTAGTAGGCTTTTCCTAGATAGCTCCGGATCAGTGCGTTGTCCGGGTCTAGACTTACGGCGATTTCGATCTCCCTTCTCCCCTCTTGCAGATCGCCCTCGCGGATCTTGGCTAAACCTAGGCCCAGCCTGGCAAGAGGGTCAGCCTGATCAAGCTCAATCGCTGTTTCGAACGCCTTCTTTGCCGCTTCCGTGTTCACCTGGGTGAGATAAGCGAAACCCAAAACCGTCTGCGTCCTCGATAAATTTGG
Organism: Deltaproteobacteria bacterium; assembly: GCA_005879255.1. Next base: position 2,689 of record VBKY01000729.1, read on the forward strand.
ATTTAGAGCAACTGCTTTCTTCGCCGCATCGAGGGCTTCACTCAGTTGCGCAAATGATAACCAAATCTCAGCCAACCTGGCCCAGGCAAGGGCATTTTCTGGACTCAATTGCACTGCTCGTTGCAGGCTGCTCAGCGCGGCTTCGAGATCGAAATTAGCCTGCTGCGCGTATGAAAGAGCAATCAGTGCGGAGGCAGAATTCGGATCGGCTGTGACGGCCCTCTGTGCCAGGTCGCGCGCTCTTTCTTTTTCGTTTTGGGCTACTTCAACGATCGATTGCAGCGCAAAGGCATCGCCGTAGTTCGGATTCAAGCTCAGCGCGCGCTCGATGTCCCTGGCTGCCTCATCGATCCGTCCCACCGCCAGGAGCAGCGAAGCGCGGTATGCAAAAAAGCGTGGTTCGCCGAGTGTATCCGGGACTCCTTTGATGCTCTCGAAGGCCGCCTGAAAATCTCCCTTCATGTAAGCTTCGATGGAATTTCGCACCATCCCCTGCCAACCGGGTCCGGCTGGAAACTCCTCGGGGCGAAAATAAAGGGTGGGTGGGTAGTATATAGCCCATTGGACGGCATCCCGAGGACGCACCACGACAGTTAAGGTGGGAGCTCTCCCCTGCTCGGCTATCGCCGACTGACCGCCGACTAGCGTGAGACTTCCGGATGGATTACTCGCCAGCACCGTTCCTTCGAAGATCGTGATCAACGTCCGATTGGACTCGACGACGATTAGCCCTTCCGTTCCTTCCACGCCGGCGTTGACGAACGCCGTGCGTACTTCCAGGTTTCGCGGCAAGCGGCTGAAAAAATACAAGGCTCCCCTCACAAGATCGAGCCACGAGACGCGTTGCTCTCTAATTCCGCCCAAGCTGATGGTCGTGTTTTGATCGAGGCGGATGACGGGCTGGTTGATCAGTGCCAGGTCCGCTCGGCTTCGTTCGCCGACCTGCACCTGATCGCCGCCGCAATAAAGATCGTTCAAACGCGCCGGTACCCATTGCGTCTGGCTGGCTCTACGCACCTCGACAACGCCCTGCACCGATACCATCTTTGCGATCCACGGATCGCATGGCGCCGCAGCGGTGGACAGTGGCGGGCTTGTGACGTCCAGCAAAACCGCCATTGCCAACACAGTATAAAATTGTATTGCAGCGAGGTTCTTCATCGGCGGATTACCCCTCCGCGCGCCAACGC
>VBKY01000094.1 GCA_005879255.1 Deltaproteobacteria bacterium
GTACGACGGGGAGAGGGAGCCTGATAGGAGGTGTTGGTCTATAGTGTGCCCGACGATTCGTCCTGCCCGGCGCCAAAGCGCTTTAGTGGTTGCCAAAAGCTTTTCAAAACAAAATTTTAACGTTAGTTCCCCTTTGCCTTTCTCGCCGCCGCGATATCACCTTCGCTAAAGCGGTAAAATCTCACCGGATTGTCGTAGAGCATCTTTCGTTTGAATCCATCGGACAAATCGTTGCGCGCCTTTAAGTGAGGCAGGTCGCCGCCGAATTGGTCGCGTTCGCGCTCGTGCGGGAAGTCGGAGGCCCACATGATGACGTCGTCGCGAATCAAATCAGCGAGGTAGGGAGCAGTTCGCTCTTCGACTTCCATGGTGACGAAGATATTGCCCGACTTGAAAAACTTGCTCGGCGGCGACTTCAAATTGGGCGCCAGGCGCGCGGCGAATTTTTCGTAGTCTTCTTCCATGCGATCCATCATGAACGGCACCCAGCCGGCGCCGGCTTCGAGGTAGGCCACGCGGAGTTTCGGAAACTCTTGGAACACGCCCTGAAACATCATGTTGGTAATCTGTATGAACAAACCGACCGGATGCTCGAGCATATGCGCTTCCAAGAAACTCGCCACGCGATCGAGACCGAGATTTTGGCTAATGCCGCCATGGATGGTGAGCGGCACGTCGAGTCGCTGGGCTTCGTCGTAGATTTCGTGGAACACGGGCGAACCGTATAGTGGAGTCCTGTTATTGGTTACCGAGGGCAGGAGACCCGCAGAAAAGCCTAATTCTTTTACACAACGGCGCAATTCGGCAGCGGCGGCCTTCGGATCTTGTGGCGCGAGCAGGGCAACGCCTTTGAGGCGCGGCGATTGGCTGATGAAGCGGTCGTAGAGCCAGTCGTTGTAGCCTTGCGCGATCGCCGAGGCCCACGCGGGCAATTGAATCATTCCCAAGGCGAGAGCGGAAGTCGGGTAAAGGACGGCGCAGTCGATGCCATGCTCGTTTTGAAAGCGAATCCACGCTTCGGCGTCGGGATCTTCGCGCTTGCCTTTGCGCGCGAGCCCGCGCTGCCAGCCGTCCGCGTCGAACATCGGCCAAGTGGAGTGCCAGTCCATCTCGGAAAAATTTCCTTTGATGTGGGCAAAGATATCCTTGTGATCTTCCATGATGTGCCCGTCTGCATCGATGACAAATGCCGCCATGGTTGCCTCCCTGAGTTTCTTACTCAGAAATTGTAGACTTTAAGGTGGCGTTCTGAAAGCGGAGAAGAAAGATTCCTCGTCGGTCGAAATGACAACGCGTGGCCTTGTACTGTTGCGCGAGCGCAATCCGACTGACTGGTGCGCAAGCGCACCCTACGAAAACTTGGCTGGCGCTGAGCATGATACCTAGAAAATATTTCTCCGACAGCAGCAACATTACTGCAGAAAAATCTTCTGGTACTCTTTCTTCCTTGTTTCAAAATCTTCTTTGCCGAATTGATACATCTGCACGAACTTGATCTTGTCAGCGTCCGGCAGCGGTGGATAAACCCCTTTACGGTTAACGAACTCGCCGGTGTTCGCCTGAATCCTCATGCTTTCCTCATCGAGGAAGAAGTCGATAAACGCTTTACCGGCACTGGGTCTCGGCGCCTTAGCCGCCAGGCTGATGTACTGTCCATCGCCCAGCATCGTGTAGTCGCGCACATAGTCGAGGTTTGCGCCTTGTTTGTTATAGGTGAGGACGAAGCGAACGAAAGTGATGCCGATCGGTGTTTCGCCGGTGCCGACACGGTCGGCGGCGGGAACGATGGACTCGACAAAAATTGGTTTGGCAGCAGCGAGATCGCGGATGAATTTTTCGGCGCGGTTCTTGGGCATAAGCTTGTCCAGACTGGCGAGCCACTGAGTCGTCAGTGTGTGATTTACTGGATGTGGCATGACGAGCTTGCCGCGGTATTCCGGCTTCACGATATCTTCGAGAGTTTTAGGTGCCTCGGATGCCTTGATGCCGGCTTTATTGTAAATGACGCCATATAAAATGTTTCGATAACGCGCGCCGAGGTTCGGATCGATCGCATCCTTGGCGAAACCCTTGAGCAACGGTGATTCGTATTTGGTGAAAGCTCCTTCTTTGAACATGAGGTGCATATGATCGCCCGTTGTTGCGACAGCGTCGAACAGCGGTTTGCCGACGCGATGCTCGCCTAGAACGCGGTCAATAACTTCGGTCGAACCGCCGCGCCAGTATTCCATCTGCAGGCCAGTCTTTGTTTCAAAGGCTTTTTTGAGTGCGTCGGCGGTGAACGTTTCCATGGAAGTGTAAAGGGTGACTTTGCCGCCTTCCTTTTTCGCGGCCTCAATGAGTTGCGTGCTTTGCGCCGACGCGTGTTGAGTAAAAAGAATAAGCAACAATCCGACTAAGGAAGCAGACATCCTACGCATGGGTGAGATTCCTTCCTCGCGATTCCGCGGATGAACCGAAGCCGCAAGCTAATGCTGAGTTATATGGTACGGATTATTGGCGGTCAAGGTTGGTTCGGCAATCGGTATATTCCCGCTCGCTAAGAAAAATCTCCCCTTAGTCTCCCCGTTTTTATCAAAGGCGGGAATTTGCCAGACAAAGACCACTCCCCTCGTTTTTATCAAAGGGGGCCAGGGGAGATTTTGGACAAGTGTGGGGGACAAGGCGCGCCTTGCCCTACAATGATCGTGGTGCGCTTGCTGCAAGTTGCGTCAATTTTTGCCGGACAAGCGTTTGAAGAAACCCTCGCGTTCCAACTCGTCGACAATGCTTTCGTCGAGGTATTTGCCGATGTTCATGTCGACTTTCACGGCGGGATTGCGCTGCGCGATGATTTCCAACGTATTGCGTAATCCTTCGTGCGATACACGCGTGGGAAAAGCGAAGCTCTTGGCAAAGTAATCGTAAGTTTCCTCGAGGCCCTTGGGGTTCTTGAATCTCAACCGCTTCGACAATACTGCCAGTCCTTTGTCTTTCTGATTCATAAACTGGTAGGTGCCTTCGGCATAAGCCTGCTGGAAGCGTTTTATCGTGTCGTGATTTTTTTCAAAGAACGAGCGCCGCGCGACCATGACATTCATCGGAAACGATGTTCCTTTGACATCAGGCATTTTCACTAACTCGTGCATGCCCAACCGCAGGGCTTCGTTGATGTCAGGATAAGACAGCATCGTTCCGTCGATCGCTTTAGCGGAAAGCGCGACAATGCGAGCGGCTGAATCTCCGGCGGGAAAAATGGTCACCGACTGGCGCGGAATATTCCACGCCTTGAGAGCGAGAAATGTGGCGGTTTCGACCGCGCCGCCCACGGCCAGAGTGCCGATCTTCTTGCCGGCGAGATCTTCGGGTTTGCGGATCTCCTTCTGTGTGACAAAACTGTAAGGAAAATTGTTCAGGGTTCCGGAGAACATGACGAGATCCGCCCCCTGATTGATCGCGTTGACGCCGGTGGCCGCATCGATCTGGGCAAAGTGGATGCTGCCGCTCAGTACAGCTTGAATTTGACGGACGGAGCCGGGGACGAGCACAACGTCGCCTTTGAAGCCATACTTGTCGAACAACCCGAGGTCCTTGGGCGCCCAAACCGGCGCTTGAAAGCCAGCGAAACCGGCGTAAGCGACGAGATAAGTCTCTTGCGCAGCGAGGTTCGGTGGCAAAAGCAGCAGAAGAAGGACGGTATACAACCATCTTACGAACATCGTCAGGCGCCTCCGATTTCGGTTTGGATCATTGACTAATTGCTGTGGATGGGTTTTCTGCCGAAATAACTTTTAAGGTTTTAGGTGGCCACTTTCAGCTTACGTGGCCACCCGAAACCCAAGATCGGAAATCCGAAACCGTTTTACGTCCATCCCCGTGTCCAGCGCTCGCCCTTCTTGACCTTGTCCGCGTAGTAATTCCAATCGGCGGAGTGAAAAACCTCGTCCCTTGGTCGGCGGAAAAGTTTTTCTCGGCTGCCGGTCAGCGTTTGGATCGATTCAGCGCTCGGTCCTTGATATCCATGCAGGCGCGCGATGGCCATGATTTTTGCCGTACGCTCCATATAGAGCGCATTGATACAGGCCTCATCGATCGTCGCGCCCACCGTGACGATACCGTGGCCTTTGATCATGATGGCTGAAGCCTCCCCCAAGGCCTTGGCCAAGGCGGCGCCTTCGGATTCGTCGAGGATGTAGATGGGGTGCGGAAAGATCGGCGTGCCTCCTTTGAAACGGGAGGACTGCATATGCACCCAATCGACCGGTTGTTCCGCCAGGCTCAACGCGACGCACATGGAGGCGTGACAATGGACGGCGGCGTTGGCGTCCGGTCGGGCCTTGAAAATTTCCGTATAGATGACCGACTCGCGCGGAATCGTGCCGGGTCCCGAAAGTTTTTTGAGCGAATAATCGAAATGAACCAGCCAGTTTTTTTGCGTGCCTTCGAGATGGCGGAACATTTGGACGGCGATCCCTTTGTTGTCCGGCAGTCGCACACCGACGTGGCCCCAGAGGTCGCCGATTTCCCACTCGAGAATCTTTGCGGCGATCCGCAGTTCTTCTTCAGCGCGGCGAACCGCGGCGCGCGCGCTCGGCTTAGGCGATTTTTTCGACTTCGTCACTTTGTTGCTCCGAGTTGCCATGCGTGAAATGCCTTGACCTTCTCCTACAACTACGATGCTGCTTTGCGCCGCGCCGCGTATGATGACGGGTTTTCGAGTTTGGCCGACGCCGTCAGGTAATCGAAGTGCTGCCGCCAAGGCACGTTGCGAGGCAACAGGTGGGCGAAACAATCGATGTGCGGAAACCAATTTAGCTCCATGTCCCGCACGACATGGGGCGGCTCTTTGCCGGTTTGGAGTTCCTTGACGCTGGTCAAGAGGAATTTGCGCACAGCGATCACGGCTTTATCGCTCACGCCGAGATGCTCCTTGCTGCGATCGAATATCGGCCCCATGCTCTCGGTGGCGCAGCCATCGTGATTGAGAAAATCTTCGATGCCGGTGAAGTTCACCGTCCTTTGCATTTGCCGATCTTGCAGATAATTATTGCGCGCATTGCGGATGCGCGTGTAGTCGGGAAGGATCTGCTTGCGCCGGTGCACCTCGTCGTCCTGTACCGTGCGGTCGCGGCGAAAACCGATGTCGTAGCGCCAGCAATGGGTATCGTCGGCCGGCACATAGGTGTGGATTTCGTAGCCTTCGAGCTCGTTGGTCGGTCTGCCGGCGGGAACGCAACCATAAACCGGCATCACGAAGGCGGAAAAGCGGACGTAATGTTGATTATCGGCGTCCCGCGTCGCGATCAGGCGCACGCCGAAGTCGGTGTCTTCGGTTTCATAAGCCGGCGATGTATCGCTCTTGTAGAGCCACTGACTACGCTCGTTGCTGAACGCGCGATGGAGAAACGAAAGATGGGAAGAATCGCACTCGCCTTCGAGGCCCTGGAGATAATTGCATTCCAGCAAACACTTCGTCACGTAGGTATACTCAAGCGGCACCTGAGTCCATTCGTAATTAGGAAACAGCGGCAACTTGGCGCGCGGGCCGAGATAAGCGTAGATGACGCCATTCGTTTCATGAGTTGGATACGCGGTGTGATGTAGCTTTTTTCTGAAATCGCTGTCGGCCGGTTCCGCCGGCGTGTCCAGTACGTTGCCCTCGACGTCATATTTCCAACCGTGGTAGATGCAGCGCAAACCACATTCTTCATTGCGCCCAAAGAAAAGCGAGGTGCCGCGATGGGCGCAGTGCTCGCCGATGACACCGATACGGCCCTGAGTATCTCGGAAAGCGACCAATTCCTCGCCCAACAGTTTTACCCGCACGGGGGGGCAGTCAGGCCCGGGAATTTCTTCCGACAGCAGCGCAGGAACCCAGTAGCGCCGGATCAAATCTCCCATCGGCGTGCCGGGAGTTGTTCGAGTAAGAAGTTCATTGTCCTCTTTGGATAACATAGGGGTCACCCTTATTTTTTTGTTTTCAGCCGGGGCAAATATTAAAATCTTTCACTTCATTTGAACTGCTCAAGCTCTTCAATATCAATTATGTATCCAGTGTGCCAGAAGCAAAGATATCGGCATAAGACGGCGCCGTGTGGATCATGCCTTGTTCGACATTGTACTTGATGAACGCGTCGATGGTGCTTTTGTTAGCTTTGAGTCCGTACTTCCAGGGATCGCCCCAGGTCTTGATTTGTTCTTTCATTCTCTCTCGTAGGTACACTACGGAGAATCCACCGCGGTCGCTCAGCACATCGTCGCAGGCGATCTCTTTGGCTTTTTCAAAGGCGGCGTAAAATTTGGCAGCGAGATCGGGGCGTTCGCGATCGAGCTTGCGGCTCATCACGATCATGTGCACGGGGGTGAAAATACCGGTCTCGCGGTAGAGCTGCTCGTCTACTTGCACGTAATCTGGAAACAGCCGCCTGACCTCGGGATGGTTCTCCAGATTTTCGAACATCTTGGTGTCCGAAATGTCCGTGATGATCGCGTCCAGCTCGCCGGCGATGAGACGTTGCGACATATTTTTGGTGTCGTCGACGTAAGTAATTTTAGCTTCTGAGTCATGGATGGGAAATACCTCTTTTGCCTGCAAAACCCATTGGACGGTTGAAAAGTCGACGCCGTAGCGCTGACGCAATAGGCCTCGTGCCCACACGGTGAGCGCGGTCCGATAGGTGCGCGATCCGACGCGTTTCTTTTCCAGATCCTTGGGCGAGCTAATTTCGGCATCGACATGACAGAAGATCAGCTGATAGACGGGCTTGCGCTTAGAAAAAACCGGCAAGCCGATGATTTCCCATCCCGCTTCGATGGCGGGCAGAAAGTAACCGATGTTGAGATCGCACAGGCCAAAGTCGCCGGCTTTCATCTTAGGATCTTCTTTGTTGATCATCGACGAGGTCCTTACCGGATTCAGTTTCACGCCGTCGATGGGCACCCGGCCTTCGAGGAGCGGCAGGGTGATATCATAGCGCATGACGGGGAATTCGATTTCGAGAATCTCCGTAGTCATCATTTCTCTCAATTCTCAGATGGTAGTTAGGCAAGCGTAGAATTGCGCGGACCCGGCTTTACTGTCAAGTGATTCGGGCCAGGAATTTCGCGGTACCAAGTTACATCCAAATTGATTCTGCATGCTTAATTCGTCGAATGATCCTAGGATTGGGATGACTTAGCGCGATCGACCTATTGTCGAAGCATGCATCTACTCTGATGCGCTGAAGCTTGCTGCGTCTACTCGACGGCACGTGCAACAGACTGTGGCATCTCAGCGAGGCGAAAACCGTTCATCATTGCTGACCATTTACTGCCAAGAAAGTGAAAGTGACGGCTTCTGCTTGGTCATGATGTTTAGTCGTCGTAGGTCCGGTCCTGATTGATTGGGGCACAAAAATGTAAACGGTGGACACTCCGGGCCAGTCGACTTGTTCGATGGGCCGCTCAGCTCAATACTTACTCGTCGCAATTCCATTAAATATCAACATGTTGACAGAAGCTCAATCGATCTTTGGTTTTGGCATATCGATTGCTGCATGACACTCCGTCGCGCTGTAAACAAACGACAGAGAGGGACAAAATGGAACCAGAGATAAGTAACCATTACCATGAGATCCAGTATGCAAAGGAGACCTTCCACGCGGCGATGTGTCATCGCTGCGGAGCAAAGATGTTTCCCGCCGACTTGCTCGAAGCCCACATGGATCGTCATGAATTGAAAGACATGTATCTTCAGAGCGAACTGAAGAAGCTTCAATACTCGATGAACAGAATGAGATAAATTCTTAAGATCGCCGGGCTCGGCAAAAATGTTCCCGAGCGCAACCGTGAACTCTCCTCCTCGGTTCATGATTGCGGCTATCACCCCAGGGTGTCCCCGACGAGGGGACACCCTTTCTCCAAAAAAAACATTCGAATCCCCGCGCCATTGGATTAATTCAATTATCCGCGACTCGCTCGGTCAGCTCAGTGATCTCAGTCCGCAGCACGCGGCTCGTTTGACAACGAGACCGTGCCTTGTTAGCGAGATTTTGTCCCGGAGGAAAATTGAAAGCTGTTCGAATGCACGGCTACGGAGGCGTGGAGCAACTTTTTTTCGAAGATGCGGAGCAACCGACGCTCTCGGAGCCCAACGAGGTCATCGTTAAGCTCAAAGCGGCTTCGATCAATCACATCGATATTTGGAACCGCATGGGCGCAACGGGCATCAATGTGCCGATGCCGCATACCCTAGGAGCGGACGGCGCCGGCATGGTGGTTGAAGTTGGCGCGCAATCCGGCAACGTGAATGTCGGAGACGCTGTTTGCCTTTATCCGCCAACCGGCTGTGGACGCTGCGAGTTTTGTATCACCGATCAGGATTTCATGTGTGTATATTTGCGCGTCCTGGGGGAGCGAATCGAGGGCACGTACGCGGAGTACGTGAAGTTGCCGGCACAGAATTGTTTTCCAATTCCACAAGGATACTCTTTCGAGGAAGCGGCAGCTTTTCCGCTCGTGTTCATCACGCTTTGGCGAATGCTGATTTCCAATGCGGAGCTGAAGCCGGGGGAATCGTTGCTGATCATCGGTATTGGCGGCGGAGTGGCCAGCGCGTCCCTGCAATTGGCAAAAAAAATCGGCGCGCGGGTCATCGTCACGTCTGGTAGCGATGAGAAACTCGAGAGGGCGAAGAAATTGGGAGCAGACTACGGCATAAATCACCACAAGGCCGATTTCGCAAAGGCTGTAAGCGATTTAACCGATGGTCGCGGCGTGGACGTGGTGCTCGATTGCGTCGGCGGAGAAGTGTGGCGAAAAAGCCTCGCGTCTTTGGCGCGAGGGGGACGGCTGGTAACTTGCGGCGCAACCGCGGGCGGGCAACCGGTCGATGATATCGCGGCGCTCGTCTCCAAGCAGCTAAGAATCTACGGCTCGACGTTGGGAAGCAGAGACGAGTTTCGATTGCTCATAAGTTTCATGAACGCGACAAAAATCAAGCCGATCATCGACAGGGTCTTTGCGTTGCAGGACGGCGCGGCCGCTCAACGATATGTGGAAGAGGCCAAGCAGTTCGGGAAAGTGATCTTAAAGATCTCGGACTAAGATCCATTCAAGCCGTTCAAATCCTTCAACCGAATTGAGCAGCAAGCGACTCAAGTCGGTGATTCGATCAGGTGAGATCTGAGGTGTTACCAAGCAACCCGCGCCGATTGAGAGCTTCAGCGCAAGCGTCGAGAACGCCGAGTTGATCGCGCGCGGCGAAGCGTAAGACAACAGTGCCAGCGCCAGCTTCGATATACCTCTCCATCCAGTCTATCACTTCATCCCAGGATCCGGTGACGCAGAGCATCGCGTTCGCGACCGCTTCGTAGGAGCGGTTGTAGTATTGCGCCAAAAATGATTGTCCCTCGATCACGGCTTCTTTACCGCCAGCCGCGAGGGTGAAGTAAATGCTCGCGTGAAGCGAGTTGGGATCACGGCCCGCGTCCGCTGCGTAGGCTCGAATTTTTTCCCAACACTCGTGATAGACTTCAGGACTCTTGATGTTGTTGATCCATGCATCGCCCAACCTGCCGACGCGCTTTAGACCCGGTTCGACATTGTTGGACGCGAGCCAGATCGGTACACCGCCAGGCTGAACGGGTTTGGGTTCGATTGTGACATGCTCAAAGCGCGTGAACCTGCCTTCATGCGAAACGTCGTTCTCACGCCAGAGGCGGCGCATCACGTGCACTAGCTCTTCGCTCATCTTGATGCGTGCGCTGGGATTGAGGCCCAAGATTTCGAACTCATGTTCCTGCGTGGGTTCTTTGGGCCGGCCATAACCGACACCGAGATCGATGCGCCCCCCGGTCATCCAGTCGAGGCTGGCGAGCTGGTAAGCCAACATCACCGGATGTCTCAGCGCCGCGAGAAAAATGGCGGTGCCCAGACGCACGCGCTGCGTGCGTGCGCCGACCGCGGCGAGCGTCGTCAGCGCGTCGATTCTCGGCCGGGCGGTAAGGCTGTCGCCGACCCAGACGGAATCATATCCTAACGCCTCGGTGCGCTCGGCGAGCTGGAAGAGGCTAGACGGATCGGAGCGGCCCGAGATGACCGCTTCGCGGGTCGGGAGCAGGACGCCGAATTTTGCTTGTGAATCGCTCATATGTTTACTCGCGAGAATGTTGAAGTCGCTGTTTTTCTCCATTCGTTCAAGGTTCCAGGTTCAAAGTTCGAGGCGTGGAGTGGGGGGACGTTGAACGTTGAACGTTTGAACAGCGGGCGCTTTTTATCGCGCTAAGCGTGCGTTCATTTATTGTCTTCCGCCGCGCCGCGGATCAGGCGCGCGACATCGTACTCCATTATCGTCTCGCCGCGCTGATTCTTGACCCACTGGCGGTAGCGCACAATGCCGCCGCCGCGGGCAGGAACCGGTTTGCTGTCGAGAACTTCGATCTCGACTTGAATTGTGTCCCCGACTTTCACGGGCCCAAACAAGCGCATCTTATCCAGCCCCGCGAAGGCCATGCCCGTCCCGTGAATGATTCCAGTTTGCACGGTCAGTCCCTCGGCCATGCCGAAGGTTAAGCTCCCAGGCGCGATGCGCTCGCCGTATAGACTCTCGTTGCGAATGTATTCCATGTCCAAGAACAGCGGCTCGGTCAGTCCGACCAACGTGACGAATTGCAAGATATCGTGCTCGGTAATCGTGCGCCGGCCAGTCGCGAAGCGCTCGCCGGAGTGAAATTCTTCGAAGGTCATACCTTTATGCATGGGTATTCCTTATGTGCTGTTTAACGTGTTTTACCACATGCTGCGCTTCAAATGGGATCACCCTCGCCCACGAAGTGGAAGGGAAGGGTGAGGGTCATGCCCTCATCCTTCCCTTCGCCCAGAGGGAGAAGGAGAAGAATCTCCTGGTGCAAAATAACTGAAGTGACAGTTCGTCATCATATGACTTTTTTTCCTTTGAGGACCGCAATCTCGTCATTGTTTATTCCCAGCCACGACGACAACACTTCGTTGGTATGCTGTCCAAGCAGCGGCGGCGGCAGGCGAACTGATGCCGGCGTCGCGGAAAATTTGACCGGGATACCCGCCATGCGCACTGATCCCGCCGTCGGATGTTCGACTTCCACCAGCATGTCTCTGTGGCCCACCTGTGGCGCGGCGAAAACTTGATCGATGGTTTGAATCGGCGCGCAGGGCACTTCGGCTGCGTTCAAGATCTTTAGCCAGGTTTCATTATCGCGGCTGCGAAACATTTCAGTGAGCATCGCGATGAGCACCGCGCGGTTTTCCACTCGATTGGCGTTTTTGGCAAAGCGGGTGTCATCGGCTATCTCGGTCTTGCCGATCGCCTGGCAGAAGCGCCGCCAGATTCCTTCGCTGGCAACGCCGATCACGAGATAACTGTCAGCCGTCTGAAAACTCTGATAGGGCACGATCGTCGGATGGGCGTTGCCCCAACGACCCGGAACTTGTCCGCCGACGAGATAGTTGCTGCCGGCGTTGATCAAACTTGCCACTTCGGCTTCGAGTAGTGAAGTATCGATCCTCTGTCCGACGCCGAGTTTTTCTCGCGCGAATAACGCGGCGGTAATGGATTTTCCCAGCATCAAGCCTGCCACCAGGTCGATGATCGCGACGCCGACTTTGGTAGGCTCGCCGTCGGGCGCTCCGGTGATGCTCATCAATCCGCCCCAGGCTTGAACGATGAGATCGTAGCCAGGCACAGCGCTCATCGGGCCGTCTGCGCCGAACCCCGAGAGCGACGCATAGATGAGTTTGGAATTGACAGCGCGTAGATTTTCGTCGCCGAGCCCTAGGTGTTCCATCGTTCCCGGACGAAAATTTTCGATCAGCACGTCAGCGGATGCCGCCAGGCGGCGAATCAAATCTACACCTTCGTCTGTTTTAAGATCGACGGTGATGCTTTTTTTGTTCCGGTTGACGCAAAGAAAGTACGCGCTTTCGCCGCCGGCGAAGGGCGGGCCCCAGCCGCGGGTGTCGTCGCCGACGCCGGGCTGCTCGACTTTGACCACCTCGGCGCCGAGATCGCCGAGAAACATGGTGCAGTAGGGACCGGCAAGGACGCGCGTAAGGTCGAGAACGCGGATGCCGTCTAGAGGGCCGCTCTTTAGATCAGACATGGTTCAAATCGTTCAAGCGCTTCGCTCCGTCCAGAGGTTCCAATCGTTTGATGAGACAAAATCACGCTGGTGGCGAAAACGAATGGGTTACTTAAGTTCAATTCCCTTGGTTTTCAGAATCTCGTCCAGCGTTTCGACGCCGAGCCAGAGGCCCGGCATGCCGCCGGGAATTGCCGCGACCTCGATGGCTTCGAGAACTTCTCTAGGACTTGCGCCCAACGTCAGGGCGCGCTCGCTGTGAAGTTTGACGCCGCGCGGGCGGTTAAGCGCGCACGTGATGCCGACCATGATCAGTTCTTTGGTCTTGCGCGGCAGGGCACCTTCGCGGCCGAACGTGGCGTCGACATAAATGCCTTTGAGCTTTTCGAAATACTCTGGATCTAACTTGGCGATAATGTTGTAGGCTTTGTTCTCCGCGCCCAACGAGGCTTTGTCGAATGCTTTTTTCGCTGCGTCTGCCATAAGCGGTCCTCCTGTAGGTTCTTACCTTGTAAATGTTCAACAAAACGACTTTAAGAAAATTTATCGCGCCAAAACACCAACAATACTCGAGTCAAAATCCGAAATCCGAAGCTCCAAATCCGAAACAAACTCAGAGACAAATAAATCTCAAATCGGGAAAATCCAAAACACCGAATCCGAGGGAAGCTGGTTTGGGATTTTACCTATTTTGCTCATTTGAAATTGTTTCGAATTTCGGATTTCGTGCTTCGAATTTTTTGCTCTTCGCGCCTTTGCGCGAGTCACTCCGATTGGGTTGCGACTTTGCTGCGCCCAGTTTTTTGCGGTTAATCCTTTCTGGTATTCTGACTAATAACCACGTCGACGAGCGCCGGACCGTTTTGCTCTAGCGCGCGCTTGAGCGCCGGCTCGATCGCATCAGGCTGTTCCACGCGTTGGCCGAATATGCCGAAGGTGTCGGCGAGCCTGGCGAAGTTGATATCGGGGCCGGTGATCTCGGCACCCATTTCCGCGGCGATTCTGATTCTTTCTTCGGAGCCGCGAAATTGGTTCTTCACTGCCATGTACGCGCGGTTGTTGAAAACGATCACGACCAGCGGCACTCGATACTTGGCCAGCGTCCAAAGACCCTGGATGCCGAACATGCAACTGCCGTCGCCGAGACACGCCACCACACGACGTTTGGGCGACGCGAGCTTTGCGCCGATCGCAGCACCCAAGCCCCAGCCGAGAAATCCGCCGGACGAATTGGAAAAATAAGATCGTCCGGGCGAGAACTGGAAATTGGCCATGAGAATGTCTTTGCTGGTCGGGCTTTCATTGACGATTAACGCATCTTTTTCTATGAGCCGGTCCATTGTGCGAGCCAACCGCGCCGCGTTGATCGGTGTTGAGTCCCAGCCTTGCTTCACTCTGTTTTCCAGCTCGGCGTTCACCTGTTCTTTAGCTTTTCTGATGCGCTCCAAGCGTTCGGCTTTGGCGTCGAATGCCGCGGCAAATTTCGGATAGGTCTCGACCAGTGACCTTAGTGCACTCTTGGCGTCGGCGATGACACCGAGGTCGACGGGAAACACTTTGCCGATTTCCCAAGGATCTTCTTCGATGTGGATAGAGCGCGTGTCAGGTTTGATCACCGGCTCCGACAGGTAGCGGTACTCTCGGATCAAGCGACAGCCGATGGCGAAAATCAAATCCGGTTCGCCCCAAACGGGAAGATCGAACGAGGGTTGCCGTTCGGCGATCTGGAAGCTCTGCGGGTGCGTGGTCGGAAAAGCGAGAAACGAATAACGCGGCTCCATAACGACGGGCGCGGCAACCATCTCGGCGAACTTGATCAGCTCTTCCGTCGCGCCGCCTTTGGCGACGCCGCTGCCGGCAACGATCACCGGTCGCTTCGCATGCGCCAGCAGCTTCGCGGCTTCGGCCAACGCTTCCGGATCGCCGGCGATGCGCGGCACGATTCGCGAACGATCGGCTTCTGGGTTCGCAATGGTGATCGTTTCGCCAAGCAGATTACTTGGAAGAGCGAGATAGACCGGACCCGTCGGCGGTGTGGAAGCTACCTTGAAGGCGCGATTCAAATACTCGGGAATGCGGTCGGCGCGATGGACTTCTGCGCTCCATTTGGTGAACTGCTTGGTCATTTCGACGAGATCTTTCCCTTCCGTGTGGGAATCGCGACCGCCAATCCGCGTGTCGACATTGGTAGACGTCACGATGACCGGCGAGCGGTCCCGATAGGCGTCGTAGAGCGCGCCGATCGCATTGGCCGATCCCGGCAGGGTGCTCACCTGCGCAAGCTGCGGTCGGCCGGTGACACGCGCATGACCGTCGGCCATGGCCACGACACAAGTCTCGTGCATCGCCAAGACAAAACGGATTTTCTCCTGATCGGCGATGGTGCCGATGAATTCTTGCCCGCTCGTCCCCGGTAGACCGAATACATAATCGATTCCGTGGGCCGCCGCGACTTCCAGATAAGCTTGCGAGGCGATTTTTTCTTGAGGCATTCTTTAATGACTCCTTTTCGGCGCGGCTGTTCAAACGTTCAAGGGTTCAAGGTTCAACGTGTTCAAATCGTTTCCGCAAAACCTCGAACTTTTGAACCATTGAACAAATTACCTTACTCAAACTCTACGGCCAAACCGATTTAATGAATCCCGTGGTTTCTAGCTCGTCCATGAAGCTCGTATCCATGAATTCCTCGGCTTTACGGCCTTTCGCCTTCGGATTGCCCTCGGCCAGGAGGTTGAGCGCGGTTTCGACTGCTTTGGGATTGATCTTCGGGACCTTCTTTGTGTAACGGGTGGTGAAAAGATCATAAGTAGTCGTAAGAAGCTCCCGGTCATTCACGCCGCCATATTTTCTCAGCGCGCGGATGCCTAACTCTTTGTCCGTCAGGAGGCGGCGGGTTCCCTCGACGTAGGCCTTGAGAAATCTCAAAACGACCTCTCTGTGAGCGTTAGCGTATTTGCGGCTCGCCACCACCGTGGTGGAGGGAATATCCAATCCGGAGTCGGCAAAGTCCAGAAGCGTCTTGACGCCCATTTTTTCGGCTTGCAACGAATTAGGAAAAGAGATCACGCCGCCATCGACCTTCTTCTGAGCAATGGCCACGACCATGTCCGGCAATCTGCCGATCTGCAAGAGCTTCACATCCTTCTGCGGTTCCAATCCCCAATTTTTAAGCACCGGCCGAAGCAGCAGATCCGTGAGAGAGCCAAAGCGAGTGACCGCGACGGTTTTTCCTTTGAGGTCCCTCGGACCGGAGATGCCGCTGTGAACCATGAGTTTCATGGGCTGGCTATCGTTGGAGCTGGCCAGGAGAATAAGGTCCGATCCTTCCACCGACGCTTGAAGAAAAACCAGACCGGAGACCGACGAGAAATCCAGTTGGCCCGCCACGTGTACGGCAATCAACTGGACGCCTTGGATATAGATCATTTCGGGTTCGAAGCCGTATTTTTCAAAGAGATTTGCCTCTTTGGTCGCAAAGAGCGGATAAAAGTTGGCGCTCGGGGACGGGTATCCTACTCTGAGGCGCTCGGCCGATGCGTCGTTGGCCTGCGACGCGTGCAGAGAGATCGACACGAGGAAAGTTAACAGCCGGATTGAGTAAAGCGTTTTCATGTCACACCCTCCTGAAGTCTTGGACCAACAACAGTAAGGTCAACGCTCCTTCGACACGATCGGAGGTAAAAAAACTCGCGCTGGGTGAAGGATAGCCGATTCGAATTCGCGCCAGCTCAGCGCTATCGAAAAGGAAGCCCAGAACGAGATCAGGGCACCTAGGGCGATCAGCGGAAGCAACGCAAGTTCTTTGCTTGGGATCAGGGTAACTCCTCAAGATTAGAGCCCGAACAATGCCTGCGCATTGGCAAACAGTAGCTTGTCTTTCGCGGGTTGCTTGAAGCCGACTTTATCGAAGCTCGCGAGCGCCTTTTCGAGATCCACGTACGGAAAGTCAGTGCCGAAAAGCGCCTTGTCCTGGAGCCGGCTGGCGATTGCTTTCAGAAAAATTTCCGGCAGCTGCTCGGCGAGATAGCCAGAGGTATCGACGTGGACGTTTTTTTTGTGCGTCACGACGCCAATGAGTTCTTGTTCCCAAGGCCAGCCGGGATGCGCCGCGATGATTTTCATGCGCGGAAAATCGCGCGCCAGCGTGTCAAGGTGAATCGGCCTTCCGTAATCTAGGGCGATGCCGCCGCCGCCGTCGGTATTGGCGCCGAGCACGGTAAAACCAACATGAAACATAACCGGCTTGGCGCCCGCCTGAAGAACCTCCCAAATGGCGTAAAATTTCCTATTACTCGGATAAAAACCTTGATCGGGCGGATGAAATTTAAATCCGACGACTTTGGGATTGCGCGCCAGTTCCTGAGCATTGCGGGCGACCTTAGTTATATCCTCAGCATTGATGTCCAACGATGCGAGAATTCCCGCGAACGCGTCCGGGTACTTGGTCGCGAGTTCGATCACATGATCGTTGCTGTTGCGGCTGCCTTCCTTGACTGTGGACGGATGCCAGCCGATCAGCAAGGCTTTCACATCATGCTTTATATAGAGATCCGAGAACGTTTTTTCCGTTAGAGGGATTTCGTTTAGATTTCGCCTGAAGTAGCTACAGGCGTGCGCATCGAGCCCGCGTGTGCTCGGATGCACGTGAACGTCAATGGCTCGCATGCGTCTGTGTCCGTCCCGCGTGAGCTAATAACCAAGGGTTCGTTTGGTCGCTTTTGTAAAAGGTTTGCTTTTCCTCGGCCATTCGGGTGAGAAGCGCAGGCACGGGCATTGGCTGATCTCCGAGTTGCAGATTGGTTTTTTCCAAATCATCGAGAACTGCCGCGGGCCCGATTCCATCGATTCCTTTCAATGGCGGCTCGGGCATCTTGATGCCCTCGGTGGCGACGAAATCCACCGTGGCGGGAGATTCGCCGAGCTCAGCGACGCGGACGGCGGCAATGATCATCGACGTCTGCAGCGACCTTTTGATGCTCTCGTCATCGAGCGTTCGGCCGCGCGCTTCGGCAAGTTCGTAAATTTTCGGATTGGGTAATCGGTCAACGTAGAACGTAGGGTTGTCCTTTGCCACTCGCGCGAGTAGTTTCGACGAGCGCAAAAAAGCATCGCCTCTGAGCTCAAACATGACGCGCGTTACATCTTCTACGATCGATGGTTTCCAACTGTCGAAGCTGATCAAGGGTGGAAGAAGCTTGAGTTCTTTGGCAGCTTGATCGACGGCGTCGATGCGCGCGCCGCGTTCCAATAAGCGAAGCGCCATTACGGCATAGACCATGAGGATGCCGTTGGAAACGAAGCCGGAAATGTCATGGGTCTCGACCGGCTGGCGGCCGATTTCCTTTAAAAACGAAATCACGGCATCCCCTTGGGTCGCTGCCATGTCGCCTTTGACGACTTCGACCATCTGGGTATAGAGCACCGGATTGAAGAAGTGAGTTAAAGCGAATTTTCCTCGATCGTAGTCGCCGCTGGCGAGTAACGTTGCACGCGTTACCGATGACGTGTTCGTAGTGAGAATGCCCGAGAATCCGGCGTCACGTAAAGCTCGATACACAGCCAGCTTAGTCTTGCTGTTTTCCGAAACGGCCTCTGTCACTAGATCCATTTTTGCTAACCCGCCGAGACCGGGCGACGCCGTGAGCAGGTTGCGAATGTTCTCCGTCTCGGTATCACCGATGCGATTTCGTTTTTGGAGCCGATCAATGGTTTGCTCTCGGCGATCGCCGAGCGAGTTCATGACCGCTTTGGAGGCGTCATAAACGATGGTCTGAAAGCCTTTCATGGCGTAGAGAAAAGCGATGTCGAATCCCATGACTCCGAGCCCGACGACGCCAACTTTCCTTATATCAGTCATAAAATACTACTAGCCTGACTAACTCGACCGGAAATATCATAGGCAACAGGCCAACTCAACGCGATGCGCACACTCACCTTGACTTACGGTAGACCGTTCTCTAAGGTCTGCGACGAGAACGGGGATGTAGCAATGAGCGCATTCGCCGCTAAGAACGAAGGGTTTGTCCGATGAGACTTTTTCGAACTGTTACCATAATCCTGATTCTCTGGCTCGGATTAAATATGATCCGATCCAGTCGCTACGCTCAAGCTGCCGACCCCGAAAAGCTCAACGTCTGCTATTCGTCGATTGCGGCGACATCGATTACAACTTGGGTTCCCTATGAAGCGGGGATCTACAAGAAATACGGCCTCGACGTACGTATCATTTACGTCGCGGGAGCTCAGGCAATTGCCACATTGATTTCCGGCGACACGCAAATCGTCCAGGGATCGGGCGCGGCCGCCGCGCTGTCGCGCTTGTCGGGCTCCGATCTCACTGTGATCGGTACAACCATCAATGTTATCCCCATGAGTCTCGTGACCACACCGGAAATTACCACTGCACAGGATCTCAAGGGCAAAACTTTCGGCGTCAGCCGGTTTGGTTCGCTGACGGATTTGGGATTGCGCAGAGCCGCAAGCGAGTTAGGTCTCGATCCCAACAAAGACATCAAGATGATCCAGACCGGAGGCGTGCCGGAAAACCTGCTCTTCATGCAGCAGGGTGTGATCCAGGGCGCTTTAATTTCTTCGCCGACTCTGGAAAGAGCCAACGAGTTCGGCTACCGTGAGTTCATGAATCTAGCCAATCTCAAATACCGCTATCCTGGAACCGCGCTGGTGACGACCGATTCCTTCGTGCGCAGTCGGCCGCAGATGGTCAATCGATTTCTCAAGGCGACGTTGGAGGGCATCAAATACGCCAAGGCCAATCCAGATGTCACAATTCGCATTCTCGGCAAGTACACACGGACCACGGATACCAAGCTTCTTGCCAGTGCGTTCAAAAGCTACATTCTCGGCTATATCCGAGATATCCCCACAGTAACGCATACGGAAATGGAAGCGGTGATCGAAGATATCGCGACGCGAAATCCCAAAGCCAAAGGCATCGATGTTCGCCAGTTCTACGATCTCGCGCCTCTGGAACAGTTGGCAAAGGAAGGATTTATAAAGGAGCTTTATCCGCGCTAACGATCAAAGAGTTGTTCAAACCGTTCAAGCACTTCAAATCATTCAATTCGTTTAAGATACGGGAAACCAAACGGTGCAAATGAAAGGAAGCCTGTCATGACGAAAATCGCTTTCTCGAATTGGTCTCGTTGGGTATTTTACTGGGTCGTTGAGTTGGCTTTAATCGCACTCTCGGTTGGCGTTCCGCACGAAACTTCTTTTGCCCAGTCGGCCACGAGCGCCTCAGCCGTGAAAATTGGCATAATCGGCTCCGGTAACATCGGCAGCACGGTCGGAACGCTGTGGGTGAAAGCTGGCCATCAGGTGCTCTTCTCTTCGCGTAATCCGCAGAATCTCAAGCAACTTGTCGATGGTCTCGGCCATCTCGCTCGCGCCGGCACCGTAAAAGAAGCCTTAACATTTGGCGATGTTGTTTTTATCGGCGTGCCGTACAGTGCATACCCGCAGCTCGGCACGGATTACGCCAAAGAGTTCGTAGGAAAGATTGTGCTCGATGCCGGCAACGCCGTTCTGGCGCGCGATGGTGAGATCGCGAAGGAAGCCCGACAAAATGGAGTTGGGCTTACGTCGGCGAAATTATTAGCCGGTGCGCGAATTGTCCGCGCGTTTAATACGCTGAACTTTCGCAAAGTCGCCAGCCTTTCTAACCGTCCGGAGGGGCGTATTGCGATTCCTATGGCCGGCAACGACGAGGAAGCGTTGAAGGTCGCGGCAGCGTTGGTGCGCGACGCGGGATTCGACCCGGTGATCCTTGGCTCACTCCAACGCTCCAAGGTTTTTGAACAGGGAGGCCCTTTGTACGGCCAAGAGATCTCAGCGCAGGAGATGCGAGAGCGGCTTAAGACGCTGCCATGAGTCTAGCAATTGGTAGCAATGGCTGAAAATAGTGTAGTGTTTGTCCGACTCTACGTTTCACTGTCACGTGGCGAATCGTTTGTAGAATCGCCTATGAAGTGAAAGCGTCGGTGAGATGCACTGAGCGACTCACTTAGTAGTTGCGAAGTGAAACCGCGTAAAAGACTTCGGGCGTACCTTCTAGCGCTATTGCGACGTTCCTGTCTATTGTCGTGAGCTCTATCCGCGGTGAGGCTTCATGGTTATAATTTCTTATCGCGGTTGATTTTGCAGAAGTAAAGCGTTGCTCGCTAATAGCGCACGACGTGACGGAATTCCCCGATAACCTTGTCTTATTCGACGGCGTCTGCAATCTCTGCACTGCGTCGGTCCAATTCATTATTCGCCATGACCGGTCGGCAATTTTCTATTTCGCCCCTCTTCAGTCAGAGATTGGGAGAGAGATTTGTCAAAATCGGGGGCTGGATCCTGCAGCTATCCAGACTTTTATGCTGATTTCGGGTGGGAGAATGCTCGTGCGCAGTGACGCGGCTATCGAAGTTGTCTCCCGCTTTGGCGGCGCATGGAAGTTCGTCACGATCTTCCGGCTCATTCCCCGAGTGGCGCGAGACTGGATTTATTCGACAATAGCGCGGAACCGTTATCGCTGGTTCGGCCGGACCGATGCATGCATGATTCCCACACCTGACGTCAAAGCGCGATTTCTCGGATGAAGAGCTAGCACTCGTCAAGCCAAGTCACGATTCCAGGCTAAGTAACAATTTATTTTGGTTTACACTCTACCCTAATTCACGCGTTTTCTAACTTATCGAACACGGTACTCTTGAACTTTTCCACCCCGCCGCCGGCCAGGATCGGTGCACTGGTCCAGGGTGATCGATTCGGCTCGACTGTAGCCGGCAAAGACAGACAATAGTGCAGTGTTTGTCGGATCATGATTTTCATTGTTAAGTGGCGAAAAGGATTATAGATTGTCCACAATTATGAATTCGTCGATTGGCATAGATTGACCGACTCACTTAATAGCTAGCCGGAATGGCTGACCGCTGATGTCAAAGGCAGACGCATATCAGTTTTTCACTCAGCTGGAAGCCCATCTAAATTCTAAGATGCCCGCGCCGGAGATCATCCGCGCCGAGATCAAGGCAGCCGTCGATCGGACAAAGGCTTCGGATCGCGAGCGGCATAGCTCTTTTGCAGAAGGTGCGTTTTTGAACCGCTATGTCATCGGACACCTGCACAGCTTTCTTTCGTCTGAGTTCCGGTTCAGTAGCGCCGATGCCAAGCGTGCGATGCTGTCGGAGTCTTACCGGAGTCATCCCGACTTGGTCTCTGGTTCGCCCGTTCGCCCGGGCGCTCATCCCTTTCGGAAGGTCATCGGAGCCTCGCCCAGACAGATCATGGAGATCTGGCGCGGGAAGACGAATGTGAAGCCGCTGGCTCGCAACAGTTGCCGCGACTTGGCTATGCGGACACCGTCTCCATATCGAGCCGTGTTTGAGGCGAAATACCTCAGCAGCCGTGGCGCAATCAGCGCGGAAGCAGAGTTGGTCAGAAACATCTATCAGGCGTTCTTTTACCTTGGCCTGCCGCATCTCCCCGAAACGAAGACCCACGCTGCATGGGATTACGAGTATGCGTGTGTCTTGGCGTACGATGCCACTCCGGACGGCGCGATGGTTCAGGCTTGGGAGTCGTTGCCGTCCGCGGTGAAATCCGCCTGCTGGACTGGCGCGAATGTCTACGTGATGATTCTACGGGGCTCTCGCGTTGCGAACTCCGTCTAACTTCATGTTCGAGCGGTCCGCTGGCTCGCATTCGCTCGCCGCGGCCACTCAACGGGAGCGTTGGCAAAAGAATCCTATGAAAGTTTTCATCATAGGGGCTGGCTTTACTAAGGAAATTAGGGAAATTAGGGTCAGAGAACTATTTCCTTCAAGGAACTCGGAAAACCTGAGAGCTGTAGCAGCTTTTCGTTATTAGAGTCAGAGACCATATCCTGGCAATACCACATCACGAGAGTTACTGATCGTTACCGATGAAAATGTACTCTGACCCCAAATCTTTTGCTCTGACCCCAAATCTTTTGGAAGTTCGTCACGATCTTCCGGCTCATTCCCCGTGTGGCGCGAGACTGGATTTATTCGACAATAGCGCGGAACCGCTATCGCTGGTTCGGCCGGACCGACGCGTGTATGATTCCCACGCCTGAAATCAAAGCGCGATTTCTCGGATGAAGAGCCAGCACCGCGGCAAGCCAAGTCACGACTCCAGGCCGAGTAACAATTTATTTTGGTTTACACTCTGGCCTAATTCACAGGATTTCTATTTTTCGAACTCCGTACCCTTGAACTTTTCCGGAGCGCCGCCCGCCCGGATCGGTGATCTGGTGCAGGGTGAACTTGGGATCGATCGGTTCGACTGTAGCCGGCAAAGGCTGGCAATAGTGCAGTGTTTGTCGGATCATCGGTTTCGTTGCTAAGTGGCGAAAAGGACTATAGGATTTTCGACAATTATGAATTCGTCGATTGGCATAGATTGAGCGACTCACTTAGTAGCTAGAGGCATACACGCTCAATCACAACTGGAGTGATGCAGTGGATCAAAATTGGTTTGAAATGCCAGAAGTTCGTCGCCGCAAGCTCGCAAGTGCAGTCTGGATACCGCTGCGAGCTAACAACCGAATTAGGGAAAATGGCGAAGACGGTCATGCGGGATACGAGTTGGAGTACTACGGTGTCGGAACTTTGGCCGTTCCCATAGAACTCAAACCTAAAGTCGAGAAGCTAAGCTCGGGCGATGTCGGGATCAGACATCAGCATTCCGGATATATCCAAGAGGGCAAATATATATCTGCAGATGAATACCAGGACCATAGCAGCGAATTTTCGGGTTTACATCTCGTGCTGGATCAGCGTGGTAACAGCGCCGAAACGTCGGAATGGCATCTACATCAAGACTTCGTCATTACGCTTGGGCTGAAAAGGGAGACCGATATTTGGATTCGTCCAGATGAAGGTTATATCGAAGTCGCGAAACTCTCTAAAAGAAAGGACGGCTCTCCCTGTCTTCTTGAAGTTCGCGCATCACATTTGAGAGATTACCTCTGCGCGCGAGGTATGGCTCTTTACGTTACCTCTTATCGAGAGCGCGTAGAGATTCTTGAAGATATTGGCCGCATTTCGTGGCGAGAAACTCCGACAAGGGAAAGCAACGAACACGACCGCTGGGAAGGCCGCGTCTTGGCAATACACGAAGGCGGGATGCCTTATGGCCAAAAGACAGCTGTATTTCACATTGCCAGAACTGATGTGGATCCAGAGGATGACGTTCCCGTCTTAGGACCACTAACGGACGACAAAGTAATATCCAACCGTTGGACCAAAGAACACACTGGAAGAAAGCTATATCGGGTGGACGGCGCATTGTGGCGTTCCGAGTGGATTGAACCTGCGTCCCAAAGTCC
>VBKY01000080.1 GCA_005879255.1 Deltaproteobacteria bacterium
TAAGGTGCTATCACTCCGATGGTATTCATCCGCTCACCCGCGATTATTTCCCATACAACTTGGCGATGTATCCGCTCTTGTCGATCTCTTCGACCAAGCTTGGGTCCATCACGTCTTTGGCCTGTGTGACTTTGGATTTTGGTGTCTTGACGGAATCTAACACCGCTTGAACTCCTTTGACCTCGGGCAAGGGGCGTTCGCGCATGGCCGCGGCTATGCGAGGGTAGCTGTACTCTCGTCCTTTGATGCCTTCTTGCTTGAGAACCGAAAGAACAAGGTCCGTATTGGTTTTGAAGACATAGATGCCTTCGATCAGTCCTTCGACGAACTTCAAGAATAAATCGCGCCGACTTTTTAGCGCGTTCGTTGGTACCACCTGGCCGAAGCGGGCATAGTCGAGCGGCATCTCCAACATGTCGACTAGAACGCGGCAGCACCCCGATTCCAAGAGCGCCGGCACATCGTAAGTTCCGAGCAGCGTGCCATCGAGTTGCCCGGCCACCATGGCGGGAAGGCGGGACGTGCCGGTGGCTTGGATGATGCGCACGTCTTTGTCGGGGTCTAGTTTAAAATGGCGCAGCAACATTCTTGTCGTGACTTCGGAAGAGGAGCCGAAGCGGCTGATGGCGAGGCGTTTGCCTTTGAGGTCTTCGGCGGATTTGATTTCGTTGCGCACGACGAAGGCAAAAGGAAAACGGTTGACGTAGACGCTGATCAGCTTTCCGTCTAGGACACCGGACGATACCGCATTCAACATGGCTGGAACGTCGGAGTCGGCGATGTCGAGATCGCCGCCGACCATGGCCTGGGCCATCGTGGCGCCGCTGGTGAAATAGATGAGCCGGATGTCGAGGCCGCGTTTTTTCCACAAACCGGCTCGCTCGATGGTCTTGTGAAGGTTCTTGGCGACCCCGGTGCCGCTGTAGCCGACGCGGACGAGCTGCTGGGCATAAATCGAGTTTGGTCCCAGAATCACTGCGGCCACGATGGTCCCGAGAAGAATCAAGGAAATTTTGTCCATGCGAGGTTCCTCAACCACTGATGTCATTCTGCGTCCCTTTGATATCCTCAGGATAAACTCCGCCGAAGGGCTCGGGATGACAGATTATTTGCATGAAACCCATTGGGGTTCTTGCGTTCTTGCTGTAGGGGCAGGCCCCTGTGCCTGCCTTGCTGGGCAACCACGGGGGGTTGCCCCTACAATATTCCTTTCTTCATGGCGACAAGCGCCAGTGAAAAGGATAACGCTCATGCGTTAGGAAAAATATTTTCCGTACTTTTCGACCACTTGTTGCTTGAGCTCGGCGCTGGATCCCGAGACGAGCGGATAATCTTTCATCCATTCATAGGGCCGCGTGGCGTCGATGATGGCGCGAGTGCTGAAACCTTTTTTGTCCTTCGGTATCACCGGATCGAGCGGACCGCTCCAGGCGCGGCGGATGAAGTCTATGTCGTTCGACGGATCCGACCTCGTGCACATCGCCCACAGCACGTCGTTCATGTCGTAGGGATCGATATCGTCATCGACCACGACGATGTAACGCCCAAGATATGCGCCGGCGCCGCACTGGGCGGCGATGACGCCGGCTTGCTTGGCGTGGCCCGGATAGCGTTGCTTGATCGACACCGCGGTAAAAAATCGCCCTTGAAAACAAGCGACGCCGCGAACATCCGGCACACCGGCTTTTTCCATATGATCCCAGATAAACGCGGAGCGCACGAGGTTGTCATCAGAGCCGCCGGGAGGACGCGAAGACGGCGCGCCAGTCAGAATCGGATTGTTGCGGTGCATCATGCGCTTCACTTTGATGATCGGTTCGGTGCGCTCGCCGCTGGCGTAATAGCCGGTCCACTCGCCGTAGGGCCCTTCGCGTCTCTGCTGATCAGGTAAGCACTCTCCCTCGATGGTTATTTCCGAAAACGCCGGAACCGGCAGACCGGTGTGCTTGCCGAGAATGACATCGATGGCCTCGCCGCGGATTCCGCCGGCATAGTCGTACTCGGATTTTCCCCACGGCAAACTATTTGCGGCGGCCGTTAGCAGCAGCGGATCATCGCCAAAGCTGATAGCCACCGGGCAGGGACGGCCTTGATCAAAATATTTTTGGCGAATGATCCGGCCTTGTTTACCGGGTGAGATGTACAGCGCCAGTGTGTCCTTGTCGTGCACCATGACGCGGTAGCAGCCGAGATTGACCCAGCCCTCGTCCATATCGCGCGTGACGACCACGTGAGCCGTGCCGATGTATCGTCCGCCGTCTTCTTCATGCCAATGCGGCACCGGCAAGGAATAGAGATCGATATCGTTGCCTTCGTAAACATTCTCGGTCACCGGCCCGGTCTTGACGACTCGCGGTGGAATGAATTGTGGATTGTTCAAGCGCTTTCGCCATGCCTGAATGAATTGCGTACGGTCATAGTCCAGTGGTAAGTGCGTCGTCAGACATTGGCGCCTGAGCGACTGATGATGCACGCCGACGAGCACACGGTGACCGGTGGGATAATCTTTGATCTTGTCGAAGAGAATCGCCGAATAGGGCGGATTGCGCGCGTAGACTTCCGTGACCGCGCCCATTTCGTATTTCCAGTCGACGCCTTCGACTCGCTTCAGCTCGCCGAACTCATCGACTCTGTCCATCCAACCGCGTAGATCGTTGTACAGCATCTCAACTTCCTTTCTGAAAAACTTTGTTCCAATCGTTCCATTGGTTCCAGTCGTTCCAATCGTTAAGACGAGCGCTTAACTGGCACGCATTCCAATCATTTGAAACGATCGGAACATTTGGAACGTCTGAAACCGTCTTATATCGCCGTCTTTTTTTGATACAGCTCCGGTCGCATCTTACTCTTCAAACCGTTCTTTGCCAGCTCGGTCTCGAACGCATGGCGAATTTTCGGATCCTCATCTTCATACTCGATCTGGTTCGGTCCCTTGCCGATGAAATGCTCGCCTTCCCCAGACCAACCGGGATAGGCCAACATACCCGGCGGATGAAAGGCGAGGAAGCGCACCGGCTCGACACTGGTATTGAAATGCTCGTGGAACCACATGGCCGGCGGCACGAACATGCTCCAGTCATGCCAATCGAAACGTTCACGTTTTTTGCCTTCCTCCCACATGAATGAAAATCCCGCGCCGTCGAGGATGACGATGTTGAATCCCGGACCGTGGCGATGCGCCTTCTTGTATGTGGCGGTGGCCCAGCCTGAAAGGTGCAGGAACATCATCGTCTTGGCAAATCTGATGCGCATGCTGTAAGCGTCCTGAGCGCGGTCGCGGCTCTGCTTGAATCCGCCCTGTTCTTCCAGAGCGTAGACGTTTTCCCTGGTGAACCACTGGCGCACGTCGGCGATGAAGTTGGTCTCGATGCCGTTAAAGCCGCGCAAAACCTTCGGCGCTTCGACGAAATAATTTTCTTCTTCGGCGAAGCGATCGAGGAACTTGTAGTCGCAATTGAAGATAAAATCGTGGTTGTTGAAAAGTTGCATGTAAAGCGGCGCCGAGGTGCAGGATATCAAGCGCGCAGGCCTTTCCATGGCATAATGCTGGTGAAAGACATTGGGCGGGACCGCGAAGACGCTGCCGGTTTGCCATTCGAAAGTCCGCTTACGGCCGTCCTCGTACCACATGGAAGTCGCCCCTTGGCCGTCGACGACCATCACCGACTCGTCGAACAACTGGCGGCGCGGCACGGTCTTCTCGCCGCGCGGGATTTCCAAAACCACGGCGTCGTTGACGACCGCGTTGGACAGATTGATGAACGCGCCGTTGGCGTTACGCGCCTTCCAGTATGCGACAGGAACTTTTCTCAGGTCTTCGACAAAAAAGCCGGTGTGAATAGGGATCCCCTGTTGCCGCTGCCAGCCCAAATACGGATTGAGTTGCCATTCCTCTGAAGCAGTCATCTGACATTCTCCATTGCGTTGGCTCTTGTAAGAGCACCGCATGCCGTGCCCCTAGGAACCCTGCAGACTCTGTCTGACCTCTTTAAAACTGCGGCATTTATCTTCCATATAGCCGGTCGACGAAACCGCTCTTCTTGATTTCTTCGAGTATCGTCGTGTCGATATAATCTTTCGCTTGAGCCTGTTTGGCTTTGGGCGTGCCGATGGAGTCCAACGCCACTTGGATGCCTTTTTCCTCCGGCACCGGATATTCGATCAGTGCCTTGATGATCTTTTGATATCCGAGATCGGCGTCTTTGACGCCTTCGCGCTTGAGCAAAGCGATCGGCAGCTCGGGACGAGTCTTGTAAACGTAGATGCCTTCGATCAACGCCTGCAGGTAACGGCGCACGTGATCTCTGCGAGCCTTGATGACGGCAGTTGGCATGGCGATACCGAAACGAGAATAATCGATGGGCAGTTCTTCCAGATTGGCCAGGTTGCTACAACAGTTCGATTCGAGCAACTTTGGCACATCGTGGGAGCCGATCAGCGCGCCGTCGAGGTGACCGCCGATCAATGCCGCCATCCGAACCGAGTCGTTCCCGCCTGATTGAATGATCGTCACATCCTTTTCCGGGTCGAGCTTCCAATAGCGCATCAAGAGCCGTGTGATGAAATCGGAGGACGAGCCGAAACGGCTGATGCCGATCTTCTTACCTTTGAGCTCGGCGGGCGACTTGATCGGACCACGCGCGATGAAGCTCAGCAGAATCTTATTCATCCACACCGCAACCATCTTCACGTCCAGCACGCCCGACGCTTTGATGTTTAGCATCGTCGGGATGTTGGAATCGGTGACATCGATATCGCCGCCGACCAGCGCCTGCGCCATGATCGAGCCGCTGTTGAAGTAAATGCTGCGCACGTCGATGCCGTGTTTGCTCCAAAGGCCGCTCTTGTCGATAACATAAGTCAAGTTCTGGGCGATGCCAGCGCCGCTGTAACCGAGGCGAAAGAGAGGCAACTGCGATTCCGCGCCATACGCGATGACGCTCCAAAGCGGTAGCGTGACTAATAGTGTTTTTGTGGTAAGCGAAATCATGCCCTTTGGAAAACCACTAGGTTGATCGAATCGGAAAGACTCGAAAGGCCGTTCAATTTATTCCAGCCTTCCATTCTCCCTAGCGATCTTATAAAGCTTTGCCGCATTGCCGCGCAGAATCTGCTCTTGCTCGCTGTCGCTCATACACGCTAGACACTTTTCGGCAAACGGCCGGCTCTCCGGCCAAGTGGAATTCGCCGTCGGAAAGTTGGTTGCCCAGAGAATACGATCCGTGCCGATATGGCGCGCGTTAATTCTAACCGGCTCATACCAGGCGGTCAGATAGCACTGGCGGCGAAACATCTCGGATGGTTTCAACTCATAATTACAGTGATCCTGCTCATACTGATGATCGGCGTATTCGAGCAAGAAAGTTCCCCAACCGATGGTGCTCTCGGCGAAGACGACCTTGAGTTTTGGGAAGCGCAACAGGATACGCGAAAAAAGAATGTTGGAAAGATCGAACACGACGCTAGCGGGACGGATCACCGCTTGAAACGCCGCGGATAATTCCAGCGCCAAGTTCGGCGCCATCGGAAACTGTAGCTGGGGCGCCGAGCCGGCATGGAAGCACAGCGGCACGTCGAGCTCTTGGCAAGTTGCCCAGACTGGATCGTAAGTAGAACTGTTAATATGGGGTAGGTTGCGCAAGTGCGTCGGTTCCGCGGGAAAAATCACGCCGCGGTGGCCGCCGGTGACGGCGCGCTTGATTTCACCGACGGTTGCATCGACGGGCGAGAGCGGCACGATGCACTGAGGGATCAAGCGACTGTTCGTACTAGTCCACTCTTCGATGAGCCAGTCATTGTAGGCCCGCACGCAGGCGAGCTCTAAGTCGAGATCGTTAATCGCGCCAAAAATTTCGCCGGAAAATCCGGCGACGCTGGGATAGAGAACAGTGTAATCGACGCCGTCTTTGTCCATCGCCTTTATTCGCTCACCCGGGACATGGGCGGATGCATCGATGTCGTCCCACCGTGCCGGCGTTTTCGCGCGGTCAGGCATCACCGCACCGACTTGGGCGATATCTGAAAGCGGAATGGTTCGCCCGTCGACCACCCATGCGTCGGCGCCGTCAGCACCGCGTTCGATATGGGGAATGCGCTCTCCCCACGTCGATTTCGCTAGGCGCCGCGTCCACACTTCGGGATGCTCGACGACGCGATCGACGGCGCTGATGATTTTGTATTTGTCCGTCATTAGGCGATCAGTCGCTCCGATTGCGGGAATTTGTGCTAGCTGACTAACGATGCAAGATCTCTCACGTTGTTCGAGATGACAGATAAACCGTTTGTCATTTCGAGTGCAGCGAGAAATCTTTCCGGATCTTCCACGGCTGAAATATCGAATTCTTAACTGCCAAGCCGGTACAGCGCTTGCGCATTTTGATACAACATCTTCTTGCGCTCATCCTCGGGCACACCTTGTAACGATCGCTCGACGAACTTCCACGAGTCGGGATAAGTCGATGCGATATGCGGGTAGTCGGACTCCCACATGATATTATCCACACCGACGTTGTGTCTCAGCGCGATGCCGGCTTGCTCATACCAGAAATTCACGTAGACCTGCCGGCGGATCAGCTCGCTCGGGCGCTGCTCCAGTCCGTGGCGCCAGAGCTGTCGCCGCTCCCATTCGTGATCGCAGGCGGTTTGGACGCAGCTAACTGAGCCGATGCCGGTTTCGGCGAAGACCCATTTCGATCGCGGAAACTTGTAGGCGATCCCCGAAAAGACCAGGTTCGGAACGATCTGCGCCGGCCAGGCCGAGGTCGGCACGGTGAAGGCGGCGTGCTGCTGGTACGGTGTGTAGCCGTCCCACTCGGGGAAAGTCAGCTTGCGCGCAAGCCCGGCGGATGCATGAAAGTGAACCGGCATTTCGAGCTCCTGGCAAACCTCCCACAAGGGATACCAGTAAGACTCGCTGATGTGCGGCAAGGATTCGACCATCAGGCTCGGCAGCGCGAACATGACGATACCCCGGTGGCCCTTGCTGGCTGCGCGTTTCACTTCGGCGACAATAGTTTCCATGCCGCAGAGCAAGGGCACCATGGCGAGGGAAATGAAGCGCTCACTCGCGCCGGCTAGTTCGCCGAGCGAGTCGTTGTAGGATTGCACACAGGCGAGCTCGAACTCAGGATCGTTGTATTGATGAAACGAGCTCGGGTCATTGGGAAACAAAACCTCGGCGTCGATGCCGTCGGCATCGAGAGCTTTAAGGCGCTCATTAGGAATGTAAGCCTTTGCGGGAACTTCTTCCCAATGTTGCGGATAGGCATTGCGCAATGGATCGCCCATCACGGCGGGGCAATTGCACACCCCGCGGGTGCGTAGCGCTTGCCCGTTGACGACCCAGCGCTCGACTTTGGCGCCTTTGTTGTCGACTTCTTTGATTTGCGGGATGCGCTCGCCGAATTTGCTTTTTGCCATCCGGCTAAGAAAAGCGGTCGGTTCAGTGACGACGTGGGAGTCGGCGCTAATGAGACCGAATCGGATTTCCATCTCAACTCCGTGATTAAGAAACGGCCATCGATGCTGATTTAGTCGGATCCGGGTTGGGATTCGATTTTATGCTCCCAATCCTTCCGATTTCCTTCCCCTCGATGGGGAAGGACGAAGGTAGGGGTGACATTCGCTCTCGCTTGCACCCCCATCTCAATCTTCCCCCGTCGAAGGGGGAAGAGGTTCGGTCTTTCGGCCCGTAGTTCACCGCCACTTCTTTGCATTCCAATTA
>VBKY01000081.1 GCA_005879255.1 Deltaproteobacteria bacterium
GGACAGGCTCGTCGGTCTGCATTCCGCTCAAGTCATGTCGCAGTCGATGCCATGGATCGCTCAGGAAGCCGGCCTATTCAAGAAATATGATCTGGACTTTCGCTTGGTTTTTATTCCCTCGTCGCCGATCGCCACCGCGGCCACGTTGAATGGCGACGCCGAGATCGGCGTCACGGGCGCGGTCGGCAACGTTCGCGCTTACGTCCAAGGCTTCACTGACTTAGTCTTTATAGGTGGCATTAAAAACATTCTAACTCACAGCGTGCTCGGTAAGCCGGACATCAAGCGGCCCGAGGATCTCAAAGGCAAAAAAGTCGGCGTCGGGCGGTTCGGCGGCAACACCCACTATTTCGTGATTCAGGCGCTGAAGCGTCTGGGGATGGATGCGAGCAAGGACATTCAAACCATCCAGACCGGTGGAGGGCCTGAGACACTGGCGGCGCTTTTAAGTGGCAATCTCGACGCGGCGGGGCTGGTTGCTCCCGGTGACTCGGCCGCCGCGGCGCGCGGATATCGCTACGTGATCAACGGTCCTGAAATGCGCATTCCCTACGGCGCCGCGCAATTCGTTACGCTACGTTCAGTGATCGGCAAACGCGGCCCCGTGATCGGTAGATTCATGCGCGTCATGGCCGAGTCTTCGAGAATTCTCCACACCGATAAAAATCTCGTGTACAAGGTATTGGGCAAATATCTGCGCATCACCGATACCAAGGTTCTCGATGCAGCGTACCAGTCGGAGATTCCCGCGCTCGAGCGCCGTCTGGAAATAAGCGACGCGGCGCTGCAAGCTTCGCTCGATGAGATCGCGCCGGCAGATCCGCGCGCGAAATCGATCAAGCCACAGGACATGATCGATCGGAGATATTTGGTCGAGCTGGAAAAGAGCGGCGTGTTTGACAAGTAGCGCCGGCCAGATTTACGGTTACACCGAGGAGAAATGACGACAAGCTTTCACAAGTGGCGAACAGTCGGGTTCAAAGTTCAAAAGTTCAAGTTCCCGCATATCCTACGAACCGCTGAACATTGAACCTTGAACCTGGAACTTTATTTATGGGCGCCATCGATATTCATCATCACTACGTTCCGGAGCAGGTGATCGACGAAGGCAGGAGGCACAGTAAATCGCTCGGTATCGAGGTCACGGAAGATAAAGACGGAACGATCCACTTTTGCTTCAACGGCGGTCCAAGGTATCCGTTGTCGCAAGGCTTGACGGATGTGGCGCCACGGCTGGCGATGATGGAGAAGGGTAAAATTGCGCTGGCGGCGCTCGATCCGAGCACGCAACTTCTCGGCTATCATCTCAAAGGCGAACAGGCCGAGAGCTGGTGCCGCATCTATAATGAATGCGTCAAAGAATTCCTTAGAAAATATCCCGACCGCTTCACGGCGATGGCCGCAGTGCCGATACAGGAGCCGGCGCGCGCCGCAAAGGTTTTGGAGCACGCCGTTACCGCCCTGGACTTTCGCGGCGCTTATATCGCCAGCAACGTCAATCATCGCTACTACGATAGCGAAGACTTCGATCCATTTTGGGCCAAAGCGCAGGAGCTGGACGTGCTCGTGTTCATGCACCCTGACAATCCAGCAGGAACCGAGCTTATGGGTTCCTTTGGGCTTCGTTTAGTCTGCGGCAATCCGGCTGATACCACCCTTTCACTCGGGATTCTTATTTACAGCGGGGTGTTCGACCGTTTTCCCAACTTAAAACTCTGCACGTGCCACGGCGGCGGATTTTTTCCTTATCATGTGAGTAGATTTGATCGAGAATTTCTTACCGGAAAACAGGCTACGCGGCGCGCCGACCGGCCCAACTCGCCACGGTGCACCGTCGTACCGAGTGCTTATCTGAAAAACCTCTATTTCGATACACTGGTTTACGACGTTGAGACTCTCGATTTTCTTCGCCGCAAAGTCGGCGGCGAACACTTGATGCTGGGCACGGACTTCCCTTACATACTCGGCGATTGGCAGGGCGTCGAGAAAATTGAAGCATTGCCTTGCTCGGAATCGGAAAAGCACGCGATCCTCGAAAACAACGCAAGAAAACTGCTGAAGATTTCTGCGTCTTGAGAAATTTCCGCCGGCACCCGCACGTTTCTCAAATGATGAGTCATGCGGTTCCCTTCGGTCACCGCATCCTACGGTAATTGACGAGTCAGACGCACAATTGAAAATTCTTCGCGCCATTCATACGAATACGGATGCCCTGAGTTGACAGCCGCCACAGCGGTTGATAGGTTCCGCGCAGTTTAGGCGCTTATGGTGCGACCAGTTAACCATGACAAACATTGACGACCAATTCGTTTTGTTCACCCAGCCCGGTTGAAGTAGTTGCCTTAGAACGAAAGAGTTTCTTTCGAAGAAGGGCATCGACTTTTTAAACCTGGATGTTTTGAACGACCCGACCGGACGAGAGCGACTGCTTCGGCTCGGCGTGCAGACGGTGCCGGTGCTCGCAAAGGCCGACCAATACATCTTCTGCCAGAACTTGGAGGACGTCGCCGAATTTGTCGGCTTACAAGGCACCGGGCATACCCCGCTTCCTCCCGCAGCATTGTTCGAAAAATGGATCACCGTTTTGCGCGCGGCACAACGCTACATTCGCCAGTATCCCGACCAACGGCTCGCCGAGCGCGCGATTGACAACCGTGATCGCTCGATCCGACTTCTGAGTCACCATGTCTTTCGTATCGGCGAGGCTTTTCTTGAGACCGCGCTGGACGGGGTGGAGTACTGGGCGAACAATGCCAATGTGCCGCCCGAAGACGGAAGCTGTATTACCGGAGCAGAGATCGCAGCCTACGGCGACAGCATTGTCGGACGAATCGAGAGCTGGTGGTCCCAGCTCGAAGACAAGTCTTGCCGGCAGAAAGTCAAGACCTTCTACGGTACACCGCCGATGCATCAGCTGTTCGAGCGCTCGACGTGGCACTCAGCTCAACACGTGCGCCAGCTCATCGCCGTGCTCGAGCGCTTCGGTCTTGAGCCGAACGGCAGGCTCACCGCTGACGATCTTTCCGGCCTGCCGCTGCCGGAACGGATTTGGGATTAGCACAGCATCAACGCCGAAAGCCGCAGTGCGTCCTAATTCTTTTGATCCGCTGGCTTCAGTTTAGGCTGACTCGCATCATGTTCGCTCCTGTATTCCACAGAAATTTACGGTATCACTGAAGCGAAAGGACTGCTTTTTAATCGTGTCGAAACTGACTACTCCGCGGCGAGAAAGGAGAAGGTCAAGATGCAGCAAAAGATAATTGTCGGAGTCTTGTTGGCTGTCGCTTTTATGGCGGCCGCTGCTCGTCCTGCAGGTGCGCAGGAGGGTTCAAAGAAGCTTTTGGTTGCCTATGCGGGATTGATATCTACGCACACGAGCGTCTGGCTCGGTGAAGACCAAGGCTTCTATAAAAAGCACGGGCTCGACGTCACATCTGTTTTTACCGGGAGCGGATCGGTAACGTCCCAGGCACTGATCGCTGGAGAGGCCAAGCTAGCTTCCACCAGCGTCGGCCCCACCGCGGCGGCCTTTGGCGCGGGGGCCGATCTCGTGATCCTCGCCGGAACGATCCATATTCTGCCGTATCAGTTTTGGGTTTTACCCCAAATACGCCAGCCCGCTGATCTGAAAGGAAAGAGAGTGGCGATTAGCACATTCGGCTCCGGCAGTCATCTTGCGGCCGAGGTGGCGCTGCAAAGTCTCGGCTTGGATCCGATCCGAGACAAGATTGCGATCATGCAGGTCGGCACCCAGCCGGATCGAGTGGCGGCGCTTGCGACCGGCAGGGTCGACGCGACGCCGTTGGAGCCGGGATTCGGCCAGGCGGCAAAAGACAAGGGGCTCACGGTACTCGCCGACCTGACCAAGACTGATGCTCCTTATCTTAATACGGTGCTTGTCACCTCGCGGAAATTTGCCAAAGAGAGTCCTCAACTCGTCGAATCCTTTCTCAAGGGCACCATCGACGGCTTTGCTTTTCTGCCTAATCCAGCCAATGAGAAAGCGGTCAAGAGTGTGCTCGCGCGGCGCTTAAAGCTCACCACGCCGCAAAGCATTCAGGTCATGTACGACGCGACTTTGGAGATCCATGCCAAAACCAAGGTGCCGAACGTGCCGCTGGCGGGAGTGCAGAACATGATCGACGCATTATTGAGGACCAATCCGCGCATGGCCAAGCTCAAAGCCGCCGAGATAGTCGACAGTTCATTCATCGAACGGCTGGAAAAATCAGGTTACGTTAAGGAGGCTATGAAACGAAATTGACGGAGACCGAATGCTCTACCTATATCACGGCACGACCTCGGTATGCGCGATCAAGGCAAGACTCGCACTGCACGAGAAAGGACTCGAGTGGGACGGCGAGATTCTCGATCTTCATCGCGGCGACCAGCACCGTCCCGAATACTTGCAGCTCAACCCCAACGGCGTCGTGCCGACCTTGGTGCATGCCGGCCGGGTTATTATCGAATCGACGTTGATCATCGAATATCTCGATGAATCATTTCCCGACCCGCCGCTCATGCCGTCTGATCCGTTTCAACGGGCGCAAGCGCGGCTGTGGATGAAAAAGATCGACGATTACCTGCACGCAGCATGTTCGACCGTCACCTTCGCGATTGCATTTCGCCAAGGGCTCCTCAAAAGAACACCCGAGGAACTGGAGGCACGCTTCAAGAGCATACCCGATCCGGCTTACCGCGAACGGCAACGGCTTTCAGTCACACAGGGAATCGCCGCGCCGCATGTGGCGCCGGCGGTCAAGAATTACGACAAATACATCGGCGAGATGGAAGCGACGCTCAGCCGATCGTCTTATCTCGTCGGCGAGAGTTACACGTTGGCGGACCTGGCGGCGACTTCGTACGTCAATCGCGCCGAGATGGTAGCGATGGATGGACTTTGGTCGAACCGGCCCCATGTCGCCCACTGGCTCGAGCGGGTTCGCGCGCGACCCAGCTACGATCGGGCAATCACGGATTATTTCACCGACGCCGACAAAGAACGCTTCAAATTTCCGCGCGAAGAAATCTCGCACAAGGTCGGGGAGATATTGCAAGTCAACTGAACGTTCCAAAAAATATTGGTAAGAAATTAAGCAAGGGCGTCACGCCAAGCTTGTTTGCTAAATTCGAAATTCGAATATCGAAATCCGAAACAAATTTCAAAATTCCGAAGCACTGAAAATTCAAAACTCAGATCCGAATCGAGGTTGTTTGGAACATTAGATCTTTTTGTCATGTAATATTGTTTCGAGCTTCGGATCCTTCGACATGGCTCAGGACAGGTTTCCTGCTTCGAATTTAGCCGTCCTCAGCACCGCGTCGTCATCTCGACAGTAGCATTATACTAGGCCGCGGCGAAATCTACAGCTCGATAGCAGCCGGTCGATGAAAATTGGATGAAAGGCGCCATCGAATTCACCCAGAAAACTCTTGGCGCCGCCGTCAAAGAAGTTTCACCGAGCCAGGTTTTTGATTTCAGATTTGTGCAAAAGGCCTTGCGGTAGTCCGCGGGCAATAGCTGCCGCGAACAGGTAAGCTCGAATGGCTTCGACTTCAACCGGATTCATCGGCCGCAGCGTCAAACCAGATAAATCGAGTCGCTTCATTACTGGAAGCGGCATGTACGTCAGCGATGTTCGCCTGCCGAACATGCTTCATGCCGCCCTTTTGCGGAGCATGCACGCGCATGCCCGCATCCACGGCGTCGACGTCAAGGAGGCTCTTCGCCTCGACGGGGTCGTTGGAGTATGGACCGGGCGGGAGATCGAAGGCCGAATATCAGCGTTTCCGGAAAGCTTCGAGATCCACCCCGCTCGTTGGCTGGAAGGGGTGAAACCCGTGCTGCAGGGTCCTCGACCGACGGCTTTGGCACAGGGAAAAGTTCACTATGTCGGTGAGCCGGTGGCGATCGTCGTGGCGGCGGACCGCCCCAAGGCGGAAGACGCTGTCGATGCGATTGTCGTTGAATATGAAGAGTTGCCGATTATCGTTGATGCCGAAGAGTCTCTTCAAGCGCGCGCGACGCTGGTCCACGAGGGATCGAACAATAATGTTGTATTCAGCTTCAGCATCGAAAAGGGCAACGTCGATGGGGCGCTGGGTGCTGCGCCCCATACGTTGCGCGAGCGCTTCCGCCACCACCGCTATTGCGCCGCGCCTCTCGAAGGCCGCGGCGTTGTCGCCTGGGTCGAGCCCAAAACAAACATTCTTACCGTGTGGTCCTCGACGCAGATGCCTCATCTGGTTCGGCGGCAAATTGCGGCACAGCTGAATCTTCCCGAAGAAACCGTCCGCGTGATTGCGCCGGATATCGGCGGCGGATTCGGCCCCAAGGTATTCGTCTATCCGGAGGAAATTCTTGTCCCTTTCCTGGCGCTTCAGTTGGGCCGCCCGGTGAAATGGATTGAGGATCGCAGCGAACACTTCATCAGCACGGCGCACGGCCGTGACCAACTCCACGACGTCGAGTGTGCGTTTGATGAAGAAGGTCGCATCTTGGCATTTCGCGATCGCTTCCTGTTGGACAACGGCGCCTACAATCCGATGGGCCTCACCGACGCGTACAACACGGCCGCCCATCTTCAGGGGCCATACAAAATTTCCAACTTTTCAGTGACCGGCACGTGCGTTTCAACCAACAAGGTGCCCAACGCGCCTTATCGCGGCGCCGGACGACCTGAAGCCGTGTTTGTCATGGAGCGCTCGATCGATATTATTGCGGCGCGCTTGGGACTCGATCCCGTTGCGGTGCGCCGCCGCAATTTCGTTCAGCCGGAGGAGATGCCCTATCACGCCGGAATCTTGTACCGCGACGGCGAGCCTATTTGCTACGACAGCGGGAATTATCCTGAGACGCTGACGCGGGCGATGGAAACCGCAGGTTACGATCAGCTTCGGAGGCGGCAACAGGAGATGCGCGCACGCGGGCGCTTTCTCGGCATCGGCATCGTTGCTGTTACGTCGAAGGGACGGGCGTCGGTTCTTTCGAGGGCGCACAAGTGCGCATTGATCCATCCGGCCAGCTCATCATTGCCACCGGCGCAACCGGGCACGGTCAAGGCCACGAAACCGTCTTCGCACAGATCGCGGCTGACCTCTGGGGGGTGACCCTGGACAAAGTCAGCATCGTCGAAGGCGATACCGCATCGATTGCATTCGGCTGCGGCACCTTTGGCAGCCGCAGCACGGTCAATGTCGGCTCCGCCATTTACGGGGCCTCGGCACGCCTGAAGGAAAAGGTGCTGCGGCTCGCCGCGCAC
>VBKY01000082.1 GCA_005879255.1 Deltaproteobacteria bacterium
AGTCGTGATCCACGGCGCCGCGCTCGAGCAGGAGCCGGCCGACGGCGTTCATCAGCGGGATGTCGCCGCCGGGGGCTACGGGGACGTAGAGCGTGGCGTACTTGGCGGTGTCCGTCCGCCGGGGATCGACCACGATCAGCTCGACGCCGGGGTTCGCCTTGAGGTGGGCCTTGACCCGGTTGAAGGTCACCGGGAAGGCTTCCGCCATGTTGGTCCCCCAGACGACCAGGCAATCGCTCAGGTCGATGTCGGCGTAGCAGCACGGCGGGCCGTCGGCGCCGAGGCTCGTTTGGTAGCCCCTCACGGCCGATGCCATGCAGAGCCGGCTGTTGGAGTCGGTGTTGTTCGTGCCGATCGACCCCTTGAACAGCTTGACGGCCAGATAGCTCGCCTCGCTGTCGAGCTGGCCGCTGCCATAGAAGGCCACCGCGTCCGGGCCGTGCCGGTCGATAATCTCCCGGAACCGCGCCGCCGTCCAGCCGAGCGCGTCCTCCCACCTCATCGGCCGGAGTTCCTTGCCGCGCGCCGGGCGCACGTGGGGTTGCATCAGGCGGTCGGGCGTGTGGATCACCTCGGGCAGGGTCGCCCCCTTGGCGCAGATGTCCCCCAGGTTGGCCGGCGCATCGGCCACGCCCCTGACACGAATCAGCTCGCCGTTGGCCGACTCCATCAAGAGCCGACAGCCCACCCCGCAGTAGGGGCAGATCGCCTGGCCCTTGGTCGTCTCTTGGGTGATCAACGGGGTGGTCATCATCTCCTCCGGGGCGCAGATTTGGCCTGAAAATAGTCACCGCCTTTGGCGCGCACGTCATCGGTGCCCCACTGGCGCACTTCCTCCCCGACTTTGTCCATACGGGGGATGTGCTTGGAACAATGGATGTACGCCTCTTCGACCGTAACCAGCACCCACAGCTCGGGCCGGCGCCCGCTTGTCTCAGCGATATCTGCTCGCAGGGCGGCGGAGAAATCGGGGCAGGCCAACAGCTCCTCGTTCGAGAGGATCCGGGCCGCGCCGTTGACGTGCAGCCCGATCTTATCCCGCATGAAGTCGACGAAGAGCAGGCCCGCGTGAGAGTTCTCGGTGATGTTGCCCAGGCTGGCCATGACCCCGTTGCCGCGGTACTCCGGGTAGACCAGGATCTTCTCGTCGAGGACGTGGACGAAACCCGCCTCCCCGGCCCGGAAGCTGACGTCGCATTCGCCATGACCGTCGGCGGTGGAGAGGAAGAACATCTCCTGGCGGGCGATGAAGGTGCGCATCTGCGGGTTGAGATAGTTGAGCATCTGATTCTTGTAAAAAGCGTCGGCTCGTTTCCGGTTGCCGTACCGCTCCTGCAGATCATGTTCGCCGCACGAGCCGAGCATGGTCTGTTGGATGATCAAAGGGGTGGTCATTATTTCCTCCTATGCCGCATCACTAAAACATGTCGTGATGCTCCTTGTGTTTTGGACGATGGAGGCCTGATGGCAGGCTCTCGATTGCGTCCGTCAGGTTGTGGGATCGATGCGCGGCCACGCGCATCAGAACATCGAATTCTCCTCGAACAAGCGGGCGACCATTGCGGAGTCGAGATAGGCGCAATAACGGTTGTCGAACCGCATGCGGTTCTTGGCGGTAGCGCCCGCGTGGAGTTCGACTACGGCCTGATCGTCCTTGACGATGAGATGCTCGACGCTGAGCTGCGAATGCGTACAGAATTTTGTGCCGGATGTCGGTCGCCTCTTCTATGCTTTTCATACCCGGGGCCCATTCGCGCCAGGCGTCCTGTCCGTAGTAAGAGGTCTGCGAACCCGCTGAGACAATCAGCGAGTCGTATTCGAAGCTTGCACCATCAGCGAGCAGCACGCGCTTGGATAGCGGATCGATATCTACGACCTGGCCGAGTAGCACGCGAATATTTTTCTGGCGGTTCAACACGCTGCGCACAGGCGCGGCAATTTCGCCGCGCGACAGCGAGCCGGTCGCGACTTGATACAGTAGCGGCTGGAACAGCTGACAGTTGCGTCGATCAATAAGCGTCACATCGACGGGCGCTGATCTCAGTGCCTGTGCTGCCCTGCGCTCCTGCGGAATCGTCTCAATCCGGAGGATAGAGTCATGCAGCGGGTAGGAGATGAACAGGCCGCGCGGCCGCCGGTAGATGTGACTGAATTGTTGACACGCCAGCGCAACCACCGGTGTGTAGACCATGGGAGTCATTTCTTCAATGTGGTCGAGGAGAAGCCTGTAGAAGAGGACTTCGTTGGTATCCTGCAGAGCGCGCAAATAGATGTGTCGCTCCAAGTCGTCGTTTTTTCGCTTGTAGGCCTCGTACGCGCGCACCACTTGCTCCTCGAGGCTCTCGACATGTGGCGGCAGAAGTCCGTGCAATCCAAACTTGCTCCGTTCGTTCTCCGTGAACGTTGTGCCTTTGTTGAACCCTTGGCGGTTCAGGAGATCCATGCCATGAGGGACATCTGGGGAACATGATTGCTTTGGTGACTGTTGTGTAGCCATTCTCGTGTTTCTTTTTTCTTCTGTTACTTTTTTCTTCGCCATGTCACCATTGCTCATCTCGATTTTAGTACTTCGGTGAAGCGCCCTTCATTTTATGTTGCTGACTCCGTGCGTAGGCAAAAGACCTGCCAGCGCAAAAGATCTGCCAAAGTCGGTTTTGGGCCGAGATCGTGGGAACTAGAATGACTCGAGATGAAAAAGACTCTGCTCAAGTGAGCAACAAAGCCCCACTCGCTACACATTGTCGCCTCACTCTGTCGGTAGGAAAAATTTCGACTGCTGGAAATCGCGACCGCTGAAGAAAGTGTCGGAGCTTTGATGCGCCTCTCGGTAAGTGTCGAGACTTCGACACACTTCGACACGTGAATCCAGTCGCCCTTTGGCTCCGTTAGATTCAAAACTGCTCGGAGGGTAATTCTCGATGTTTTGCGTTGCT
Organism: Deltaproteobacteria bacterium; assembly: GCA_005879255.1. The sequence goes on from VBKY01000082.1 coordinate 2,934, forward strand.
ATCGTTGAAAGTTATCGCGGTTGGCGCAAAATTTTCTGATAGTGGTTGATATGAAGCAGGATTCGACGAAACACCTTTCACCACGAAGATCGCGCCTCTCTCTCATTTCGACCCCTTCGACAAGGCTCAGGGTAGACTCCGGAAAATCTTAGATCCCTCACATCCGTTCGGGATGACAACGCGCACTTCAGGGAATCGCGAGGACACAGCGCGGCAGAGCCGCAACCAAAGCAGCAAGCCTTATTTCACCACAGAGGCACGGAGTTCGCAGAGGTCGGAGTATTTCTTGATCAAGAACTCTTTACTCCGCGCCCTCAGCGCCTCCGCGGTGAGTTCTCTTCTGGATCGATACAATCAGAATAGACACTGGAAAATTTGCGGACATGGAGAAAACTTTCGGATAGCAATACGAAAGGATTTTAAGAAGGTCGAAGAGGGCCGGGTTTGAAACACGCCCCTACAATTTCGATTTCGTGTTGCGCACTTTGCGGCGCTTGCGGTCAAATATTGTTCTCTTTGGTTGCGGCTTTGCCGCGCTAGACTCGGAAGGTCAGAGTTCTGATTCGATCTGTCTCTGGGCTCATTGACATTGCGACTGAGTTCGTCGTTTAGCGACGAAAATTACTTTGTCGTCCCAATCCGTAAACATCCAGGATTATCGTTCTCTCACCGCCCGCACCATTTGATTCTTATCTTGATTTCTAATTTCGTAGTAAATCGCTATTTCGTCGTCCACGTTGCCCACTTGATCGCAAATAGTGACCTTAGAAAGCGGAAGCCAAAAGACAACGGCCCACGGATCGTCGAGAACTCGATAAACCGCCGTCGAGTCCATCAGCAGTGTGTCTCTGTGTACCCTAGCCAAAGCATCGTCTACACAAGCACTCTCTGCTGGCGTGCTCATTAAAAAGAGCAGAATGATACTCAGAAGGAAACGTGAAAATTGTCGGCGGCTGCCAGCCACCATTCGCTCGAGAAATTGCAACATTTTCTTTTCACACCAATGCTTGCTTCTTTGATTTCTAATCCTAAAGGCCTGGCGTCTTATCCTTCATTCGATGAACTAGCTCCTGATAGGAAGAGCTTGCCAGCACGCGGCTGAACTGCGCGCGGTAATTGTTGACAAGGCTTATGTCTTCGATGACTACGTCGTACACCTTCCAGTCGCCGTTCACATTGTCGAGCCGGTAATTAACCGAGAATTCTTGCCCTTTGTTGTCAACGATCTTGGTGTCCACCTCGGCGTAACCATGGTCCTCTCGCTCGTTTAGGTATCGGACTTTTTGATCATTGTAGGATTCGATCTGCTTCAGATAGGCCCGCTCAAGGAGATCAGTAAAAAGCTGGACGAATTCCTTTTGTTCCTCGGGGGTGTGGCGACGCCACTCGGGACCTAGCGCGCGTCTGGCCATCTCCGTGAAATCAAACCTTTGATAGATAACTTTCTTGAGTTCCTCGCGTCGCTCATTTTTTTTGCCCTCTTGTTTGAGCCGAGGATCCGCGAGAATCGCGAGCAGTTTGTCGACGCTTTGACGAACCTGGTCTCCCGGCGCTCCTGCGGCGACGGAAACCGGCTGCATGAACAGAAAAATTCCTAAACCGAATGCCGCCATTCCCTTCATCCGTCGGACCCCCCTATCACCTTTTCCTATGGGCTCAATCTCCTCGAGCAAGATTGCTTATTGCCGCAGAACTTATGCGCACACAAACGCCGGCTTTAACTCCGTTGGATCACCCGATGCACTGGCAGTTTTCGCCTCGCGCAGAGTTGTGTCTCCTCTTATGAGCGAGGAAATAGTTTCGCCTGTTCATCAAACTAGTATTCGCCTTGTTTGAGTCCTTGGATTTCTCTTCGCTGGCGGTCTATCTCCCTCTGCTCCTGACCGATTCTCTGTTGCTGCTCGTCCTGCTTCATCTCCTGCCCTTGAAGCTGATCGCCAATCAGAGCGCCCGCTCCCAGGCCGAGCAAACCACCGATCGCCGCGCCGGCCCCGGCGTGTCCCACGGTGCTACCGATGATACCGCCGGCAGCGGCGCCGCCAAGTGCGCCGATGCCGGCTCCCTTTTCTCGCGTCGTTAACGGCGCGGAACAGCCTAGCAAACTGGTTACAAAGACTATCAGCGCGAAATATGTTAGTGCGGATTTCCTAATCATTCTTGTCTCCTGCTGCGGTCTTCCCGCGTCCGTCGTCATGATTGTGCGTTCTTCTAACTTTAGTGTGCCTCTCTCCAAGGGCAGATTCGTTCAAGCGCTTCCTTATATTGAATGCGCTGTTCGTCTCTCTTACCAAGCCTGCGCAAAAAAGCTGCCAAAGTTTTTTTGAGCCTGATTTGTAGAAAGTGAGTGAACACAGGAAAATTTCCACTGCGCGGATCAGCAGTGCTGGGAAAAGTGTCGAATGTTCGACGCGCCTCGCGACAGGTGTCGAGGTCTTACGACACTTGAAGCCAGTTCATATGCCTGCCAATACCCTCGCCCGGCTTTCATCCAGCCGGCCGCTCCCCGTCGCCATCGCACAACTTCAGAACCCACGGCGGGCTAACTAGCGATTCACCGAGGGGACCATTCAGCGTGTGATCGATAACTCGGGCGGCAACTTATTTGAGTCGAATGGGATGGAGGTGTTACCGCGTACGTATTCTTCACTGCGATCGAAATCATAAATCGCGGCGAATCAGAGGTCAGCTTACTTTAGCCAACGCTACAGGAGAAGAAGGACAAGCCAATCGTTGCGCGGCAGGAACAACAACCGTCACTGTCAACGACCACGACAATAACTGATCGTGAAGGACATGTGCTTTCCGGATGGGCGACATTACGTAACAGTTCGAGCTTCTATCGGAACCATCCTCCTGGGCGGATTAATTAGCGCGAGTAAAACGATTGAAGGATCCCATTGCAGACCGGGGATCGAGAAAGTCCGACAGGTCCCGACCGCAAATCGGCTGATGACATCTTAAAACGCCGACTAAAGCGCTTCGAGATCCTTTGAAATTTTGTCTTTAGGCTAGTTGATGACTGTAGGCAACGGTGTGGAGGAGGGTCGTTACTCCCCTCCTCCAACCATTAGAGCGATGCTCAGTCTTCGTAGTCGTTTGCCCAGCGGTGCTGGTAATCCAACTTCTGCTCCTGCACCTGATCTTGCCCGACCGGGTTTTCATTGCACGGTCCGTAGTAGTCAATCACATCTCCTGACGTTTGGCTCTTGAGAACCGGGTCGTCGCTGGCCAAACTCCTGCCTGTTATCGCAGGAAACTTCTCATGACAGTAGCTGCCCGGCACATCTTCGGTCTTAGAAATAATACCGTCAGCGGCTAGAGCTGTACCGCTCGCTGTGATGTTACCTAGAAGAATCAGAGCGGCTAAAAGTGATTTTGCGTTTTTCATTCGATTCACCTCCTTTCGTCCTTGTTGAAAACACTGTAAGCGCAATCGATATGCCAAGCACCTTTGCTGAAAAAAAACGCTTATGAATAGCGAAAGTCCGGAAACTTAGGGGGCCGCCGCAAGGCGGATCGCAGCGCCGCATGTTCGACAGGTGTCGAATGACAGGCGTTTACGTCGAACCGGTAGTACCGAGCCGATGCTCGATCCAAAGACCATATCGAATAGTGTTCATGTCGCATCCTGTGCTCGTGTTCGGCCGCCTCCAGCGTAGTAGCTTAGGGGATCGACAAGGCCCGTCGTCTCTTCCTTCAACCACTCGCGCGGATTAGCGCCCACAATAATCCTGCCAGACTGTTCAGGCCGTCGATATTTGGGCGTGTGCCGATAGCTCGACACCTCCTTCATTGCGGTCGGATTGAGGTGAATGCGCGATGGGATGTAACTCCCCGATTCTCATAGTTTACAGATGATAAAAACAAGATCTCCTCTGGCACGATCATTGCCGTCCGTAACTGCATAAAGAAAGAGAGGCGGTGGATCTCCAATGAAGATCGAATTTCCATTTTTAGCGGCGTTGTTCCTGATCGGGACAAGTTTATTGGCTCGAGTCGCTGTTCGAGGGATTGAACAAGCGCTCCTCGCGACAGTGGCTGATTATGGCCTAAACGTTACCAAGGCCAGGAGAAAGCTGTTGGCGCCCAACATCGATTGATTTAGCTCGTAGGCTTCTGGGCGATAGTCTGTGAATGTGGAGGCCTTCTTTGATTTTCGACAATGGCACATGGTTTTGCCCGGCAACAATGCCCGTGGAAATGCCGGTCGGGCTGACGCATCTAGAGTCGGATTTCTGTTGGTGTGACCCGATAGTCGAAGTTGATGAGAACGGGCAGGAGGTTGTGCTTCATAGGCAAGTGATGTGGAACTGAGTCAACCCAAGAGAGTCACGGCATCAAAGACTGCTCTATTTATTTCCGCTCCTTTACTCGCGGCAGGCAAAACCGAGCTGCCATCCGCGGACGTAGAACCCTTTCTTCCTGTTTGGGCGCTGGTACAGCACGAGCTTACTGTGGTGTCACTCGCTTCGTTGATTGTTGGCGACAAAACTGTGGGCGCCATGACCGGATATGACGACGCAACAGGCCGCCGATTATTTACAACAGTGAAGGTGACCTCTTGGCGGTTCGTTGGTTTGATCGATTCGCGATTAAAAGGACGGCGGTAGATCGCGGGCTTCTCGAAGCGGCAGACGAACCTGAAGGATTTTTGTCGTTCTGTTGAATGGCGAACTCGATATATCACCACCGTCTTAGCTTACGTT
>VBKY01000095.1 GCA_005879255.1 Deltaproteobacteria bacterium
GGATCAGCTGCTCCGCGAGAACAAGCGACGAGCACGGGACCACGCTTCGACCAAGCCGCCGGGGAGAAATAGCACGACGAGCATGAAGAGAACGCCGAAGATGATTAGATGGAACTCCACTAGTTTTACCGCCAGTAGCTCTCTTAAGATCACATAAAAAAGCGCGCCGAGCACTGGTCCGTGGACGGTGCCGACACCGCCGATGTAGGACATCAGCACGGCGTCGAAAGTCCAGGCGGGTGAAAAAGTGTGCTGCGGGTAGTAACTGACGTGATAATAGGCGAACGCGCCGCCGGCGAATCCGGCCAGCGCGGTGGAGAGCGCCAACGCGAGAAGCTTGTGGCGCAGCGCGCTCACGCCCGTAGCTTCGGCGGCGGCTTCGTCTTCGCGCACGGCACGAATGCCGAGGCCGAGGCGCGACGGCACCAGCCAAGCAACCACTCCTACGCACACCATCGCCATGACGAGAGTCAGATAATAACGTGGCAAAATATTGTACGAACTAAGCTCCGCCGCGGGGATCGTTGAGATCTGCGGCAACAAATTCCCAATCGTGATGCGCAGAATCTCGGCTAATCCCAATGTACCGATGGCGAAATAAGCGCCGCGCAGGCGGAATGCTGGGACGCCGATAAGCAATCCAAATAACATTGCCACAAGCGCGCCGGGGAAAAGCGCTAATACCAACGGCGTACCGCCGACCCACAGCGTGCGCGTGACCAAAGCGCCGAGTCCGAAAAATGCCGCATGGCCGAGATTGATCTGGCCGGCGTAACCGCCGAGCAGATTCCAGCTCTGCGCCAAGACGACGGCGAGAAAAATTTGCACGCCGAGATTGAGCAGATCGTTTCGCGCGGTAAATAGCGGCAGCGCGGCGAACGCCGCGGCGAGCATGATTCCCGCGCCGAGCGATTTCACGCGCGCGCTCCGAAGAGCCCTTGCGGCCGCACCACCAAGACGATGAGAAAAAGAATCAGCCCGACGACTTCGCGATACGGGCCGCCGAGAAAAACCACGCTCATCGCTTCGGCGAGGCCGAGGATGATGCCGCCGGCAAAGCTGCCGAAAAGTGAGCCGAGACCCGCGAGAACGATAACGACCAGCGCTTTGAGCGTCCACTCCATGCCGATGGATGGGCTGATCGAGTAAGAAATACTGACGAGTCCGCCCGCTATTCCTGCGAGCGCTGTGCCGAGGGCGAAGGCGAGCAAGTAAGCCTTTCCGACGGGAATTCCCATCAGGGCAGCAGCCTCCCAGTCTTCCGCCGTGGCGCGAATCGCGCGCCCCCAGCGTGCCCGCGCCAAAAATAGATGCAGCGCCGCGAGAATGGCAAACGCGAGCACGAGACTGCTCAAGCGCAACCACGGAATTGCAAAATTGCCGAGCCTTAGCACCGCGCCGGCGTAGGCCGTAGTCACGGCGCGCTCGTCCGCCGTCCAAAGTCGAATGGCGAGAGCGTGCAGAACCAGTGTCAAGCCGAAGCCGATTAGCAGAGAATTCTTAATGCGCACATCTTCATGCGCCTTCACGACGAACTGAAAGAGCGCCCAGTAGAGCAAGAGTCCGAAGACAAACATCGCCGGTCCGATGGCAGCCAAGGAGATGAACGGATCGATTCGCCAAAGCGTGAAGAGCCAAAACGTGCCGTAGCCTCCGAGCATGAGTAGCTCACCATGGGCGACGTTCAATACGCGGAGAACACCAAACGTTAACGAGAGTCCGGCGGCCGCCAGACCGTAGAGACCGCCGACGAGGAGTCCGAGAATCAGTTGCTGGATGAGAATCATTGCAGATGGACCGACGGGCGTAAGGAGTGAGGAGTGAGCGGGTGAGGAGTTCGTCCACCCCTAACTCCTGACACCTTACTCCTTACTTCTTCATACCCGCTCCCCTTGCCAATGGCCCCAGGTAAGCCGCCTGGATATGATCGTCTTCGAGCAATTTTTTGCCGTCGCCTTCGCCGACGATCTTGCCGCCTTCCAGGATGTAGGCGCGCTGGACCAATGCGAGCACCGCATGCACGTTCTGCTCGACGATGAGCAGACTCATGCCGTCGCGATGCAGATTGGCGAGAACGGCAAAGATCGATTCGATGACTTTCGGCGCCAAGCCGAGCGACGGCTCGTCAAGCAAAAGCAAGTGGGGAAGTCCCATCAGCGCTCGCCCTAGGGCGAGCATCTGCTGCTCGCCGCCGGAGAGCAATCCCGCCGGCTGGCGTTGGCGCTCGAAGAGGCGCGGAAAGAGCGCGAAGACCCGCTCGATTTGTCCGTGTTTTTCTTTTTGCGCGCGCTGGGTGAAGGCGCCGAGATCGAGATTCTCCCTTACCGTCATCGTTCCGAAAAGCCTTCGTCCCTCGGGGACGAGCGCGATGCCGTGCTCGACGATCTTTTGCGGCGGCGATGCGCTGATGATCTCATCTTCCCACCGGATCACGCCGGCTCGTGGCGCGAGCAGGCCGGCAATTGTTTTGAGCAAGGTCGTTTTTCCAGCGCCGTTGGGTCCGACGAGCGCCACCATCTCACCCGGCCGAATCATAAGACTCACGCCTTGCAGTGCCGGGAGCGGGCCGTAGGCGACTTGGAGATTTTTTACTTCGAGCATTTTTTAGATAACCCTGTTCCAATTGTTCCAACAGTTCCAGACGTTCCAGGTGTCAGCTTCGGAAATCATTCTTAAACGATTGGAACATCTGGAACTATTGGAACCTCTGGAACATCAATCCGTTGCGCTTTCGCCGAGATACACTTCGATGACATGTGGATCTTTTGCCACGGTTGCCGGCGCGCCTTCGGCGATTTTCTCGCCGGCGCTAAGCACAACGATGCGATGCGAAAGATCGAGCAGCGCCCAGACGATATGCTCCACCAGGACGACGGTTAGACCGCCGCGCTGCAGCTGGCGAAGGAGATTGATCGCCGCCGCGGTCTCGGCCGGCGTCAGCCCGGCCATGAACTCGTCGAGCAATAAAAGTTTCGGCGCTGTCGCCAGGGCGCGCGCCAATTCGAGGCGCTTTCGATCCATCACCGTGAAAGTGTTGGCAAGGCGATTCGACCGTCCCGCCAAACCGACCGAAGTCAAGAGTTCGCCGGCTTTGTCGCGTGCTTTGCTACCGCTCAGCCGTTCACGACCATAACCGAGACCAACCAGAACATTCTCTTCGGCGGTTAGACCAAGGAATGGACGCACGAGCTGAAAAGTTCGCGCCAGGCCGCGATGACAAAGCTGATGGGGCGGCAGTTTATTGGTACGCTCGTCCTGAAAGAAAATGTCCCCACTATCCGGATAAAAAACACCGCTGACGAGATTGAACAGCGTCGTTTTTCCCGATCCGTTCGGACCCATGATGCCGAGGATCTCGCCCTCTTCAACGGTCAAACTGACATCTTTGACCGCAGCGACGCCGCCGAAGGTCTTGGTAGCTTTCCTTACAGTCAGCAGGGGCATTGGCAAGAAGGGATTACCAGCGTAAGTGAGCTTCGACTGTGGTGGCAAGAATGTGACTTAGCGCTGGTTGAAAGGCAGCGCCGGATAAGCAAAGGCTGCGGTGGCGTTTTCTTTGGGCCAAATTAGATGTTGTTTCCCCTTTTGCCACTGAATAAATACGCCGGAAATCTCTGCTGTTCCATCCGCGCGGAAGCGCAAGGGGCCCGACACCGTCATCATATTCGTACTCGCTAGTGCTTGGCGAAGCGCGTCGCGGTCCACCGCCTTGGCTCTCGTCAGCGCATCGGCAAGGATCTGGACAACGGCGTAACCGGGGCCTACGACGGGGTCGGCCAGCCGGTTGTGTTTGCGCATGTAAGTATCGTTCAGCTCCTTGACCTGCGGATACTTGAGGGCGGCGTGCCAACCCGTGCCCAATATCGTGTAGTCACCCGCGGCGCCAAGATTGTTCGTCCAAGCCGGCGAGTCTGACCCGCGCAGCAACACCAGAAACTTCGGCGTAAAATCCAGCTCTTTCATTTGTTTGACCAGCGTCATGCCGTCGGGCGGCGATGGCACGCCCAAGACCGACTCAGCGCCTGCTGATCTGGCCTGTAAGATTAGGTTCGAGAAATCTTTGGCACCTGGCGCATATTCTCCCTTCACGACGACTTCATACCCGGCTTCCTTTCCGAACGATTCCCAGTAACCGCCGATTTCTTGTCCCCAATCGGTTTTCTCCAGAAACAAAGCTACCTTCTTGGGACGTTGATTCTCCGCCAGAGAGCCATTGAGAAGACGATAGGTTTCTCTGGCGATTTGCGGCGACTTCCAAAAAGGCGAGAAGAGATAGCGATAACCCTGCTTGTGAATGCTCTCCAGGGCAAATCCCACACCCAGGTAGGGAATGCGATTCTTCTCAGCGACAGTGGCACCCGCGGCATGAAGATCAGAGCCGACTCCTCCTAAGTAAGCGACCACGCCCTGAGCGGCGTGAGTCTCCAATCGCGCGACGGTTTTAGTTGCATCGGATTCGTCATCGAGCACGATCAACTCCAAGAGTAAGCGCCGGTTCCCCACTTGGACCCCGCCGCCGGCGTTGATTTTTTCCACGGCAATGTCGTATCCGTGTTTGAGTTCATTGCCGATGGCGGCGTAGCGACCGGTGAGAGGCGTTACGACGCCGACCTTAATGGTTTGCCCCATTGCCGCAACGCCAAAGCCGAGCCATGTGATCTGCATTGCGAAGAAAACCGAAACTATCGGTTTCATGATCGCCTCATTAACCAATTGAACATGCCTTTCCTATCTGCACGCGCATATGCAGCGGGAGCGCAGGATATGGCCTCATGGCGGTTAGCGTTGACTGAAAGCCGGCGCTGGATAGCCGAACGGCGCGGTGGCAAACTCCTTGGGCCAGACCAACTCTTGTTTGCCCTTGAGCCATTGCAGGACGAAGACTTTGACTTCTCCGGTGCCGTCGGAGCGGAATTGAACCGGCCCCACGACCGTGGTCATTTTTGTGGCGGCGATGGCGTCGCGAAGCTTGTCGCGGTCCAGGGTTTTCGCGCGCGTGACCGCATCGGCAAGAATCTGCAAGCAGGCGTAGGATGGTCCCACAAGCGGATCGGACGGGCGGTTAAAGAGTTTCTGATGCGCTTCGTTCAGCTCCGCAACTTTGGGGTAACCCGCGGCGAAGTGCCAGCCAGGCGTGAGCAGCACATAATCGCCATCCTTGCTAAGATTCTGCGACCACACCGGCGGGTCGGCGGCGCGAATGAACATATTGACCTTGGCGTTGAAATCCAGTTCCTTCATCTGCTTGACGATGGTCATGCCGTCCGGCGGTGATGGTAGCGCGAGGACGGCTTCGGCGCCCGCCGATTTGGCTTTCAAAATCAAATCGGAAAAATCTTTCGACCCCGGTGCGTATTCGCCACTCGCGGCGATCTGATAGGCATGCTTCTTGGCCGCGCTTTCCCACAGTCCGCCCATTTCTTTTCCCCAGTCAGTCCGTTCGAGAAAGAGCGCCACTTTGCGCGGGCGGTGCGCGGCGGGAATCAGCGCGTCGAGGAAAACGAAGGTCTCATTTGTCAGGTCCGGCGATTTCGGAAAGGGCGAGAAGAGATAGCGCAAGCCCTGTTTGTGAATGCTGTGAAGCGCAAAAGCGATGCCGAGGTAAGGAATCTTGTTCTTATCACCGATGGAAGCCGCCGCCGCGTGCAGATCAGAGCCCGCTCCACCCAAATACGCTACGACGCCCTGGGTGGCGAAGGTTTCCAGGCGCGCGACAGTTTTGGTCGGATCCGACTCGTCGTCCAACATGGTCATCTCGATTTGTAGCTTCTTACCGCCGACCGTAACGCCGCCCGCGGCGTTGATTTGCTGCACAGCAATCTCGTAGCCGGTCTTAACCTGACCGCCAAGCGCGGCGTATCGGCCAGTCAGCGGAACCACGGCGCCGACTTTGACAGTTTGGGCGATGCCGTTGGAACCGAAGCCAAAAAACGCGACAACTGCGGCTAGTGAAATAAGAAGTACGCGTCTCATGCGATTCTCCCTAGGCCGGGGTTTTTTACCGCGACGATAGATAGCACTCTCGGGTTGGCGCGTCAAAGTTAAACCTTGCCCCACACCTTGCGGGCGGTGTCGACCACGAGCTTGAGCTTCTGCCACTGCTGGTCTTCCGTGAGCAGATTGCCTTCCATCGTCGAGGCAAAGCCGCATTGCGGGCTGAGCGCCAAGTCTTCCAGCGGCACGTACTTGCTCGCTTCGCCGATCCGACGCGCGAGCTGTTCAGAGGATTCAAGCTCCGGCAGTTTGCTGCTGATGAGTCCGAGCACGACCGTCTTGCCACGCGGCACGAAGCGCAGCGGCTCAAACGTGCCGGCGCGTTCCGACTCGTACTCGAGCAGGAATGCATCGACGTTGAGCTTGCCGAACAGCTTCTCGGCGATGGCGTCGTAGCCGCCTTCAGCGTACCACTGGCTGCGATTGTTGCCGCGGCACAGATGAATCGCCAGAGTCACGCCCGGACGTCTGGCGTCTTCCAAACAAGCATTATCGACGCGGATCGCTTCGTCGAGCGCCTGCTCAGGATCGAGTCCCATTTCATTCTTTACGTAATTGTGCCATTTCGGATCGATGTAATAACTGTAGCGCGGCGCGTCGATCTGCACGTATTGCGCTCCCTCTTGGACCAGCGCCTGGATCTCGGCTTTGATGATCGGCACGATGTCCCAGAGAAAGTCGGAATAAGTCGGATAGATTTTGTCACTGATCCCTTTCTTGTAATAGATCGCGGGAAACTGGTTGGCGGTGGGCAGGGTGACTTTGACGTCGCCGGGACTGTGCTGCTTGACGAAGGCGAATTCATGCTCGGTCAATCGGCGTTTCTGTTTGATATTGCCGACAATCGTGCCGGGCACCATTGAAGGACGGGACGATGGGCCGGCGCCGGTTTGCCAAGTCCGGGCAACGGCCACGCCTTCGTCGATTCCTTCCACCGCGTCGTTGAAGTCACTCATGAAGTTGCCACGGCGCAACTCGCCGTCGGTAAAGATCTTGAAACCAAGATCCTTTTGCCGTTGGATCACTTGCAGGATGTGCTTGTCCTCGAGCGCGCGCAGTTGCTCGTCGCCAACGTTCGCGCTGCGCGCTTGGAGAAGCTCTGCGGGTCGAAGAAAACTGCCGATATGTTCGGCGCGGTATTTGGCTGCCATGAAAACCTCCTTAGGCTAATTGGCGTATGGCTAATAGCGTATAGATGGGAAACCATATGCGATACGCCATATGCCATAGGCCAACGCATTTATTCCGCCAAGAGTTTTTTCAATCTCGCAACCACTTCGGGCGGCTGGGCGATCACTTCCTTCGCCAGCGTCGCTAACTGTTCGCCGCCGACGGGTTCGACCGGCCAATTGCGCTTTTTTGCATCGGCCAGCAGCTCCGGATCTTTGAGTGTATTGATCCAAGCGTCTCGGAGAATTTTGAGGCGATCCGCAGCGATCCCCGGTGGCGCGGTCCATGGCCGGCCAAACTCGTTGGGCGCCATGACCAGGGTGGCCAGTCTGCGATCGGCATCACGGGTTTTGTAGCGGTCCATTAAGTCATACAGCGTTGGTGTTTCCGGCAGCATAGGATCTCGCTTCCGGCCGGTCTGCACAAACGGACGAGTGAAACCTTTTTTGAACCAGGTGATGTGCGGCTCGCGGCCAAAAAACGCCGCGATGGTGATCAACCGACACTGCAACTCGCCACGTTCGAGCGCCACGTCGATGTCCGCCGCGCCTTGATAGCCGGTGATGATGGTAAATTTTACCCCGAAAACCTCCTCGATAAGCTTGGGGATATGATAGGTAGTCGAAGCTGTGCCGGTGGAGCCGCATTTGGGCGGCTCGGTAGCCTTGCGCAGGTCGTCAATCGTTTTGTACGGACTATCGCCGCGAAAAAAAACCACGGACTCGGTCTGTTCCGGGGTGCCGAGCCAGCTAAATTTCGACCAATCATACTGCACTTCTTTGCGGCCCAGTTGATCCATATAAATTCCCGGATTGATCGAGCCGAGCGTAAGACCGTCCGGCTTCGTGACGTTGTAAACATAGTTAGCCGCGATCACCGAACCGGCGCCGGGCATGTTTTGCACCGTGACGCTCGGATTGCCGGGAATGTGCTTTCCCAAATAGGTTGCGATGTGCCGGGTCCAGAGATCGTAAAGATCGCCGGGCTGTCCGCCGCGGATGACTCTTATCGATTTGCCTTGGAAGAAATTTTCCTGGGCGTGAGCTGAAAAGCTAAGAGCCAAGAGGATGGCGAATAAACCAGAGATCAGAAGTCGAAGATCAGAGATCGGTTTCACTGGAGACACATGGAGGACGCAGAGAAAGCGCTCCGCGCAGGCCGCGTCTTGGCGGTTAATTCCTGCCCTCTGATTTCTGAACGCCGACCTCTGATCGCTGACCTCTGTCATCTGATCACCCTATCCGCCCGCGCCAGCACGTTGGGCGGAATCGTCAGGCCGATCTGCTTCGCTGCTTTGAGGTTGATGATCAGCTCGAACTTCTTCGGCTGCTCCACCGGAAGATCCGCAGGCTTAGCTCCCTTCAAGATCTTGTCCACATACGTAGCGGCGCGCCGGGTCAAGTCGGTTCTGCTCACGCCGTAGGATATAAGCGCCCCGGCTTCCACATTTACTCCGCTCTCGTATATCGCCGGGAGCCGGCTCTTTACCACGAGGTCTCCAATTTGTGTTCCCTGAGAAGCGAGCACAGGACCTCCCAGCAAGAGGAGTGCGTCAGCACGCTCTTTGCTTGCGGCTCGGAACGCAGCCTCAATATCCTTGGGACTTCGTACATCCAGGTATTGAACCTTCACCGCGAGTGCCCCGGCGGCGAGTTCCGTCTCTCTTAACGCTTGTGCGGTGCTCGCGTTGGTTGAAGTCCCAAGGACGGCCACGCGCGAGAACTTAGGAACTATCTCCTTCAGAAGCTCCAATCGTTTGCCGCTTAGCTCCGGGGAAAGAGTTGACAATCCCGTGATGTTTCTGCCAGGCCGCGCCAGGCTGGCGACGAACCCGTTGCCGACAGGATCGGGATCCTGCGTCATTACGATAGGGATCGTATTCGTCGCTTCATTGGCGGGACGGGTTGAACCTAAACCACTCGTGACGATGACGTCTACCTTGATACGCACAAGCTCGGCCGCCAGCGCGGGGAGGCGATCGAGGTTTCCCTCTGCATATCGCCACTCAATGACAATGTTTTTCCCCTCCACGTAGCCAAGCTCGCGCAGGCCCTGCCGGAATGCCTCGGTGCGGGCTGAGATGGTAGAAAGGGATTGACCAGATAGGAATCCTATCCGGGGGATTTTCGTTGGCTGCTGGGCCTCTGCCCTCGCCCCGCAAATCGCGAGTATGACAGCGATAGCAACAATCCCCACCAATTTTTGATTTCGGATCCTTCGGCGTGGCTCAGGACATGCTTTAGATTTTCGATTGTCGGAAAAAGAATCCAGCCATCGCACCCAAGATCTTCTATTCATTCTCTTCGCCCCCAATCGAAAATCGGCAATCGAAAATCTACAATCACTTGATGACTTTATCCGCCCGCGCCAGCACGTTGGGCGGAATCGTCAGGCCGATCTGCTTGGCCGCTTTCAGATTGATGCTGAACTCGAACTTCTTCGGTTGCTCGACAGGAATGTCGGCAGGCTTGGCTCCCTTCAAGATCTTGTCCACATACGTAGCCGCGCGGTGGCCTAAGTCGGTAAAGCTCACGCCGTAGCTCATCAACCCCCCGTCTTCCACATATTCAGACCTGTTGTAAAACGCCGGAAGTCGGCTCTTAACCGCGAGCTCTGCAATCTCTTTTCGGCGAGAAGCGGCGACGGGGCTGTTCAGCACGAGGACTGCGTCAGCACGCCCCTTGCCTGCGGCTCGGAATGCGCTCTCAATATCTTTGGAACTTAGTACGTCCAGGAATTGAAGCTGTACCTTGAACGGTCCCGCGGCAAGTTCCGTCTCTCTTAACGCCGGTACGGTGCCCGGGTTGGTTGAAGTGCCGAAGACTGCTACGCGGGAGAGCTTGGGTAGGATTTCTTTGAGTAACTCCAGCCTCTTTCCTGCTAAGTCCGCGCCCAGCGAGGATAACCCAGTAATATTTCCACCAGGTCGCGCAAGACTGGCCACAAACCCGTTTCCAACAGGATCGGGATCCTGGGACATGACAATGGGAATCGTAGAGGTTGCTTCTTTGGCGGCGCGGGTCGATCCCGCACCAGCCGTGACGATGATATCTACCTTGAGGCGCGCCAGTTCGGCCGCAAGCGCGGGTTCGCTATCGAGTTTTTCCTCTGTATATCGATACTCAATAACAATGTTTTTTCCCTCCACGTACCCAAGCTCGCGCAGACCTTGTCGGAATGCCTTGACGCGTTCCGCGGAAGAAAGGAAGGAAGCACCTAGGTATCCTATCCGCGGGATCTTCTTCGGCTGCTGCGCCTCGGCCCTCGCCCCGCACATCGCGAGTGTGACAACGAGACTAACAATTCCCACCAATTTTCGATTTTGGATCCTTCGGCGTGGCTCAGGACATGCTTTGGATTTCCGATTGTCGGAGCAAGAATTCAAAAATCGTTTCAGCAATGTGCTGTGCACGTGTTTTTCCTCACTCCTCAATCGAAAATCGGCAATCGAAAATCGACGATTATTTAATCACCTTATCCGCCCGCGCCAGCACCGACTGTGGAATCGTCACACCGATCTGCTTCGCCGTTTTGAGATTGATCACCAGCTCGAACTTCTTGGGCCGCTCCACGGGAAGGTCGGCGGGTTTTGTTCCCTTGAGAATCTTATCCACGTACTCAGCGGCGCGCCGGAACATCTCTGAACGATCCTCTGTGTAAGTCATCAGCCCGCCTGCCTCAACATACTGAACGTTAGGATACACGCCTGGAAGCCGATTCTTTGCCGCCAGCTCTACGATCCGTTTTTGGTGAGAGCTTAAGAACCCGCCGCCGCCCAACATAAGCGCCTGAGCACGCTTCTTTGTTGCAGCTTGAAATGCCTCTTCGATGTCGTTGGGCACTTTCACCTGTACGGATTGAATCGCTACCCGTAAGGAACTAGCCGCGGACTCTGTCTCATTCAACAGGTACTTTGTGTTTGGGTTGCCCGGACTCCACAGTAAAGCCACCCGAGAAAGCCTGGGGACAACTTCCTTGAGCAGTTCGAGCCGTTTTCCGCTCAACTCTGCGTTAATGGAGGTCAGCCCCGTAATGTTTCCACCCGGGCGCGCGAGGTCCGCAACGATCCCTAGCCTAACGGCATCCCCACTGTATGCCATAACAACAGGGATCGCCTTGGTCGCGTTCTTAGAAGCCTCTGCCGCTTCAGTCCCGGTGGTGAGGATGACGTCACAGTTGAGACGGACTAACTCAGCGGCAAGACTAGGGAGCCGCTCAATCTTGCCGTCCCAATACCGAGATTCCATTGAGATGTTGTGCCCTTCGATGTAGCCGAGCTCGCGTAAACGTTCGCGAAATGGCTTGAGGCTTTCCGCGGAACTAGAAGCGGTGCTCCCTATTAGGTAACATACCCACGGGATTTTCTTCGGCTGCTGCGCGTCGACTGTAAAGCTAAGAGCCAAGAGCATAGCGCTAAGCACAAGGACAAAGATTTTTTTACTCATAGAGCTTCTTCGCACTCTAAATTTCGGAATCGGAAATGCATTGCTTCATGCACGTCATTCCGGCCAACCCCGGCGAAGGCCGGGGGCGAGCCGGAATCCAGAAAGTCTAAGAAACCTGGATTTCCGCGTGCGCGGAAATGACGGCTTAACTAGCGCCGACTCCTCAATCGGGCTTGCGACGCAATGCACTAGAGAAAAATCTCCTTGATGTAACGATACGCCGCGATGGCGGCGGTGGCGCCGTCGCCGGCGGATGTGATCGCTTGGGACGCGGAGTCCTCACGAATATCGCCGACGGCGTAAAGACCGTCTCGGGCGGTTTTCATTGAGCCGTCCGTCGGCACATGCCCGGTATCGCCCAGCTTTAAGACACTTCGCAAAAACTCCGTGTTGGGCTGCAAGCCAACGTAAACGAACAGTCCGGCGAGATCGACTTGCGATATTTCTCCCGACGTCACGTTGCGAACCCGCACACCGGTGACAACGTCGTCGCCGAGAATTTCTTCGATCGCGCTTTGATAACGCGGGACTATTTTTGAATTGTCCAACACTCTTTGTCGATACGAGTTTTGAGCAGAGAATTGTTCAGAATTATGGAAGAGTACAACCTGCTCGGCAAAATTCGCCAGCGTGAGCGCCTCTTGGAGCGCCGAGTCACCGCCGCCGACCACGCCGACGACTTGGCCGTCGTAGAGCGGGCCGTCGCAGCTGGCGCAGTGGCTGACGCCGCGGCCCATTAATTTTTCCTCGCCGGGCACGCCTAGGTTTTTGAGCTTCGATCCGGTGGCGACGATGATGGCTTTGGCGCGGTGGCGTTCTTCGTCGCTGATCACGGACCACAAGCGATCCTGCGCTTCCAGGCTAGAAATTTCGGCGCGCTGGAATTCCGCGCCTTGATCCGCCGCTTGACGTTGCACCGTTGGACACAGGTCATAACCGGCGATGCCATCCGGAAAGCCGGGGAAGTCTTCGATCTTCTCGATATTGATCAGATGACCGCCGGGGATGGTTGATTCCAATATCAATGTGGAAAGACCGTAACGCGCGGAGAATAAACCCGCCGTCAAACCGGCGAGGCCGGAACCAACGATTATGACGTCGTATTCAGCCATGACGTAGGTTGTTCTCTGGAGTTTCGCGTGAGGGGTGAGGCGTAAGGTGTGAGGGGTTAGGGATACTCCTCACACCTCACTGTTTACTCCTTACCGTTCTTCATCTCCACTCATCGCATTGGTCTCGCCGCCGCCCACTGCGATTATTCCCCCAGGAGTTTTTTCAGCCGTTGGATAACTTCCGGCGGCTGCGCGATCACCTCTTTGGCCAGCGATTCAAGCTCCTCACCGGCTACGGGTCCGACGGGCCATCCGCGCTTTTTTGCCTCGGCCAAAAATTCGCTATCTTTGACTGTTCTATTCCACGCCTCGCGCAAGGTTTTTATTCGCTCGGCAGGGACTCCGGGAGGAGTTACAATCGGACGACCAAAGATATTCGCCGCCAGGATGACCGTAGCCAAGCGCCGCCCGTTCTCGGGTGTTTTGTACTGGTCCATTAGCTCATGGAGAGTGGAGACATCCGTCAATGAAGTTTCCCGTTTTTTCCCGGTCTGAGCGAGGGGACGAACAAATCCATTTTTGCTCCAGGTAAGGTAAGGCTCGCGGCCGAAATAGGCCGTGGTGGAAACTGCACGACAGTGCACCTCGCCCCTCTCGATGGCGAGGTCAACATCCGGCCCGCCCTGATAGCCCGTGATCATAGTGAGCTTTGTTCCGAGGGTCTCTTCCATAAGCTTGGGTACTAGGTATAAAAACGAGCCTGTCCCCGTGGAACCGCATTTGGCCGGTTCCTTGGCTGCGCGTATGTCTTCGATACTTTTGTAAGGGCTATCCCGGCGGGTAATAAACACCCATTCGGTTTGCTCCGGTGTGCCGATCCAATTAAATCTTGCCCAGTCGAATTGCACTTCCTTTCGCCCAATGAGCTGGTCCATGTAGATTCCCGGAAGAAGAGCGCCGATGGTGAGCCCATCCGGTTTGGCAACGTTGTAAATTTGATTCGCTGCAATCACTGAGCCGGCGCCTGCCACGTTTTGTCCGACGATCGCGGGGTTGCCGGCGATGTGCTTTCCCATGTGGTTGGCGAACAGGCGTGCCCAACCGTCATAGAGAGATCCGGCCTGATTGCCGATGATGAGCCTTATGCTCTTTCCCTGATAAAAAGGGGCTTGTGCCTGGAGCGTCGTGGTAAAGGTGAGACTCGATGCAACAAAGAAACAGAGATAAAACGTAACGGCCAAGCCTCTGGAAAATTTCGTCATCGTAGCCTCCTATGTTTGAGTCTACTGTTCCAGCAGATCGAATACGAATAAGCCGCGCTATCATCTGTAAATCGAAACCCGAAATTCGAAACAAACTGCCCCTTCATCTCCACTCATCGACGGAAACAGTCTTTTGATAATTGCAGCCCATGATGCGCCAGTAGCCATTGGTCTCGCCGCCGACGACCACGACATGGATTTCGTCGAGCTTGAACATCTTGATCATTTCGTCCGGCGCAGCTTTCAATTTCGACGCGTAGGGTTCCTCGCCGAATGTCGCTCTGGGGTAGATGTAATTCTGAATCAGCTGGTAATCCCAATACTCGCCGGCCGGCATCAGCGCGTTCTCGTAAACCCACTCGATCATTTTTTCCTTGGTATCGAAGCCGCCGCGGTCGATATATTGCCTGGCTGCGATCGGGTCGAGTAAGAAAGTCGGCGCGCTGTGGGCGTCCATGCCGCGCAGCATGTTGCGCACATGCTCGCGCCAGTATTTTTCCCGCACGCCGAGAGTAAATGCCGTGGAGCGGCAACCGGTGAAAATACTCAAGGTGCTGTCGGCCGGCTTGAATCCATGCTGCACGTGGAACGGCGCCCACGGACTGCGCTCTTCATTCTCGGCGAAGGTGACAGTACCGTACGCGTAGCCGTTGCCCTGGGAGCCCATGTAGCTATCTCCGGGGAGCGAGCCGCCCTGGAGATTTTGCGATAGCAAGCCATAGGCGCGGCCGATGGTCGCGTTGGCGTGATTGTACGGCGCCATGGCGCCGGTGCCGGAGTTCATGCCGATCTCGTTACGAATCGGACCGTTGACGACGACCATCGCAGCCATCGAACTGGTCGTGCTGCCGCGCGCGCTCACGCCGCTCGAAGCGAGCGCCAGTATCAGCGGAAAGTACTCCGGTCGCGCTCCCGCCATCACCGCGTTAACCGCTACCTTTTCAACCGTGAATTCCCAATACTGCCGAAATTGGTTCGAGCGCATATGCCCCGCGACTTCGTCCGGCTTGCGGCTCGTGTGCGCGAGCATTTCTCGCACTTTTCTTTCCGTCGGCAGAACGATCGGCAGCTTGTCCGTCCAATTATTCTCCAGGAACAAACGCTGCAGGTTCTCGTCCGTGTCGGAGTCGACCAGTCGCGGCGTCGAGCGCTCGAACTTGATCTCTTTGATGCGATCTCCCTCGGCGGGACGGGTGAGGCCTTCGATGACTTCTTGCATCACCGGCCGGCCGCTGATCGGGCTCTTGCCTTCGACATAGGCGCGCAGTTGTTCCACGGTCTTACCCATCACCGGCTGGGGCACGAAAGTGTAACGCGCCTCGGGCATGCCGTGCATTCGGGTCACCGATTGCACCGCCTTCTCGAAGGCGTTGGTGTGGATAGCGACGGTGGGCACACCGTACTTGCTATCGAGAGCGATTGCGTGCACGGCGACCGCCGGCGCGCAGGTACTTCAATGGCCGACACCGATGATGGCGCCGTCGCCGTTGGCTTTGATCATCTCCCAGGTCTTGGGATCGTCTTTTGTGTAGACGCTCGACATCTCTACGAGCTTGATCGTCACCGACGGCATGTGATCGGCGAACCAATCCTGCACCTGGCGCAGGAAAAGCCCCGAGTCGTCGAAGCGCGGGTCGACTAAATAAAGGGTCTTGCCGTCAAGGCTCTCCAAGCGCGGCGCCATTGGTTTCGGCGTAATCTTTGGTGGAAAGCCTACCGGATTAAGCACCGAGATTTTGTCCGTTTCGTTAATGCCGTCGGCCATGTTTGAACCCTCCTTGCGCTATTTATGTCCAAGCCGGTCAAGTCCAGGATCATTGCCTTGCGCCGCCGTAAGATTGCGAATGGCGCAAGCGTCGGTTTATACCTCCCAAACCTATTCGAAGTTGCGAACCAGCGTCAAGCGCAAAGGAGCGGGCCGCTTTTCGCGACACCTTAGTTTCTAAACTTCGTGAAGAAGAATACGCGTGCTCTAGCTTTGTTGTATTTGATAGCGCACCGTCACTTCTCTCATCGCGTTGTGGGTCGGCGTCGTTGCAGGTTGGTCCGTTGAGCCGAATAATTGTAATCATCCAAGAAATTCAAGTCTCTCAATAACGTCACCGTTGCGCTCGACTAATGGATCGAGCCAGTGGCGCTATCATAAGTAAAGTTTGGCTGAGTGCCGCCCGTTCTGGCGGCAGTCACTCTGTATGAAGTTGGCGAGAGGATGACGAACGATACGGTGACTCCGTCGGTTGATTGGAAGCTGTATCCGACGGTTTCGGCGAGGGAAGCCGGAAGCACAGATTGTTTGGCGTAGTAGGCTTCGATGGCAATTGACGCATTTCGAAGATCCGATTTCATCTGCGCATCGATCGCCTCGCTTCGATAGCTCATGAACTGCGGTATCGCGATCGCGGCGAGCAGACCAATCACGGCGATCACGACCAGAATTTCGACCAGAGTGAAGCCGGCGCTCTTAAATGAGCGCTTCTTGAAAGCAGCAAATTGATGAAGCATCAAGCCACAACTTCCTTAAGCTTACAAAAGCTGGCGTATGGTAATTGATTCGTCCACGAAGCACCAGATAAATTTGCCCGCGATTTTGGTTTTGAACTGCGGGACCGACTCGCACGAAACCTTTGAGGACTAGGCTCAGCGCCAACTTTGTCGTGCCGCCGAATGTTCTTGACGTTCAATTTAGATCTGCCTTATGTTGCAAACCACGCCGGCTTCGTCGTTCAACTTGGCGTTTAGTTATTCAGAGTGGGAGGCGAAATGAAAAAGACGAGTATTTGGCTCTTGTCCATTCTCTTGTGGTCGGTCGAAGCTGTGGCGCAAACTCCCTATTATCAGGGTAAAACTATCAGGGTCATCGTCGGCTATCCGGCGGGCAGCGCCCACGACCTGTGGGCGCGGCTGATCGCGCCGCAACTTACCAAGCATATTCCCGGCAACCCCGCCACGGTGGTCCAGATCATGTCCGGCGCCGGCTCGATGACGGCGACCAATTATATATACACCGTTGCGAAGCCCGACGGTTTAACGCTCGGTGTCAACAACGCGGCGCTCTACTTCGAACAGCTTCTGAAAAAGAAAGAAGTTCAATACGACTGGTCAAAAATCACCTGGGTCGGCAGCACGACGCCAACGACCCCTATGTTGTACATGTGGGCGAACACTCCCTACAAGACCATCCATGACGTGCGGACCGCGACGGTGCCGCCGAAGTGCGGCGCAACGGGCACGGGGAATACAGGCTATTATCTTCCGAAATTGCTCGAACAAACCATTGGCGCTAAGTTTCAGATTGTCACCGGCTATCAAGGGGGCGCCGATATTGAAATAGCGGTCGAGCGCGGCGAAGTGCAGTGTCGCGCGTTCACCATCCAGGTTTTCTACGGCCGCGAGCCGTTCCATACCTGGCGCAGTAAAAATCAAGTGCGCGTTTTGGTTCAAGGCGGGAAAAAGCGCGACCCGCGATTGGCCGATACGCCACTGCTCAGTGAATTGATGGAGCAATACAAGACTTCGGATTTAGATCGCCGCTTGGTAACCGTGATGCTCGGTTCAGGCGAATTCGGCGCCGCACCGATGTTCGCAGCGCCTGGAACGCCACCGGAACATATCAAGCTTTTGCGCGCGGGTTATGCCAAGGCGCTGGCAAGTCCCGAATTAATTGCCGACGCCAAAAAACAGGGTCTCGAACCTGAGCTTATTCACGGCGACGAGATCGAAGCGCTGGCAAAAGAAGTATTGAATCAGACGGCCGAGGTCGTCGCTTCGATGAAGAACGTCATGGGCGAATAAAAGCTAAAGTTTTTGGCGCGGCGTCACTCCAGTTGTCTCACCATGTTTGCGATTGTGACCGATGATCAAGGCCGTCTATCATCTATTCATCAGTCTCAATTTGTTGTGTGCCCTCCCCGTCGGCGCCGCGACCGCGCCTGTGCGCGTCAACATCGGCGCGGCCTCGGTGAGCAGCAGCGCGCTTAGTTTGTGGGCGGCGCAGGAGCAAGGAATTTTTGCGAAGCATGGTGTTGAAGCTCAGCTTATTCTGATCCGCGGCAGGTCGACGTTGGTGGCAAGCCTCTTAACCGGAGAGATCCAAGCGGCATTTACTTCCGGTGTTTCGGTGCTCGGCGCTGCGGCGCAGGGAGTCGATGTGAAAATGCTCACGTCGATCTCGAGCCGGGTGAGCTGGAAACTGATTGCGATTCCGCAAATCAAAAAGGCAGAGGAGTTGCGCGGCAAGCGTTTCGGCGTGCAGAGCATAGTCGGCAGCACGTGGATGTATGCGATGCTTGCCTTGGAACAGCTCGGCCTCGAACCCAAACGCGACAATATATCCTTTCTTCCCATCGGCGATCCGGTCACCATCGGGCATGCCTTGGAGGCCGGTCGCATCGACGCCGCGGTGCTCGATCCGACGCTGAGCCAGCGCCTGACCAGCAAAGGATTTTCGCAGCTCGTCGATCTGGCCAAGACCAATGCGACCTTTCCGGGGTTAGGCGTAGGCGTGACGCGCACTTATCTCGAACAGCATGCGGTTGCGATTGAAAAGTTGGTCGCCGCGCTGACGGAAGGTTTGGTATTCGTGCAGCAACCAGCGAATAAGCCCATCGCGCTGAAAATCCTCATGAAGCATCTCCGCATCAGCGATCCGAGCGTGGCAGAAAACGGTTATCAGGATCATCTGCTGACGCTCAATCGAAAACCCTATCCGTCGCTCGACGGTTTGCGCAACGCGCAACGTTTGATGACGCAGCAAAATCCCAAAATCGCGGCGCTCAAAGTTGACGAGCTGATCGATGCGCGATTCGTGCGCAAACTGGATGAAAGTGGCTTCATCGATCGGCTCTACGCGTCGCAACGCTGAGCAGGCTGCTGAAAAAGCCTCATATGCTCGTTGTGCTCAATCGCCTCGCCCCAGTTGGCTTATAGCATATGGCCTATGCCACATGGGTTCCATCTATTCCATCTATACGCCATATGCCATCACCCATACGCCAATTACCGCCTCGCCTCTGAGATCTTTTTGAGCAGCCTGCAAAGAGAGTTTTTCATGAGTCTGCTAACGGAAATTTCCGCTTCTAGTTACGAATTTCGAATTTGGTGTTAACGCAGGCTCCCGTTATTCGGCAGGACTCTAGTCTCGTCGTTTGGACACGTTGAATACATCTGTGGATTGCGATATTCGCTGCTTATATTAGCCCAAATATTTTTGGAGGTAACACGTGCTTCAAGGAAAAGTTGTCGTTGTAACCGGCAGCGGGCAGGGTATCGGCAAACATGCGGCCAAAACATTCGCCCAGGAGAAAGCGAAAGTCGTTGTTGCCGACTTCAATGCGGACTTGGCGAAGAAGACCGCCGCGGAAATCGGCGAAGTTAGCGAAGCAATCGCCGTCCATGTTGACGTTCGAAGTGGGGACAGCGTTAAGGCGATGGTCGATCAGGTGGTTAATCGTTTCGGCCAGATCGACGTGATGATGAACAATGCGGCGATCGTGCCGCACTTTGCCTGGAACATTCCGCGCTGGCCACTCATCGCCGATATGCCTTTGGAATTTTGGGATCGCGTCGTTCACACCAATCTGTACGGAACATTTTTCGGAACCAAGCATGTGATCCCGCACATGGCGAAGAGAAAATCGGGTCACATCATCAATCTCTACGGCGGCGGCGGTCTGAAACCGGGCGGCGCAGCCACCTACATGGTCACCAAGGATGGTATCCGCACGTTTACGCGCTACGTCGCGGAAGAAGTGCGCGATTCGAATATCTGCGTGGTGACCTTCTCACCGCGCGTTCCAATCGCCACGGAAACCGCGCCGGAAGAAGCGCTCAAGCGCTTGCCCGGTCCCGAGATTTTGGGGCAAGGCTTCGTGCTTTGCGCGCAACTGCCGATGGACCAGAGCGGCAAGTGCTTTGCTCATGAGAGCGGCAAACTGGTGGATGAGTCGCCGAGGGAAGGTTAGAAGAAGGCAATAGGCGACAGGCATTAGGCAATAGTTAAGAGGAGAAATTCGCAGATGACAGTGATTGATGCCGACGCGCATGTGATTGAGAACGAATCGACATGGGACTACATGCTCGAATCCGAGCGGCAGTTCAAACCGAAAGTTGTCAGTGCGACCAGCACCAAAGATCCCTTTGATTATTGGATGGTCGATGGGCGCGTCATCCCGCGCAATAACGTTGGCAGAGACCTCCCGGTGGCGGCGCGCGAAATGACCGATCTCAATTTGCGCATCAAACACATGGACGAGCTGGGCATCGATTGCCAGGTGATCTATCCGACATTTTTTATTACGCCGGTGAGCCGGCGGCCGGATATCGATTTTGCCGTGTCGCGCAGTTACAACCGGTGGATGGCAGACATCGTGAAAAAAGAACCGACACGTTTCCGTTGGGTGCTCGTGCCGCCACTGCAGAGCATGGAGCATCTCCTGGAAGAGTTGAAGTTCGGCAAGGAGAATGGGGCTTGCGGCGTCTACATGCGTGGCCTCGAAGTGGAACGCATACTGAGCGATCCGTATTTTTATCCCTTGTACGAGCAAGCGAGCGCATTGGATCTACCGATCTGTGTTCATTCGGCTAATGGGGCTTTTACGACCTACGATTTTTTCGCCGATGATCCTGGTTTCTCCAAGTTCAAACTAGCTGTCATCGGCGCGTTCCATTCGCTGGTATTTCACGGCATCCCGCAGCGCTTCCCGAAGCTCCGGATCGGCATCATCGAAGTGAGCGCGCAGTGGATTTCTTACGCGGTTCACGATCTCGCGCGGCGTTTCGCGCGGCGCGGCAAGCCGTTTCCGAACAATGTTCTTAAAGAAAACAGAATCTACGTCACCTGCCAGACCGATGACGATCTTGATCACGTTCTCAGCTACGCGGGAGAGGACAATCTGGTTATCGGAACAGATTATGGCCATGCGGACAATGCCGCGGAGATCGAAGCGCTGCGCAAGTTGCGCAATGACGGCAAGCTGCCCGGTCACGTGATCGACAAGATTCTCGACGATAACCCGCGGGCGCTGTACGCGCTCTAGCAGACCGGCATATAGCATATGGCGTATGGCTTGTGGCGTATGGGTTCCATCTATATGCCATATGCCATCAGCCATACGCCAATATTCTCGAATTTGGAGGTTGTAGGATGTTAACAATCGATGCCGACGCTCACGTTATCGAATGCGAGAAAACTTGGGATTATTTGGAGGGCGAAGACAAACGTTATCGGCCAGTGCCCATCGCGGTCGACATGCCGACGGGTAAGAGGCAAAATTTTTGGATCATCGGCGGGCGACTGATCGGTGGTCGCGACAATATTGGGCAAGACACGTCGAAAGAGTCGCGCGAGATGGCCAACATCGATTCCCGCCTGAAACACATGGACGAGATCGGCACCGGCGTGCAGGTGCTCTATCCAACGCTTTTTCTCCGACCGGTGACCGACAATCCCAGGATCGAGCTGGCGCTATGCCGTTCCTACAATCGCTGGATGGCGGACATCTGGTCCAAAGATAAAAAACGCTTGCGCTGGGCGGTGCAGTTGCCGCTTCTGACCATGAACAAAGCCCTGGACGAGCTTCGTTGGTCGCATGGCAACGGTGCGTGTGCGGTTTTTGTGCGTGGCATCGAAACTCACCATACCCTACACGATCCCTATTTTTTCCCGCTTTATGAAGAAGCGAGCCGACTCAACATGCCCGTCGGCATTCACTCCGGCATCGGCAACTTCACCGTCAATGAAATGCTCGGCGGCGAACCATTTCGTGTCGCCAAACTCATGGTGATCGGCGGTTTTCATTCGATGATTCTGAACGGCATCCCGGAAAAGTTTCCCAAGCTGCGGATCGGCGCCATCGAAGTGGCGGCGCAATGGGTGCCTTATTTAGTCCATGATCTCAACCTGCGTTTTCCGAAGCTCGAAGGGAAAAAAGCGCGGCCTGACGTGCTGAGTGGCAGCAATCAGTTATTCGCGGCGTGCCAGACCGACGACGATTTGCCTTACGTGCTCAAGTACGCCGGTGAAAATTGCCTGATGATCGGCTCGGACTACGGCCACGCCGACAACGCCAGCGAACTCTTGGCTTTGTCGAAGCTCAAAGAGAGCGGTGACATCGATCCGAAAGTGATCGACAAGATCCTCTGCACGAATCCGGCAAAGTTTTATGGGTTGGATGCGGATTAAAAAATCGTGAACGTGTTCGTGGGGCGTGATCGTAATCGTGGAACCGTACGATAAAAGCAGAGAGCGCGGCAATCATTAGTTGTAGTGTGCAAGCATTCGAAGCCTTTCCTCTCGACAGGGAAAGGTTGGATAGGGGTGGCGTTATACAATGCAAATCACCCCCACCTTACGTCGGACTCGGAAGAGTGGAAGGGACGTAAATGGCTGACAGATTCGATCTGTTACTAACCGGCGGCACTGTTCTTAACCCAGCGACAAGCATCAATCAAAAGCTTGACGTTGGCGTCGCCGGCGATCGTGTCACGGCGATTCAAGCCAATCTGCCGC
Source organism: Deltaproteobacteria bacterium (assembly GCA_005879255.1). The sequence goes on from VBKY01000095.1 coordinate 22,430, forward strand.
GCGCCAACGCGAAAACAGTTTTGGACGTTACCGGCTGTTACATCACTCCAGGTCTGATCGACTTTCACGTGCACAGCTACTGGGGCGTGAACCCTTACGGCTGCAATCTGGACTCCCTTTGTCTTGCTACCGGTGTGACGACCACGATGGACGCTGGCTCTGCGGGGCCGGTGAATTTTCTCGGGTTTAGAAAGCTTGTTCACGAGCAATCCAAGACTCGTATGCTAGGGTTCGTAGCGCTCGCTCAACATGGAGTCTTGAACGCGCCGGGAGAATTGCTTCAGCTCGGCTTTGCGGATTCCGACGGGGCGGCGGAAACGGTTGGCAACAATCGTGACATCGGCATCGGCATAAAAGTCCGCATGCATAAGAAAGCCATCGGCGACAATAGCCGCGAGGCGCTGCGTCTGGCAATCAAAGCCGGCGAGGCGACGCGCACGCCGATCATGGTACACGTGGGCGACACGGCGATCGGTATGGACGAAATCGCCGACACGCTGCGGCCAGGCGATGTCATCACGCATTGCTACACGCCGCAGAAACCATCGATCATCGATGAATCCGGAAAGCTGCTGCCGTTAGTTCGTAAGGCCAAAGAGCGCGGCGTGATCTTCGACGTCGGCCATGCCGGCGGCCACTTTGATTTCAATCTCGTTGAGCGCGCCATGGGCGAGGGCATCGTGCCTGATGTCATCAGCTCGGATTTGCACGGCCGCTTGAGCCAGCCGGGCTTCGGCGTCGTCGGCGATTTACCTACGGTGCTGACCAAGTTCTTGCCATTGGGTTTGAGCTTCGAACAGATCATCGCCAACTGTACGGTAAACGCGGCCCGTGTTATCGGTTGGCAAGATCGAATCGGTAGCCTCGAAGTCGGTCGTGAAGCGGATATCGCCGTCCTGCAGATTCTCGACGATCCGGTGACGCTGCGCGATTCGGTCGGTGGAGAAAAACTGCATAAGCAACGCATTGCGGCGAAGTGGACGATTCGCGCGGGCGAAGTATTTACGGGCCGAGGGTAGCGCACCGCATGCCGTGCCCTTACATCTCAATAATCTTGCGAAGCAAAGAGGGGACGATGCAACGAGTGGTTCCATTATTATTGGTCATTTTGTTTGGTTCGGTGTCCGGCGCCGCAGCGCAAACTCCCTATTATCAAGGTAAGACAATTACCATTATCACGGGCAGCCAAACCGGCGACCTGTACGACATTTACGCGCGCATGATCGCGACGCACATGGGAAAGCATATTCCCGGCAATCCTGGCATTCTGGTTCAGAACATGACCGGCGCGGGCCATATCGTAGCGGCGAATTTTGTTTACGCCGTCGCTAAACCCGACGGCCTGACTTTGCTGGCTCCCAATCCGAATCTTTACATCGATCAACTGATTGGCCGGCCCGAGATCAAATTCGACTGGGCGAAATTTGCGTGGCTCGGCAATGCATCGCGCACGACGGACCTGCTTTACATGCGCACCGATGCTCCGTTCAAGACCATTGAAGATGTGCGCAGCGCCAAGGAGCCGCCCAAATGCGGCGCCACCGGCACTGGAACCACGGGATACCTGGTGCCGAGATTGTTGGAGGAGACGATCGGCGCCAAGTTCAATATCGTAACGGGATATAAAGGCGGCAACGAAGTCGACTTGGCGGTTGAGCGAGGTGAGATCCAGTGCCGGGCGTTTAGTCTTACCGCGTTTTTTGGCCGCGAGCCGTTTCACACCTGGCGAAAAAACAACTTCGTGCGCGCCATCATCCAGCTCGGCGAAAAGAGAGATAGCCGGTTGGCGGACGTACCGACCCTCAATGAATTGATGGACAAGCACAAGACGCCGGATGTCGGGCGAAGACTGGCCCGTATTGTAACCGCCTCGGAAATATTTCAACGCCCGTACATGGGCCCACCCGGCATGCGTCCGGAGCTTGTCAAAGTCATCCGCGAAGCGTTCGAGAAAACCTTAGAAGGACAATGCATTCTTGGAGGAAGTGAAAAGCAAAAAGCTCGATGCCGAGTACACGTCCGGTGAGGAAATGGAGACCTTGGCCAAAGAAATGATGTCCCAACGGCCGGAGATTATCGAACGATTGAGAAAAGTATTGGGCAAGTAGGGGCACGGCACGCCGTGCCCTACAGTTTGGAGGTGCACCATGAGTTCATCATGGGAAAACGTCAAAGTCGATAACTCGAACATGCGCGCTTACGTGAGTGCGCCCGACAACGCGCAAAGAGTTCCCGCAATAATCGTCGTCCAAGGCCAGACCGGCGTCGATGACTTTGTCGAATTCTCAGACATGGTTGCGCGGGAAGGATTCATCGCTGCGGCGCCGGATCTTTATCATCGCGATTCGCCGGAATGCAAAGACGATGCGCCGACGCGGCGGATGAGGCTGCGCGATGCGACGGTGATTGTGGATATCAATGCTACGGTCACCTTTCTCAAGTCCCAGAAATCCGTCGATCCCGGCCGAATCGGTATCGTCGGTTTCTGCATGGGTGGACGGATCGTCTATCTCATGGCGGCGGTGAGTCCAGATATCAAAGCGGGGGTCATGTACTACGGCGGCGATCCGTTCTCTGCGTGGGGCGATGGCGCGTCGCCGTTCGAGCGCACGAAGAATATTCACTGCCCGATAATGGGCCACTTCGGCGAAGACGATAAAAATCCATCGCCGGCAGATATGCGGAGGCTCGATGCCGAGATGACGCGTCTCGGCAAACCACACGAATTCCATTCCTATGCGAATGCCGCTCACGCCTTTGCCAATTTCGGCTCGGCGAATTATCGAGAACACGCGGCAAAGGCGTCGTGGCCGCGGACGTTCGGATTTTTCTCGAAGCATTTAAAGAGCGCGTAAGGATCGTTTAAAACGTTCAAGCTGTTCAAAACGTTCAGGCGGTTACCAATTACCGGACACGGGCGAAACCGCACCGCGTTGACAGGGATGAGCCGACTGTACTAGACCCTCAAACGTTCTGAAGAGAGGAGGATCCGAGATGAAACGCTCGCTAGATTTTCCGTCTTCTTACCTGTCTTTGAGGGCAGGCCGTAGATTTGCTTTCTTCATAATCGCCGCGCTTCTCTCGCCTGGGTCGCTCCAGGCCCAGGCGCTAAAGAAAGTGCCTTTCCCGTTCTCGCCCATCGGCGTCAATTGCCTTCCTTGGTTTGTCGCTAAAGATGCGCGCATCGCTGAGAAGTACGGCATTGACTTCGACCCCGTCTTTATCGGCGCGTCTTCCGCGTTGTTTCAGTCCATGCTATCGGGCGCCGCGGACTTTGCGGGTTCCGGGGGGCCGGCGGTGATATCAAACATCTTGCGGGGAGGTGACATCATCCATATCACGGCGATGGTGCCGCGTTTCACTCAATCCATCATGGTGAAGTCGGATATCAAAAAGCCCGAAGACATGGCGGGTCGAAAAATCGGCGTGAGCCGGCTCGGAACCGTGACTCATTTCGCGTTGCAGACGGCGATCGACAGCTACGGTGTGAAGAACGTCACGATCTTACAAATGGGCGGTCAACCTGAGGCCTTCACGGGGTTAGTTCGCGGTTCCGTTGACGGCGCGGTTTTCTCGCCGCCGTATAATTTTCAACTCAAAAAGCAAGGTTACAATGAGCTTGTTTCACCGAGCGATTTGCAAAAGCTCACCGAGTTCATCACCAACGGAATCGTCGCGCGTAGATCCGTTGCGGAAAAAGACAAAGACATGGTTTTTCGCGTGATCAAAGTCACGGCAGAGTCCATTAGACTGATTCAGACAGATCGGGAGCGGACGAAGAAAGTCATGATGAAATGGATGCCGATCAAAGACGCCGACCTATTGGAACAGTTGTATCGTTTCGCCACGGAAAACTACGCGAAAGAAGGTTATGTTCAAGAAGGTGCCCTACGGGCGATGACTAAACAGATGGTGGCGAGCAATCTCGTCGACGCCAAAGCGGCGTCGAGCACTCCGGTGACGGCGTACTTCGATAATCGCTACGTCGATGAGGTGAAGCGGTCGGGGTTCTTCGATCAGTTGTGGAAATAGCGGCTGGAGAATCGCTTCTCCATCTGTTCAAGTCGTTGCAGATCTTCAAATCGTTCAAGCGCCGTTGACCATGATGCGGTTCGTCGGATACTCTTTGAGCAACTGCTGTAACTCATTACGACCGATCTCCAGCGCCAAAAAGGAGAACCGCCATGCTGTCCGCCATCGTTCTCTTGAACACCGAACGAGATAAAACCAACAAAGTTGCCGAAACACTCGCCGACGTGGACGGTGTCAGCGAAGTCTATTCTGTCGCGGGTCGCTATGATTTGGCCGTGATCGTGCGTGCGAGCGACAACGATCAGCTTGCCAAGATCGTGACGGAGCATATTCGCGCAGTTCCAGGCATTACCACTTCAGAAACGCTGATCGCATTTCGCGTCTATTCCCGCCACGATCTGGAGCGGATGTTCTCTATCGGCATGGAGAAGGAATAAATTAGAGAACTAGAAAACCCAGAATTCGTCTTGCGGGATCGCCACCCAACATTCGCCGGGGGCGCGCGCTTCTTCGCCCCAAACACGCAGGCGCAGTTCGCCGAACTGAAGCACGTATTCCCAGCGTTCGCCTAAATAGAGAGCGGACTTCAGTTGCATCTTCAGATGGTTCTCGCCGCCACTGTCGGCTAAGCGGACCCGCTCGACGCGGATAAGTCCCGTACCCGGCGCGCCGGGCTCTTTATTTCCCTGTAATTTGCCCCACAGACTCCAGCCGTCGTTTTCGAGGCGGGCGCGGTTGCCGGAGATTTCGGCGATCTTGCCATCGAAGCGGTTGTTGCTGCCCATGAACTCAGCGGCAAACTGGCTGGTGGGGCGGCCGTAAATTTCTTGGGGCGTGCCGTTTTGTTGAATCTGTCCTCGATCCAATAACAACACGCGATCGGCGATCGCCAATGCCTCGGTTTGGTCATGGGTGACATAGAGCGCGCTATTGCCGATCTGTTTAATGAGCTCACGCACCCAGGCGCGGGCGTCTTCGCGCAGCTTGGCGTCGAGGTTCGACAACGGTTCATCGAGCAACAAAACCGGCGGATTGTAAACGATGGCGCGCGCGAGGGCGACCCGTTGCTGCTGGCCGCCGGATAATTGATGCGCGTAGCGGTCCACTAGATGGCCGAGTCCAAGGCGCGCCAACACGTCGCCGACCCTCTGGCGGATCTCTGCGTCGGGCACGCGTCTTAAGCGCAAGCCATAGGCAACGTTTTCAAACACACTGCGATGCGGCCAAATCGCGTACGATTGAAAGACCAATCCCAAGCCGCGCTGCTCGGCGGGAATTTCAAACCCGCTCGCCGCGTCGAACACGACTTTGCCGCGGATTTCGATCTTGCCTTTGTCGGGACGCTCAAGGCCGGCGACCGAGCGCAGCAGCGTCGTCTTGCCACTGCCAGAGGCTCCGAGGAGAGCGAGGACTTCGCCTTGGTGTAGCTCAAAGGACACGCCGCACAAAACTTGCGCCGTGCCCAGCTGCTTTTCGATATTCTCCACGATCAGATCAGGCATCGAGTCTCACTCCTAAACGAAGCGCGATAAAAAGTATCAACCCGACCAAAGCAATTTCGATGACGGAGAGCGCCGAGATCAAATCCAAGGCACCGGTGCCCCAGAGCGAAACGATCAACGAGCCGATCACTTCGGTGCCGGGCCCGAGCAAATAAACGCCGGTCGAGTATTCGCGCACGAACATCATGAACACGAGCAACCAACTGCCGATCAGACCGAAGCGAATCAGCGGCAGGGTCACGTCGCGGTAAACCGTGCCTTGCCGAGCGCCCGTGACACGCGCCGCTTCTTCGAGCTCCGGCTTGACCTGCAACAGGCTCGCGGAGATCAAACGCAATCCATAGGCGAGCCACACCACCGTGTAGGCGATCCATAGGCTGAACAGCGTCGTGCGCAGCGGCGCGATCGGCTTGAAAAACAAAAACACCCAGAGAAACGCCAAGCCGACGATGAGTCCGGGCAGCGCGCGCGGCAACATCACCAGATAATCGAGAAACGAAACCCAGCGGCTCTGCCAGCGGTGCGCTGCGAGGCCGATAATGGCGTAGAATACGACGGACAAAGCACCGCCAATACTGCCGATCAATAGTGTGTTGACGATGCCGCGGACCAAATTGGGATAACCTAGGAGCCCGCGAAAATGATCCAAGGTCAAAACTTCGGATAACTTAATTCCTTCGCCCCATTGGCTAACGACCGAGCGCAAGGCAACGCCGATCAGCGGCAACAAGACCGTCACTGCCAACCAGAGCAAAACGATCGCGACCGCAGGCCAGCGCAACGTACCGAGCGGCAGTGGGCGAAATGCTTGGCCTTTGCCGCCGATCACGGCAAAACGGCCGGCCGTACGCAGCATGCGGCGCTGCATGTAAACCAGCGGAAAAGTGAGCGCAACGATCGATAGCGCAACCACGGCCATGAGGTGATAGGACGGCACGCCGAGCAAATTGGTGAGCTTGTATAAATACGTCGTGAGCACGAGCAAACCGGCGGGATCACCTAACACCAGCGGCAAGCCGAACAATTCAAAGCCCAACAAAAAAATCAAAGCGGCGCTAAATAGAATCGACGGTAACACCAAAGGCAAGCTAATCGTCGCCGCAATGCGCCACGGGCCGGCACCAGCGACTCGGGCGGCTTCCTCCACCGAGGGATCTAAAGTTCGCAACGCGGAGGAGACGTATAGGAACGAGTGCGGCACGTGGGTAAGCCCGGCGATGAGAATCATGCCGTAGAGAGAATAGAGATTCCACGGCACGCGGCCGACCAATGCTTTGGTCCAAAGCGAGAAAAAGCCTACAGGTCCCACGGCGACGACGTATCCGAAGGCCAACACGACCGGCGAGAGAAAGATCGGCACGAGCAGCCACGGCTCGAGAAATTTCTTTCCCGGCAAATCGGTGCGCACGAGCAGAAACGCCAGCAGACTGCCGAGTGGTACCGAAATCAATGTCATGCCGAGGGAAACCAGCAGAGAGGTGCCGAAGGCGGAGTGAAAACCGGAATCGGTGAGAACGTAGCGATACGCGCCGAGGCTCAGGGCGGCCGTCGGGCTAAAGAAAGCTTCGCTAAGAAAACTTTGGTAAATGATGAGCCCCAGCGGTCCGAAGACCACCAGGGCTACGCCGATCACCGCGAACGAACGGAGAGTCCGGCTCACAAGTTTATCTTTTCAGTGCTTCCTTCCACTGTTTCATGAATTCCAAGCGCTTGTTTTGTTCGAGACCGGCGAGGATATCCGTGTTCACCTCGATGGGTTTCAATGCCTTGCCCAGATCCTTGGTGAGGCCAGCGGCGGTGATCGGTCCAGGCACGTCGCTGCGAATCGAATAGACCAGGGATTTCTCGGACATCACGGTTTGGCCGCGTTTGGAAAGAACGTAGTCGAGAAATAGTTTGGCGGTGTTGGGATTGCGCGCTGTCTTCGAAATAAACGCGATGCGCGAAAACGCCAGCGTGTAATCCTTCGGTAATACCAACCCGAGAGACGGATCTTTTTTCTGGCGCAGCAGCACATAGGAGCCGATAATATTGTAGGCCAAAGTATGCTCGCCTGAGCCGACTTTCTCCAGCATCGCGCCCGTGCTCGTGTAAACTTTTGCGCCGGTGGCGCCGAGTCCCTTGGCGAGATCCCAGAATTGCGGGAACACTTTTGCGTCCTGAGTCATCATCAGAAAACCGACGCCGCTCTTCTCCGGATCGAAAGTCGCGATTTTCTCCTTGAACACGTCGTGCTTCTCTTTCATCAAGCGAATCAGATCGGAATGGCTCTGCGGCACAGCGTCGGCGGGCAACAGGCGCTTATTGTACGCGATACTCACCGGTTCGAAGGTCGTGCCGTAGGCTTGATTCTGCCAGACGGCCCACTTGGGCAAGCCGGAGCTTTCCGGCGAGGCATAACTCAGAGCATTGCCTTTGCTCGCAAGCTGAAGCTGCAGGTCCATTGCCGAGCTCCAGATGAAATCCGCAGTACCGGCACCGGAAGCCGACTCGGCGGTGAAGCGGTTATATATTTCCGTAGTATTGAGATCGTTGTATTCAACTTGCAGGAACGGATAGAGCGCTTTGAAATCCTGCAGCAACGGCTCGACGCTGGCCGAGTCGGTCGAGGAGTAGATAATCAACTTTCCTTCTTTTTGCGCCGCGGCGATGGTGGCGCCGCTCTCGGCCGCATAACTCCGCGAAAGTTGTCCGAGAAGCGCACTAATCAACAACGCGACAAATAAAATTTTTCTCATCTTTGCCTCCTGTTCCCATATTTCGACGAGCGGTCGGAAGGGTAGTACAGGGTTCAGCTTATGTCAAATTTATAAGGCTGCGGCAGTCGCGTCATGTCGGCCAGGGAAATCGTCGATGACGATCATCCGGCCATTTTGACCGGCAATGAATTGCGCTTTTGCCAGCACGCGGAAAAACAGCTCGGCGGCGAATTTGCGATTCTCCACGAGATCTCGTTTCGTCCAAAAGTATAAACGTCCTGTCGTTAAGAGCTGCTTTAGCAAATGCAAGCCAATCGCTGTTTTGGAGTTTTCGGCGAATTCGTCAACAAGAGTCATCAGGCTCGTCGCTAAACAAACCGGTAGCCCTTTGAGAAAGTTAATGATGCGCGTCGTCACCAAAAGAGTGTAGATCTCGTCGCGGCTAAAATTTTTCGTTTCAATCGCCAGCGCCGTCAAACGGGCCTTCACATAATCTTCCTCTGTCAGAGTCAATCCGTGCGCGATGGGCGAATTTGGGATTCGATAGAACGGGGATGCGCCGAGCAGCACGGGAAGGCGCGCGTTGAAAGCCATCGTCTGGATCATGCTTTCCAAACTTTCATTGGGAAGGCCAAGAATTTGATACGAGACCATCTTGAAGCCGAGTGCGTGGGCTTTGTTAACGACCTTCACGTAGGCGTCGAGCGTGTGCGGACGTTTTGTGGTTTCACGAACGGTCTTGTCGGAGCTGACGAGCGCGAGGTTGAGCTGTGAGAAACCGGCTTCGAACATCAGCTCGAGCAATTCATCGTCGAGACTTAAATAACTGATGCCGTTCATCGCGACATATTCCATCTCGCGATTGGGAAAGCGCGCGATCAGACGGCGACACAGTTCCTTGAACGTGTTCTTGTAGTAAGTCAGGTTGTCATCTTCGAAGTCGATGATGCGGTAGCCTTGTCGATAACGTAATTCGATTTCTTCGAGAACGTTTTCCAAAGAGCGGCGGCGATAGTTTGTTCCAAAGGTTGTGTGCACGGAGCAGAATGAGCACTTGTGCGGGCAGCTGCGAGACGTGATCATGAAAGTCATCGGTTTGCCGGCGAGTGTATAGGTCGATGGCGCGAAATCGCTCAGATCGGGAACCGGCAGATCGTCGATCGGGAAGTTGTCGGCCATCTGATTCAACGTGATTTTGCTATCGCGCTTGTAGGCTAAATTCGGAACCTCTTCGAGAGATCTCTGATTTAGCAGATGACGCAAGAATTCGACGAACCCCTTCTCGCCTTCGCCGCGGATGACGAAATCCACGTGTGGCGACGCAAGCAGCGACTCCGGCGCCGCTGAAGCATGCGAGCCGCCCATGACGACAACCGCAGCGGTCCGGTGTTTCACACGCGCGGCGATTTCGAGGGCTTCGCGGTAGTAAGGTGTGAAGAGCGAAGAGATACCCACGACGTCGGGTTTTAGATCGGCGATTTCGGCTTCGATCTCGTCGAATGATTTACCGAAGTGATAGAACTGATGGAAGGTCGAGAAGGGCGACTTGTCGGCGGCAGAATAGTAGTCGGTTAAGTAACGAAGCTCTTCGGGAATGGCTATGGTCCTACGCCCACAGCCGTGGTGGTAGTCTTTGATGATGATATCGATATCGGGAAGATATTTTCTCACCGCGGCTTTGAGATAAGCGAGGCCGATGGGCTGCAGGCGGACATCGGTATCGTAGAAATCCCGAACGGGTGGCTGGATAAGAAGAACTTTCATCGACCTTTCGAGCTGTATATCCGATTCTATGGCCCGAGGAAACTTGAACCTGTCATAAACAAGCCGCCATTAAAACGGGCGGGCGGAAGAATTTCCCGACTCGGGCTTCACCTTCCTTTCTTTTAGTTCTTGCCCGCATATTGCTAGATCGCGTAGAATTCGCGGAAAATCAAATCACTGCAAGCGGCTACGAATAGCAACAACAATAAATCTCTGGAAGCTTGGATCTGGGATGCGGCGTGTTCGATCCGCGGCGCGGAGGATGCACCGAAGTATAAGGAATTCATCCTTCCATTAATTTTTGCGAAGCGACTCTGCGACGTTTTTGATGACGAGCTAGATCGTATCGCGAAGGAGGTTGGCTCTCGGACCAAGGCGTTCAAACTGGTGAAGCACGCTGGTCCGCTTCTTCCTGCCCGGCGCAGCTTTAGTCTTCAGACCCCGACCTGCCAGAGGTGGAGGCTGTCGGTGACGCTGTGGTAAACTGTACATAAAGCTGGCGATGAAACGCACCTTGCAGGTTTTGAACGAACTGGAACTCGGCGGCGTGATTGACCGTTACGCGATCGGCGGCGCGATGGGCGCGACCTTTTACGTCGAACCGCTGCTCACGTTCGACCTGGACGTGTTCGTGGTCCTGCCGCAGAGTGCTGCCGGCTTACTCTCGCTGGCTCCGCTTTATGAAGCGCTACTGGCGCGGGGTTACATTGAGGAAGGCGAGTGCGTGCTCATCGAGGGCGTGCCGGTCCAGTTTCTTCCTGCTTACAACGCACTGCTGGAAGAGGCATTGAGGGAAGCCCGAGAGACGTTATATGAGGAAGTACCTACGCGAGTGGTTCGGGCAGAACATCTTATCGTCGTCTGTTTGCAAACCGGTCGGGACAAAGACCGGGAACGAGTGCGCATCTTTCGCGAGCAGGCGGAACTGGATATGAATTATCTGGCTGGCGTGCTCCAGCGCCACGGTCTCGAAGGGAAATGGAAGCAATGGACACCCTGAAACCGGAAATCGCCCGGCTTTTCGCCGCGAAGGAAGCGCGCCGCCACAAGCTGGCGGCGCTGCCTTTCCCGGACAAGGTGCGAGCTGTGGTGTGCCTCCAGGAAATGGCCGCTCCGGTATTGCGCGCGCGAGGTATAAAAGTGCGCGTATGGAATCTCGACGACCGCGTCGCGTAATTCATGCCCTTACCCGGGGAACACAAAACCGTCCAGGCCCGTATCCTTGCCTACGCCCAAGAGATTGGTTGGGGTTACGTCTCGCGGGCCGATGCTGAAGCCCGACGTGGCTTCGATCCCGACGGTGCCACTCCCGAGGACCGCGCTCGATTGGCATCTCTGTATTTCGACGATCTGCTCCATGCCCAAACAAGAACGCGCAGAATGAAAGTCCGGAACAATGGCCAATAGAGATCATCACATGAAAACATCTTCGCCTTTTGCGCCGTTCGTTGAACCGCGCAATCTCCGCCGCATGGCAGGCGGAGTTTCGTTCGAACGCGGCGAGGACTATTTCCTCAATGGACAGGTCAAGGCTTTAGCCGAACACGAGGGAACGATCACGGCAAAGGTGCAAGGCACTCGCCCGTATCGGGTCAAGTTTTGGATTGATGAGGAGGACGACCTGGAATACTCGTGTACTTGCCCGGTGGGTGCAGATGGTGAATTCTGCAAACATTGTGTGGCCGTGGGACTCGCATGGCTCGAAGTTGGACAGTCGAAGTCTCCGGGACAAGGTAAGGCGCAGCAGGGTGTAACAATGGACGATGTTCGCGCCTATCTCCTAGGACTAGACAAGAACGCGTTGGTGAAGATGGTCGTAGACCGCGCGATGGAGGACGACCACCTGCGCCAGAGCCTATTCATCAAGGCGGCAAAGAAAGGCGCCAAGAAACTCGACCTCGCCACCTATCGACGTGCCATCGATGACGCCGTGGAACCGGACGGATTCGTTGACTACCGAAGCGCCTATGACTATGCGCATGGGATCGAAGAGGCGATCGATTCCGTGGAGGAGTTGCTGAAAGAAGGACATCCCGTGGAGGTCATCGAGCTTGCGGAACACGCTCTCAAAGCGGTCGAAGAGGCCATGGGATCGGTCGACGACTCGGACGGGTACATGGGCGGCATTCTCCAGCGGCTCCAGGATCTTCATCACAAGGCGTGCAGGAAGGGCAAACCCGATCCGGAAGCGCTGGCCCGGCGACTCTTCGAATGGGAGCTGCGCACAGACTACGACACGTTCTACGGTGCTGCGGCAACCTATGCGGATCTCCTCGGGAAAAAGGGGGTGGCTGTTTATCAGCAGTTGGCGGATGCGGAATGGACCAAGGTGCCGGCGATCGGCCCCGGCCGCGATGACCCCGAGAAGTACGGGAAGCGATTTCGGATTACGCATATTATGGAGACGCTTGCCCGCCAGACGGGAGATGTAGAGGCGATCGTTGCTGTAAAGAAACGTGATCTTTCTTTCGCTTACCACTATCTCCAGATCGCCGAAACTTATAAGACCGCCCGGCAGCATGACTTAGCGCTGGAGTGGGCGGAGCGCGGTATTAAGACCTTTCCGGAACGAACCGACTCGCGGCTGCGCGAGTTCCTCGCTGAGGAATATCACCGCCGCAAACGTCACGACGATGCGATGGCTCTGATTTGGGCGGAGTTCACGGAATCTCCGAGTCTGGAGCAATATAAGAAATTGAAAGGTCATGCCGAACAGGTTGGGCAGTGGAAGTCATGGCGGGAGAAGGCGATCGACGATTTGCGTCGCGAGATCGCCAGGGCGAAAAACGAACGTCAAAGAAATCGATGGCCGTACTATCACAAGGCGGATCATTCGGAACTCGTCCGGATATTCCTTTGGGAGAAAGATGTAGAAGGCGCTTGGCGTGAGGCCCAAGAGGGTGGCTGCTCGAATGATTTATGGCTGGATCTCGCTGCGAAACGGGAGAAAGAGCATCCTGAAGATGCGCTGCCGATTTACCAGGGTCAAATCGATCCCACGCTCGATCGAAAAAACAACGAAGCGTACCGGGAAGCTATCGGGCTACTGCGAAAAGTGCGCGAGTTGATGGTTCGGCTCGGACGGGATAATGAGTTCACAAATAGCCTCGATAAAGTTCGTGCGTCGCATAAGCCCAAGCGGAATTTTATGAAGTTGCTTGAAAGATTGTAGGAACGGCCTCCCGAGCTAAATTAGCTATCCATTAAGCCGAAATGAAGTGAAAATCCGAAGCGACATCAATTAAGGGAGTCAATTCGTGAAGATCGACCAAATCGAAACCACCGTGCTCGAAATGCCCTATACCAAGCCGCTGGTGACCGCGACCAATAATTTCACCGTCGCGCGTGGTTTGTTGGTCAAAGTTGTCAGCAACGGGGGAACGGAGGGGTACGGCTATGCCGATCTCTTCCCACGCACGGGCGAGACGCCGGATACTGCGCAGCATGTTATCGAATCCGTGCTCAAACCGAAGGTCATCGGCAAGGAACTGGAGGATCTCGCGCGCATCAGAGCCGACGTCGATCATGCGCTAACCGGCAACCCGCGGGCCAAAGCAGCCCTGGAGATGGCTTTATGCGACGCTCTGGCGCGTAGTTATCACATTCCACTCTACGTCATGCTCGGCGGCCGATACCGCAGTGAGATCCAAGTCATCAAAATGGTAAGTGTCGGCGCGCCCGACGCAATGGCCGAGGAGGCGAAGCAGCTGGTGCGCGACGGATTGGCGTTAAAGCTAAAGGTCGGCGGAAAAATCGAGCAGGATCTCCCTCGTGTCGCAGCGGTGCGGAAAGCGGTCGGCGACGATGTCTTTATCAAGGTCGACGCCAACGAATCCTACGACGCGAAGACCGCCATTCGTTTGGCCAAGGGTCTAGCCGATCATGGTGTGGAAATTTTCGAGCAGCCGGTGCCGCGCGATCAATTCGACGCGTTGTGGGAAGTCAAAAAGCATTCGCCGATCAAGATCGAAGCGGACCAGTCGGTGCGCAATGCGGCGGAGGCGCAATTGGTGATCAAAAATCGCATGGTCGACTCGATCAACACGGGGATTCCGAAAGTCGGCAGCATCGGCGAAGTGCGGCGGATTG
>VBKY01000083.1 GCA_005879255.1 Deltaproteobacteria bacterium
ATGAAAATAGCATGAAAATCACAATCGAATTCTCACGGATAATTTAAGGAGTGGTATGTCAGTCGCGCCTAAAGCCAATCCACCGATACGCACGCTGCTCGGACCGGGTCCGAGCCCGGTAAATCCGCGCGTGCTCCAAGCCCTATCTCTTCCCGTCGTCGGCCATCTCGATCCGAAATTTTTGGAGATCATGGACCAGAGCATGGCCATGCTGCGGGAAATCTTTCAGACTAAGAATCGTTTGGCGTTGCCCATGTCGGGCACCGGCAGCGCCGGCATGGAGACTTGCTTCGTCAATCTCATCGAACCCGGCGATGCCGTGCTGATCGGCGTCAACGGCGTCTTTGGCACTCGTATGGTCGACGTGGCGCAGCGCTGCGGCGCGCAGGTTGATGGCGTTGAAGCGGAATGGGGCACGGCGCTCGATCCGCAAAGCTTCAAAGCCGCGCTCGGAAAAAAGAGATACAAACTGGTTGCGCTGGTCCATGCGGAAACGTCGACGGGCGTCTTGCAACCGCTCGATGATATCGCTCGCCTGGTGCGCGAGCATGGCGCGCTGCTTTTAGTCGACGCTGTGACGTCTCTCGGTGGCGCGCCGGTGAAAGTCGACGAGCTGGGCATCGACGTCTGTTATAGCTGCACGCAAAAATGTTTAGGCTGCCCGCCGGGCCTCTCGCCCGTGACTTTCAATGAGCGAGCCCTTGAGATCATTCGTAACCGCAAGACCAAGGTGCAAAGTTGGTACCTCGACCTCTCGATGATTGAAAAATATTGGGGCAGCGAGCGGCTCTATCATCACACCGCGCCGATTTCGATGAACTATGCGCTGCATGAAGCGCTGCGCATCGTGCTCGAAGAAGGTTTGGCGGCGGCGTGGCGGCGTCATCGCCAGGTGCACGAAACGTTCATTCGCGAAATGCGCAGGCTCGAGATTGAACCCGCCGTCGCCGAATCGATCCGCGCGCCGATGATCAACGCGATTAAAATCCCGGCCGGTGTAGACGATGCGAAGGTGCGCCAACGCCTCTACGACGATTTCAACATCGAGATCGGCGCCGGTTTGGGTCCGCTCAAAGGAAAAATCTGGCGCGTCGGTTTAATGGGACACGGCGCGCGGGTCGAGAACGTCGAGATCTTGGCGAAGGCGTTGAAGCAGTTAATCTAGTTGAGCCCGGTTACAAGCCGAGAATCGAGGATGGAGGATCGAGAATCGCCATCTTCTATCCTCTATCTTCGATCCTCGACCACATCGGTCTAAGTATACAAGGAATCGATTTTCCGCCAGCGACGCAGAGCTACAACCACGCCGTCCCGCAGGTAGGCGACGCACAGGCAATTCGATCGAATCGTGATGGGGCTTTACTTATGCGCGACTTCGACGGGCACGACGAACTCTTTGCGGATAAATCCTGTCGGTCCGCCATTCGTGGATCGCACTTCCAACCAATCTCCCTGTTTATTCAGCACGGATACCTTCGTACCTGTGGTGAACGTGACCAGCGAATCGGAAGTGAAATTCGGGTACTTGCGAAGCGCGGTTGGATATTTGATTTGGAATTCTTTGGCTTCCTTTGCTCCGGCGGTCGGTCCTTTCTTTTCGGACGTGAGCAAAGCGGTCTTCGTTGCTCCGGCCGCTGTGGCCGGGCTCTCCGTTGCTTTGGCTTGTTGCGTCGGAGCTGGGTTAGCGGCAGGGCGACTCATCGCGGCCTTATCGCCAAAATTGCCCAGGAATTTTTCCCACCGGACTAAAGTGGTGATATCCATCCCTTCGTGGACGAACAGCAGCGGGCAGGCTACGGTCAGATTGTCATCGACAATATCAGCAAACGACCACCTCGAGACTTCGGCTAAGATGGCCCGCTTAAAATCGCTGTCATTTAGACGCGACGAAAGTTCTTGAACCTGGCTGATTTCGCCGGATGGAGCGACGTTAAATTGCAATATCATGCCGCCCGCGAGGGTGGGATTGTTGGCAACTTCCTGACGATATAGCTCGCGGATGCCCTGTAATTGGCTTTCGATGCGCGCTGAGATTTTGCTCGCGTCGGTGACGCCGTTCTTAGCGTTCCGGACACTGAATCCGAGATCCTGCGCTAGGAAAACCATGTTGCCAAGCGCGACGTTCATGGCGCGAATCGGCTTTTGCCGTTGATCGAGGGCAGCCGGACTCACGCTGGCCGAAGCCTCCCTCTTCGGAGATTCGTTGCCGACTCCGAAACCGAAGTACACGACCACGAGGCCGATTGCACAGCTCATAACGCCAACGATGCCCTTCAATCCCAGTGGCCCAAGCCGAATGGTGCTGTTCGTCATGAATTAACGCTCCCCCCAAAGAAGCATAGTCACGGGCTTTCAAAGCAAGTTTTATTCCCCTGAATATATCCGGTTAAACCCAAAAACGAATATTTCAGGTCAGCAATACACTCCCAGCGACGTGAGCGTATTTGAGACGCAACGGGTCTCATTCTTTGTGCGTTTGGTTTGGCGCGAATGTCAACATATGTCATTGATGATCTCTTCCGTGACGCAGGTCGACAGGAATGCACCGCACACTTTTCGACGCCGGCTTACGAACTTTGCGGCTTGCCGCCGAGTCGCAATAGATTTACGCATTGGTTTTTGAGATCTGTGCAATTTCATTTTGAGTCGCGGTTATAATAAATGTCTAGCCTCTTCTGGGTGTCTTCACTCGACTTGTCTCATTTAAATGCGTGCCGCCAAAGTTCTTGATTCAGACGATGAGGAAAAGCGAGGTTCTCCGCACGATGAAGTCTCTCGCCGAGCGGTTGTTCCCAAGTCGCCCCGGGTGAACCGAATCGAAAACAGTGTCGGACCGTCGGGAAATCGAATTTGCCTCTTGAACGGCGCTGCTGCCGCGATTTAGTATGTGCTGCGTCAAAGGCTTTAGTCGACAGGGAGGCTCCATGATAAGAAAGGTATTACTTTTCCTTCCGCTGCTGCTATTTCCGGCTGTTAACTCGCCGGCGCAGGCTCCTTACTATCAAGGCAAGACGATCACGTTCATCGTGGGTTCCGGCGCCGGAACCGCATATGACATGTACGGCAGATTGCTCGCCAATCATATCAGCAAGCACATCCCGGGAAATCCCGGCGTGGTCGTGCAGAATATGCCGGCAGCCGGCGGCATCGTGGCGGCCAATTATGCCTACGGGATTGCGAAACCTGACGGCTTGACCGTAGTCTCGATCAATCCGGCGCACTATTTCAATCAAATCCAGGGCAACAAGGAAATCAAATTCGACTGGCCCAAATTCACCTGGCTCGCCAGCTCCGATAAATCCGAACACATGCTATACATGCGCGCCGACGCGCCGTTCAAGACGATTCAGGACGTGCGCAAAGCGACGGAGGCTCCCAAGTGCGGCGCCACCGGGACCGGCACCAGCGGCCATTACATCCCGCGCATGCTTGAAGAAGCCCTCGGCACCAAGTTTACGATTGTCACCGGCTACGCCGGCGGCAACGAAATTGATCTGGCAACGGAACGAAACGAAGTCGTATGCCGCGCGTTTACGACCGCGGCCTACTTCGCGCGCGAGCCCTATCACACCTGGCGCAAGAAGGGCTTTGTGCGGATACTTTTGCAGACCGGCCACAAGAAGGACCCGCGTCTACCGGAAACGCCGTTGCTCAGCGATCTCATGGACGAATTCAAAACCTCCGATCTCGGGCGACGCGTGGTCACGGTCATGCTCGGCTCCGGTGAGCTCGGCCGGCCGATCGTAACCCATCCGGCGACGCCGCCGGAGCGGACGAAACTCTTGCGCGACGCCTTTATGAAAAGCATGGCCGATCCCGCGCTGTTGGCCGATGCCGCTAAAATGAATTTAGAAATTACCGCCGTTACCGGGGAAGAATTGTCGAAGATCGCCAAAGACGTCATCGAGCAGCCGCCGGAAGTCGTCGAACGAATCAAAAAGATTTTGGCGCAGTGACGAGGTAGTTGCGACGCAGCTGCGGTCGAAACGATTGCATTCGCCACGTACACCGCGTACCGTGAACTCTTACCGAGCAAAAAATCCAGTCCGAATTCGGAGGAGATCATGGGGCGGATTCCCATTTTTCTGACCGCGCGCGTTGCTATTTTGATCGCCGCGCTATCGATTAACCCTGACGCTTTTGGCCAGACCGCGGCGAAGCCGGAGACGGTAATTCAAGCAGGGTCCGAGGTATCGTTCGATTACACTTTGACAGACGAAAGCGGCACCGTGATCGATTCGAGCAAGGGAAAACAGCCCATGCATTATATTCACGGGCAGGGGAAGATCATTCCCGGTTTAGAAAAAGAGCTCGCGGGGATGGCCGTAGGTGGGGAGAAAAAAGTAATGATCAAGCCCGAGAATGCCTACGGACCGATCGATCCCCGAGCGTTTCAGGAGGTTCCTAAAGACAAGCTTCCGCCGGACGCTCTTAAGGTCGGCACCGTGTTGACGGCGCACGGCCCGCAAGGTCAGGATATCCCGGTGCGCGTGCACGAGATCAAAGAAAACACGGTTGTTATTGATTTCAATCATCCGCTTGCCGGGAAAACTTTATTATTCGATATCAAGATCACTGAAATCAAAGCAGCGGAAAAATAGTCATACCAGCGCCCATCCTTGAGACTGCTGACTCCATTACGCAGCGGCGCTAACCGTGGACTGCGCCGGTGATGGTCGACGACCAATCCAGGTAGCGGTCCGGGTCGCCGACAAATTGTCTGCCACAGACTGCGCGAATGTTCTCGCGCTGCGCCTTGACCTACTTCAAAGTTCGTTATTAGATTGCGCTCGTCTGCATAGGCGGCTGCACATACCAATCCGGAGGCGACGACTTGACGCTCTTGCTCCGACGCTCTGAGGTTTCAGCTTTGCTGGATCTGCGGCAGGCGATGAGCATACTCGACCAGACATTTCGCGAGCAATCGGACGGAAAGGTGAAACAAGTGCCGCCGCTGCGCTTTATGAACCGTGGCATGCGCATGGTGGTCGGCGGACTCGAAGCACAAAACAAAAACGGCCTCCGGGTAAGCGTCACCGGCGGCGAGAGCATGGCGCTGTTGTTCGAGATTAGCTCAGGGCATTTCGTGTCATTAATGGGTTACCCTTTTAGCAATCTGCGTATCAGCGCGACTGTTGGGTTGGCGATCGATCGCTTGGGAGATCCTAACGCAAAAACGGTCGCAATGATCGGCAGTGGTCGATTGGCACTGCCCATACTTGAACCGGCAGTAGCCGTGCGTCCCGTTGAAAAAGTTTTGGTCTACAGCAGAATTGCGGCCAATCGCGAAGCGTTCGCGCGCCAGGCGGCCGATAAACTCAAAATTTTTGTAACGGCCGCGACATCGGCGCAACAAGCGATCGAGGAATCGGATTTGGTGCTCACTAGCACGAACTCGCCCGCGGCAGCGCTACTCGGAAAGTGGCTTAGGCCGGGGCTTTCCGTCTTTGGCGTGGGGCGGCCAAATGAATTTGACGATGATGTCTACTTGCGGGCTAGCTTAATCTCAGTTACGAGCAAAACGCATGAGCTCGGATATTACGATACCAACCTGGATCAGCCATTGATCAGGCTTTCCCGGAACGGAACAATTTCCTGGGATTCGCTCGTCGAATTTTGCGACATCGTTTCGGGAAAAATCGCGGTGCCGAAAAAATCCGCTAGCATCATCGTATTTCGCGACTCCCAGGGCGGCTACGGCGATCTCGCACTGGCCACGTGGGCGTATGAAGAGGCGCGACGACGCGGGATGGGGCAGGAAATAAGTACTGAGTAAAGATGGCCGAGTAAGGAGTCAGGCGTTAGGGGTGAGGCGATGAAGACCGAGTATAAGACTTATAGGTCATATAAGACCTATATGTTTTGCATGATTGCGACGACCGTGGTTGTTGGAGTCTGGGCGGTCGCAGACACGGCGTCGGCTGCGCAGTCGCGTTGGGAGGACGTTGTCAAAGCCGCAGAGAAGGAAGGCGAGGTTACTGTCTACGCCACCAACTCGGTTGGTGATCTGCAAGTGATCTGGGATGCGTTCAAAAAGAAATTTCCGAAAATAAAACTGAATTCCGTAGGCATCAGCACCACAAGCGAGATCGTCACCAAAATAATGGCGGAGCGACGCGCGGGCCAGTTTCTAGTCGATGCCATGCTCGGCGCGCCGGGCGCAACCTACAACAGTTTTTACCGCGGCAAGGCCCTCGACCCGATGCCTGCGGCGCTGGTTCTGCCGGAAGTGACCGATCTCTCCAAGTGGTGGAAGGGAAAACACCGCTACGTCGATCCCGAGGGCCAGTACGTCTTCGTTTACCAGAGCACCCTCTATGGACCGCCGTTTTATACCAACACCAAGCTGGTCAATTTGGAAACGATCCGTTCGGTGTGGGATCTGCTCGATCCGAAATGGAAAGGGAAGACGATCGCTCTGTGGCCGCGCGCCAACTACGTGTCGACGGCGCTGCTTTTTATGTACCATCACCCGCAAGTCGGACCAAAATTTCTTGAACGGCTTTACGGCGGTGAGATGGATCTCACTTATTTCAGCGATTTTCGTCAGGGGACCGATTGGCTGGCATCGGGCAAATATCAAATCTGCGTTCTTTGCCGGCTGCGGCGCGCGATGGAACAGGGACTTCCCGTGGCCGAGGTGAATCCCTATCATTTCAAAGAAGCCCCCGGCATCGGCTCGAATAACGGCGCGATCGTTTTGATGAACAATCATCCTCACCCTAACGGCGCGAAAGTTTTCATCAACTGGTATTTGTCGCGGGAAGGCCAAATCGCTTTTCGACAGGCGAACAACACGCAGGAAGACGACACTACCACTTCGATGCGCGAAGATTTACCCGCGAACGTCGTGCCGGAGGCGGCGCGCAGACGAAAAGACGTCGACTACATCGAAATCAGCCGGCACGACTGGATGGAGTGGAAGCCGGTCGGTGATCTGATAGCCGCAGCGCGGCAGAAGTCAGGTAAATGAGTAAGCCGAGGATAGAGAATGGAGAATCGACGATAGAAAGAGTAGCCCCGGCCGCTTCTTAGGGAGATTATCAATGGAGGAAATCATATGAGCGTAAATGGAGCCCCGACAATTGAACGCATTGATCATGGAGTAGTTCCGAGCAACGATCTCGGCCGGGCCCATCGTTTTTACGGCACGTTCATGGGAGGCGAGATCGATCATTTGACGAACTTGAATCTGCGCGGGCTCAATCGTGAAGTGCCGCAGATCATTTTCTATACTCTCGCCAATCACAAAGGTTGGGGCGTCGCGCTGCAAGATTTTCCGATTTCGCCGAATCCCACACGGCATTTGGAAGGGGTGGTTTACGGTT
>VBKY01000084.1:0-5722 GCA_005879255.1 Deltaproteobacteria bacterium
CGACCGCGAAACGTACTTCAGATAAGTTGCGCGGCTGCCCGGGGCTTGATCGGGAACAATCAACTCGGTGAGAATTTCATCCGGCGCCAGAACGGTTTCATAGAAACCTTTGAAAAAATCCGTCAACGGAATTTCCCGCTCACGCTTGACGCTTCGCGCCTTGACTCTGGCGCGTAGCGCAACGAGAACACAGGGAGGATCCGAGGCATAATCAGCCTCGGTTAAATTTCCGCCGACCGTGGCCGCATTGCGTATGCGGATGTTGCCCACTTTGGCGAATGTCTGAGCTAGAACGGCATGTTTCTCACGGACAATCGGCGATATCTCAGCTTCACGAATCGTCACCAACGCGCCGATTCTGAGACCGGTGCCGGGTTCATGACGGATGCTGCGCAGCTCTTGCAACCGCCCCAAGCTCAGCAGTGTCGCTGGCGCAATCAAGTGGTTTCGCAGCATGATCACCAGCGCGGTGCCGCCTGAGACGATCTTGGTCTCGTCGCTGTGCTCGCTCAGAAGTGAGACCGCTTCGTCGAGCGAAGTTGGTTGTAAGAGTTTGATGTTTGGCATTGTTGTCAGCCGATCCTCTCCCGACCTCGGCAGGGCGCAGCATGCTGCGCCCTACAATTTGCGTTCCTTGCGGTTGATTCCGCTTTGTGTCCTTAGCCGCTCCTTTGTTTTTCCAGCGCGCGCAGGACTTTCTCGGGAGTGATCGGTAAATCGAGAAAATGAAAACCAACCGCCCGGCTAATCGCGTTACCGATCGCCGGTCGCGCCGGAGGTATGGCGGTTTCGCCTACGCCATGAACATCGGTTACGCCGTGCGGCTCGAGCATATGAACGGTCAGCTGCGCCGGCACATCTTGAAAAGAGGGGATCATATAGTCCGAAAGGTTCGGATTGGTGATGCTCCCATTGGTGTCTTGAATTACTTCCTCGAAAAGCACTTGTCCAAGGCCGAAGGTGGTCGCCCCCTCGATCTGCAACTCGCAAAGACGCGGATTGATTATTTTGCCGGCGTAAAGCTCAGCATGGATGCGCGGCACGGTGACTTGCCCGGTTTCCGTATCGATTTCCACCTCACAGACGACCACTGCGGGATGCCACTCCGCTGAGCCGTAACCCTGGCCGGTCTCAAAGTCCATGACCACCGGGCTGCCGTCAGGGCCCGATCCGGAAACAAACACGCCGTGGCCCAAAATATTGTTGGCTTTGCTCATGCGAATCGCATCAACGTAGGAGAGCGATTTGCCGGCAACGCCGCGGACCATGATCTTGCCGTCTTGCAATACTAAATCTTCCTGATTCGCTTCGAGATGAGCGGCCGCGATGTCGCGCAGTTGATTCTTGACGTCCTCGACCGCTTGCCGAATCGCCGTGCCCATGCAAAACGTCGCCCGGCTCGCCGCAGTCATTAGATCGAAGGGAGTGAAGGCGGTATCGGGCTCGGAAATGCGCACCCGTTCCACCGGTAGGCTAATCTCGCTGGCGGCAATCTGTGCCAGGGCGGTTTTCAAGCCCTGACCCATCTCGACGGAGCTGGTGAGAACATTCAAACTGCCGTCGGCGTTCAGCTTCACTGTCGAAGTCGATGTCGTCGGCGTCGCCATGCCTTTGACGATCGCGCCGATGCCTTTGGCGCGGATCTTGTTGCCTTGACGCACCACCAGCGGACCCTTGTGCCAAGCGATTTTTTCAACCGCCGAGGCGATCAGTTCGTTGTAGTGCATTTCCGGCATCGGCTCGCCGGTGGTAAAAGAGTCGCCCTTTTGCAGAACATTTTTGAGCCGTAACGCAACCGGATCGATCGCCAGCGCATCAGCAATGATATCCATCTGCGTCTCATGGGCCCACGCCACCTGGGTAATTCCGTAGCCGCGGAACGCCGCGGAGGGGGCGGTGTTGGTGTAGACGCCGTATGAGTCCATGTAGAGATGCGGCACGCGGTAGGGCCCGGTCGCGGCGTAGCCGCGGGTAATCAAATTGGGCGAAGTGTCGCCGTAAGCGCCGGAGTTGTAATAGCAGAGCGCTTTCACCGCCATCAAAGTACCATCCCGCTTGACTCCGGTTTTAAGCTTGATCTTGCACTCATGCTGCACGCCGAGCAAAAAGCACTCGGCGCGTCGGGCCGCGATCCGCACCGGCCGTCCGGTTTTTTTCGCCAAGATCACCGCGGCTGGTTCCAGTTTGGAATTGAGCTTGCCGCCGAAGCCGCCGCCGAGGGTAAACACGATCACGCGCACGTCGGCAATGGGAACTTTGAAAATGCCCGCCAATTGGCGCTGGATGACATGCGGATTCTGATTGCAGGTCCACACCGTGATTCGCCCGTCGGTTACCTGGGCGACGACGACGTGGGGTTCGAGCGCGACGTGATTGACCGCTGGCGAACGATACGTGTTTTCGAAAATTTGATCGGATTGGCGAAAACCTTGGTCGAGATCGCCTTTGCGTTGCTTGAACAGGTGTACGATATTCGTCCCTTCCAGAGAACGCGCAGTGACATCGACGCGCCCGGGAATTACCCGACGCGGCCCAGGGTAGAGCAACGGCGCTCCGGGCTTCAGCGCTTCTTCGGCGTCGAACACTGCCGGCAACTCTTCGTATTCGACGTCGATGAGTTCCAGCGCCTCCGCTGCCGTGTCGGCGTCTACCGCGGCTACGGCCGCCACCGGCTCGCCGACAAAGCGGACTCGATCCAATGCCACCGGCGTCTGATCTTGAAGAATCAGACCGAAGTAGGGATCGATGTGGTCGCCGATCAGATCATCGCGCGTCAGCACAGCGGTTACGCCGGGGAATTTTACCGCCCGCGAGGCATCGACTTTAACAACGCGTGCGTGCGCGT
The DNA here is from genome assembly GCA_005879255.1 of Deltaproteobacteria bacterium. The sequence continues at coordinate 2,846 of VBKY01000084.1, forward strand.
GGGGACTACGGAGCATGCAGGCATGCAGCATGCGCGGCAGCTCGAAATTCAAAGCATAGTCGATGCTGCCGCTCACGCGCGGCTGTGAGTCCACCATGCTGATCGCTTGCCCAACCGCCATGTGTTTTCCTCGTCGATCTATTCTGCGCTGAAAAACGCCGCAACCAGGTTTGTAGCGTATTACATCCTCTCTCAGAGGGAGAGGACAGAGGTGAGGGTGAATTCCGTATTCCGAAGTTGCCCTCACCCGTACCTCTCCCACAGGGAGAGGGTTTAAATCTCTCGTGCGCGTCCGAAATTTTCTGACTCGCTCGCTACCGTTGGCTGGTTCTCCGCTTACTTCAGTATCCAACCCCACTTTTCATGAATTTTTTTCGTCCGCTCGGGAGTGCTGATGATATCGCCGGCCAGCGGATGGTGTTTCCACGTGAACGGCGTGGTGGCATCGATGATCATGCGTGAGTTGGCGTTGAGCTCGCGCTTATCAGGGGCGATGGCCATGTCGATGCGGCTGCCTTTGGTGTCCTTGATGATCTCGACGCCGCGTTCGGGATCACAGCGAGCGACAATCGCCCAGACCACGTCTTGAATACTGGTCACGTCGACGTGATCGTCCACCACCACGGTCAGCCGGTTCATGTCGATGCCGCCGCCGCACTGCGAAGCGATTAGCCCGGCTTGTTTCGCATGGCCGAGATATTGAGTCTGAAGCGCCACGACAGTCATCAAGCGATTGCCGCCCTCGGGTGGACACCAGACGCCGCACACTCCGGGTACGCCGGCCTTTTCCAATTGGTCCCAGATCATCCCGGAACGTAGATAGACCAGAAACCGATTGTCCTCATGCGGCGGCTTGCCCTGCGGACAGCCTAGAATGATCGGATCGTCACGATGGTAGATCCGATCAATGCGCACGACGCGCTCTTTCTGATAGCCATCCTGATAGTAGCCCATCCATTCGCCGTAGGGGCCTTCCTTGGTAAATTGGTCCGTTGTAATGAAACCCTCGAGAGCGATCTCGGCTTGGGCCGGAATCGGTAGCCCGGTGATCTCGCCCTGGATGACTTCAATGGGCTCGCCGCGCACGCCACCTGCCCAATCGAGCTCACTCTGCCCAAAGATCGGACCCTCGGCGCAGGCAGCCAAAAACAGCAGAGGATCGGTGCCGACGACGGTGATCAGGGGGCAGGGCTGTCCGCGCTGCATATATTTTTCCTTGATGATACCGCCGTGGTGCGGCGGCGCGGCACGGATGCCGATACCGTTCTTGTCGAATACCTGATTGCGATACGTGCCAACGTTGATGCTGCCTGTGTCGGGATCGCGCATGATATTGAAGCTCGCCGTGCCGATGTACCGACCACCATCGCCTGGGTGCCAGATCGGCGCCGGGAATTGAGTCAAGTCTACATCGCCATCGCGCAGAATATTTTCCTGAACGGGTCCGCGTTTGACGACCACCGGCGGAATCGGTGTAAATCCTTTCAAACGCTCGCGCCAGAATCGTAACAGCTGTTCGTGAGAGGCTTTTGCGGGATCTAGTCCCAAGGTCACGGCTTGCCGCTTGGTCGACCCCATGGTGTTGACTAGGACGCGGTAGCCCGGCTTGAAATTTGGAATTTCATCGAAGAGCACACAGGGGCTGCCCTCGGTATGATCGAGCATCTCGGTAATGGCGCCGATATCTTCTTCGGAGTTGGCGCCTGTGACTCGTTTCAGTTCACCGAGCGAATCCACCCGCGCGAGCCATTCGCGCAAGTCGCGCCACTTGGTCTCAGCGGCTTGGGCTGGCAGTGGCTTTGCCATCTATTTGCCTCCTCTAATATAGGCCAGGTCTCCTTCGGATAGCGGCCTCACGTAATCGCCCGGGTTCATGCGTGCTTTCACGTCCGGCGGCACGCGGGTCGCGTCGGGGAATTTTCCTGCCGACAGGGGTCTAGTGCAATCAAAAATCAGCTTGGATTCAAGAGTGCCCTTTTCATCGCGTCGATAACCATAGGTCGGTGGATTCAACCGGCTACCGATCGAGTTATTGATCACGACTAAATCTTTGTCGGCTTGAAATCGCGTTGCCAAAGCCCAGAGCACATCGGCTTCATTGGTGACGTCGATGTCGTCGTCAACGATAAAAATGTGCTTGGTCGCCGGGCTATAGGCCATGACGTTAAACGCCGCAAGGTGGGGCTCGCCGTCGGCGACTTTTTTCATTGAAATGTACGCGTGATTGCGCGCCACGCCGGAGATCGGCAGGTAAAGATTTTTCACATTGGGGCATACATCACGCGCGCGGTTGAGCAAAAAACCCATGCGCGCCAATCCACCGATCGCCGAGTGCTCGCTGCTGGCGTTGAACACATCGACGTAGATTGGATCACGCCGCATGGTGATTGCGGTCACTTTGATGACCGGATAGGGACCGATGCCCGTGTAGTAACGCGGATATTCCCCGAATGGACCTTCCTCGCGCATGTTTTCCGGGCTTGGATCGAGTACGCCTTCGATCACGATTTCCGCGTGCGCGGGTACGTCGAGATCAACGGTCTCGCCCGGCACAACCTCAAGCGGCTGCTGCAAGAGCCCGCCGGCCACTTCCAATTCGCCGCCCATGCCGGGAGGATTCGTCGTCCCTGCGAGCAGCAGGCACGGATGATGGCCGATCGCCATCGCCACCTGCATCGGCTGCTTGCGTTCACGGTGCTCAACGAGAATATAATTGCCGCCCTGAAACGCGCCGGTCATGAAGCCGACTTCGTGTGGACCATGAAGCATAGAGCGATAGATGCCGGCGTTTTGCACGCCAGTTTTCGGATCGCGCAGAATGAAAACCGCCGAGGTGATGTATTTGCCGGAGTCGAGCTCCTGGTGGCGCAGGATCGG
>VBKY01000084.1:5736-15019 GCA_005879255.1 Deltaproteobacteria bacterium
TCGGGAGCTTGGTTACATCCGCGTCGGCGCCTTTCCAGACGATCTCTTTGACCGGGGCCTGCGAGCGATCCACCCGATTGGTGGGAATGGGTGAATTCTCGCGACGGCCAAATTCTTCGACCATGCTTTGAAGGTTGGAGTCGATGGCGAGAGCAAGTCGTTCGTAAGTTCCTTGGAGATTGATCAGCAGCGGGATCGACGAGCCCTTGATCTTGCGAAAGAGCACAGCGGGATAGTTCGGATAGCGCCCATCCGTGCGCATTTGATCGACGATCGCCGTCGCCTCGAAGACCGGATCGATTTCTTTGTCGACGACCATCAATTGCTTCGGATCGTATTCGATCAGTTTTTGCAGGTAACCGCGCAGATCTTTTGCGACCAGGGCCTTATCGATGTGAATTTCCTTCTGCGCCGCTATCTCTGTCAATGCCGGCTGTCGTGCCATTTCAGGGTCTCCCTTCACTTCTGAAGCAAAAATTCACCGTCGCATCGTTTTTCCTCTAATGATGAATAAGCCAGGCTAGCGATTGAGAAATTCGTAAGCTCGCCTTTGGTGGCTCATATCTTCTAATTCTTCGGGTGTAAAGGGTTTGGTAATCTTAAGCGCCTCGCGGTAAATATCGATCTCTTTCTGCACGGCGTCTCGAGGTTTGGTGCCATCCTTGCTGTACACCGCCATCACCGTCGCTAAGGCTTCGGCGGCGACGGTGGAGTCGATTTTGTGGATCCTTAAAATGTAATCCACTAGCTCGCTATGATTTTTTGGCTCGCGCATGTAGAGCATGGTCCTCAGTACGGCGCGGATCACCGACAGTGCCTTGATTGAGTTCCTTTTGAGCGTATCCGAAGAGGCCAATAATCCGATGCCGCTCAGCGGCGCGTAGTCCTTGGCATCGGCCAACCGGTTAAAACCTCTCACTTGGGTCTCCTCAGCGAAGGGCGGAGGCAACATGGCCGCGGCGAGTTTTTTGGACATCAAGGCGGTGCGAGAGCTTTCCGTGCTTTGAGTATAAAAAAAATTTACCGCCGCAGGATCGACGCCGTTTCCTTTGATGATCTCTCGCGCCGCAATAGCTGTCGCGTCGGTCAGGGCCACGGCACCTACCGATTTGCCGATGAGGTCACGAACGCTTTTGATTTCCGGCGCGGCCATCAGGGCAAAAGTTACGTACTGTTGAATGTACAGAATACGCTTGATCGGCAGCCCCCGCATGGTCGCGGAAATCCCGGCTCCAACCGTGGTAGAGAAATCCAGCTCTCCGGCAACGAGAGCCGCGATCGCCGTTGGCGGCGACATCAGCACCAGATCCACATCGACGTTCTCACGTGTAAAGAAACCCTTGTCCTTACCAAAAAACAGCGGCATGGAGGTTAGGCTCTTGGTCGGGATATGAACAATTGCCCGCGTGTTCGATTGCGCCGAACACTTGACCGAAGGAAAGAATAAGAGAGCGGCAATCAAACCACCCGCAAACCGTAATACTTTGATTCCCATCCTTGTCCTAATCGCCGAAATACAATCTGTTCGGATTGTCGCTACGAATCTTCTGCACTGCTCCCGGGAAGAAACAATCGTGATGCGGAAAATCGGAGGCGAATACCAACGTCTCGGCGCCAACGGTCTCGGCAACATAAGGCACGGCCCGCTCCTCAAGCTCAAAAGAGACGAAACACTGGCGGCGAAAATAAACGCTCGGTCGCTCTTTCAAATGCGGTACTTCGAACCGATAGTTCTCGGCGTGCTCGTCCATCCGCTCCAGCCAATAGGGAACCCAACCACAGCCCGCCTCCATAAAGCCGACGCGCAGGCAGGGATGACGCTCCAGAACTCCGCCGAGGATCAGACTCGCCGCCGCGGTCATCTGTTCCATGGGATGCGCGTGCAAGTGGAAAAGACAGTAGCGGTCAAACCGTTCCGCGCCGGCGGTCGGCAAACGAATACCGGTGCTGACATGGACCAACGCCGGAACATTGAGTTGCTCGGCCAAGCTCCAAAGGGGGTCATAGGCCGGATGATCGAGATTTCGGTTGTCCACCGGGTGCGGAGAAATAAATAAACCGCGATGGCCCAATTCCGTGACGGCGCGCTCTGCCTCTTTCATTGCCAGCTCCGGCTCCTGAAACGGGATCATGGCAACTCCGAGCAGCCTCTCTCTGTTCGGCGCACAGTGTTCGGCCAGCCAATTGTTGTAGGCACGAAATAACGCCGGCACGAGTTGCGGATGGCGGACACCGCCAAGCCGAAGCGCGTGGGTCGGGAAGAGAGCGACCCTGTCGATGCCTTCGCCGTCCATCACTTTGAGGCGAGTCTCAGCGTCGGCGGCCATTTGAAGAAGATCCTGACGACCGGTTTCAGGAATGAACCCCAATGGAAAACGACTTGTCGGGCCATCGCTGCCGGTACTGTTGCCGTTCTCGAACCCCGGGGTTCCGGTCACAACTTCACGCAGGGACGCATCCAAATAACGCAACCAAATATCATTCGGTTCAGACACATGCGCGTCGGAATCAATAATGTTCTCTGTCCTCAGCACTTACCGCCGCCTTCTTGCCAATATCAACGATCGTTAGTCACTTCCCTCGCGCAAGTCTCACGTCTCGTTGGCCGTGCAGTTATTCTCGAGTTTCGATCGTTCATGCCGCGCGCATCGTATAGTTGATGGGGATCCTTTGGCCGCGATAAAACTGCTGTAAGAATTCCTCCTGGCTAGCGAAAGGCCGGTTCGCCACGAGCCGGCCCTCGAAGGATAGCGTCAGAGGACTCACGTCGAAGGGGAAAGGACGCACTATAGCGTGGGCCTCATCGAGAACATCGATTGTCAGGGTGACGTTCGGCCGTTCACGGGCAACCGGCACGGCAAGGCCGCTCAAGGTGTGTGTCGGACCATTTTTTCTGGCTTGACTGTTGAACGGATAACGGTTGCAGACGAACTGCGCGAACTGGTCAAAAACCTCCATCAGATTGAAGTTGGTCCAAAGATGCTTTTCGGTGGTCACACCAGTCAGTGCTTGGTTTTTTTGCAACGTCGGCAGCCATCCGGCGCGCAACTCCTTTTGCTGGGCGATGAACTCCTGTACGGCGGGGTCGCCGGTATAGTCGGGCATCGAGGGCAACAGGCCCATGCCCTTAGTCAACAACGCTTCGCCGTGCATCGAGATGAAATATGCGGCGTAGAGATCGCGCGCTGCGATGCGGCCGATGGCGCGGCGGTACAGATCCAACCATACCCGTTGACCCAAGTGTTTGATGCTTCCGATATAATCCGATGGGTAACCCTGCTCGTTGACGGAAGGTTTGATTTCCCAGTCCCACCATCCGCTATCGTGTTCTTGGGCGGCAAGCACCATTGAGCTGTATGGTTGCAGCCTGGCGAACTGATCGTTACCCCAGTGCGCCGCCAATAAACCCGCGATGCGCGAGTGATCAGTCTGGAGGATTAATAGCACTCTGGAATCATCGTACGGACACACCATCATGGGCTTGATCCTCGCTTTTCGAGTTCAACGCAGTCCTGCTGCTGCATTATGTTACTAACGTGAGCACTAATCCTTGTCCAATATATAATATTCATGTTAGGCATAGAAAAAAGGGTATGTGTGCTTAAAGGGGTAGAATAAAAGCTATGACATTCCATCAGCTGGAAATATTTGATGCGGTCGCTGATCAGATGAGTCTTACGGCCGCCGCGCGAAAGATCAAAATCAGTCAGCCGTCGGTATCCAAACAGTTGCGCTTTCTTGAGCGCGAGTGCGGGCTCAAGCTGTACGTCAAAAGTGGACGGGGAATTAAAATTACCGAGGAAGGGCGCTTGTTGCAGGTTGCCGCGAAACCGATCCTCAAACAGATGGAGGATTTGAGAGGTTCGTTCCTGACAGGCGTTGCTGGCGCAAAAGCTACGACCCTGAGGGTCGGCAGCACGCCGAGCCCCGGGGCATTTTTTCTTCCGGGCGTGCTGAAGTCATTTGTTGAGCTGCATCCCAAGGTTCATCCGACGCTCCGCACCGGTTATCCTGACACCATTGAAAAAATGGTGCTCAATGGCGAGGTCGAGATCGCGGTCACGACGATTCTTCCGGATCATCCTCAGATCGTTGCCGAAGCGATCAACTCCGAGGGTATCGTCGCCGTTGTCGCTGCTAAACATCAATTAGCGCATAAGCGAAGATTGAATGAAGCCGAACTGATGAAGGCCCCCTTCGTGATGACAACGGGAGGGCGGATCGCCGAAGAAATCAAAAAAATCGGTTTGCGTTTGAATGTTGTGATGTGGTGCGAGTCGGTTGATCTTAAAAAGGCTGCAGTACAGGCGGGACTCGGTGTCGGGCTATTCTATCGTGGCAGCGCCGAAGCAGGTTTAAGGCAGGGATATTTTAAAACGATCGAAATGCCATGGTTAAAGGACATCAACATCGCTTCCTTTGTCATCTATCGAAAAGGCATTCGGTTTTCTCCCATTCTGCTCAGTTTCCTCTCTCTCCTGCGCCAATCTTCAAAGGCTTGACGCGCTGCCAAACAGCTCTGCGCTTCCCGGCTGAAAGCGCGCGTCGTTCGATCCTTAATTATTTGAGAGTCTATGGGAAAGCATGCGCGCTCGTTCTTATGGCGCGCAACTCGCTCTGGTAGTGCGGTATATTTCTTTTCGGACTATTGGACCCAGCGCGTCTGTCGGCTTGTATTTAGCGTGTGATTGGCTTAATTCGAAGTTAAACTTGCTCGCAAGCCATCGAATAAACCATGCGATAAGCAAAAGTATGAAGGTCACAATATGATCCAAGAACAAGACAGAGCGAACGTTATCAAACGAATTAATCGGGAAGAGCTGGCGGAGCTTACCAAACAGCTAGTCGACATTTCCAGCCCGACCGGGTCCGAGAAGGCGATCGGCGAATTTATTTTGGCCTGGCATGTGCGCCACAATCTTAAACCTGTGCGCCAGGAGCTCGGTCCGGATCGTGTGAATGCGATTGGCATTTTAGAAGGTCGCGCAAATGGTGTCTCGTTGACGATTAACGGGCACATGGACACGAGTTATACGGGGACGGAAGAGGACCGCATGTTCTGTCGCGCTCTCGAACCCGATAGCGACCTGAAGGGAGCGATTCGAGAGGGCAAAGTTTTCGGGTTAGGCGCCTCCAATATGAAGTCCGGCCTGGCGGCATTTATGGTCGCGGGCAAAGCCATCCGAGAGAGCGGCATCTCCTTAAAGGGAGATTTGATTCTCGCCGCCGTGGCCGGCGAAATCTCTCGGACACCCATCGGACCGTATCAATCCGAAGCGTACAGAGGAGAAGGAACCGGAACGCAACATCTTTTGACCCACGGCATTCAATCCGACTACGCGATCGTGGCGGACCGTTCAGCGCATTCCATCGTCTGGGCGCAAAATGGGGTGGCGCAATTTAAGATCAGCACATTTGGCGATCCTCATGCCGCTTGGGGAGTTACTCGGGAAGAGAAACCGCCTGAAGCATCCAGTGCAATTTTGAAAATGATGAAAGTCTTGCAGGCTGTCGATGAATGGGCGGCGGAATTCGAACGGGCCCATGTATATAGATCGCCCCACGGCCCGATCGTTCCCAAAGTCAATATCGGTGCGATTCAAGGCGGCGCTCCCTTTAGACCGAACTATTATCCCGGAGTTTGTTCGATCTATGTCGACGTGCGCACGCCGCCTGAGTTGCGTCCCGTCCAGGTCCAGCATGAGCTCAAAGCCGTTCTGACTCGACTCGGCATCGAGTGCGAGATTGAAATGTATGCCTCCAAGATGGGCTATCAAGCCAAGGGCGTCGAGCCGGTTATCAAGGTGATCGAGGAAACCTATCAATCGCTGTTCGGTAAAGAGACGCCGGCGCCGACCGGCTTACACGCCAGCATCTGGACGGACACCAACATTTATAACGAGCTCGGAATACCTGCGTGCAAGTTCGGCTTGGGCGGCGGCAGATGGAAGTTTCGCTCGGAGCAAATCGATATCGAAAATATCTTTCAGGCGGCCCAGGTCTATGCGCTCGCCGCGCTGGAGATTTGCAACTGGGAGAAGCGACCCGGCTAAGTTGCGGCGAAATTATTGCCACGACCTAGTGTCGTGTCTCAAAAATTCGTTGAAAAACTCCAAGCGATGGCAGCGGCTGAAGGCCGCACTCAAATCCCCCTGAATCCCCCTTTTTCAAAGGGGGAATTTCTTCCGTGGGACTTAAACCCCTCTTTGGAAAAGAGGGGAAAGGGGAGATTTTTTGGCGGAACGGCGCGGGAATATATCGCGATTTTCTGGGTCACCACACTAGCTAGTGACATCCACTCCGCTCACCCTTCCCTTACGGTTCTCCATAGAATCCCACCGCGTTATCCCACATGAGCTTGCGTAAGGCTTCGGCACCCAGGCTATTCCACGACAGGACCTTGTCGATTGATTGGGGAAATCTGGATTCGGCATGAGGGTAATCCGAGGCGTACATCAGCACGTGGTCGCCGAGAAAGTCGGTGACCATCTTGGCCATCTTCTCACCCTCATGAATGACGATGCCAGCAAAGAAGCGGCCGCCGACCATGTAGTCGCTGAACTTGTGCTGGATATTCTCGGGAATCGCGCCCTCTCCTATGTAAATCGCTTGATCATCCATCCGGCTGGCCCAAAAGGGCAGCCAGCCGAACCCGGATTCGAGAATGCCAAAACGAATATTCGGGTAGCGATCCAGGATACCGCAGCCGAAGAACGACGGCACGGCTCGCATCGCGCCCCAGGGATGGGATGCCAGCCGGCCGATGAAGCGATTGTCCCAGAGGTCGCGATAACCGGGGAAGCCAAAAGAAAAACTGTGATGAACGATAGCGAGACCTTCTTCGTCCGCGGCTTTCCAGATCGGCTCGAGGTCCGGATGGTCCAGCGGCTGGTCGAGCGCGAGCCGGGGCTCTACGCCCACCGCCCAGCCGCTGCGGCTCCATTTTTTGATCTCTTTGACCGAATCTTCGACGCGAAGACCGCTGGCGATGATCAGTGATTTGAGGCGATGGGGATCTTTGCTGGTGAAATCGTTCAGGTACCGATGCTGGGCCCGAATAAACGCCATCTCCAAATCGGCGTCGTCAGTGCTGGGGATTCCTCCGGGCACCATCATGTGGACGTCAACTCCTTCCTCGTTCATGTCGCGAATGCGCGCCTCGACATCGAAATCGCCGCCGCCGTAGCGCGGAAATTTTTCCCCCATGAAGCGCTGAAACGTGCGCTCTCCCTGTTCCGGTGCGGCGGCTTGGCCGAGCATGCGCATCGATTCTTTGTTCCAGCCTTCGTTTCGGGTGCGAAAGCGAAAGTAATGGCGGTGCGGCGCTTCGTAGCGTTCTCCCGCCATGCCGATGCGCACGGGGACCTTGCCCCATTGCGGCGCTTGCTCGCGCCGGTCGGGATCGAGATAGGGAATGATGGTTTCTACTGTCGGGCGGAGATGGGTGTCGCAATCAAAAACTTTGACGCCGTTGCGCATGTTTCATTTCCTTTCTACTTTGTACTCTCTTTCGGAAAACCAAAGGCTTCAACCGCCATGGCCATCCACTTGTCGGAATTATGAAAGTCGGCGAAACCGTTGATACAGAGTTTTTTCCCCTGAATCGTTTTTGACATGTTGCTTCCCGGGTAGAAAATGGAACCGATGAAGTCTTGCTTGTCAATGACATCTTGACCCTCGGGACTGGCTTCATGCTCCATAAACAACATCGCAGCATATGGATGTTGTGCCGAGGCGAGCACGAGCTCCAACGCTGTGAGCCGCACGGGCACGGGCTCGACCATCTTGAGCTGGAGCGTGCCTGTCGGGTCCTTGGCCATCGCTCTCGTGACGGATTGATAATGCGTTCCAGAGTGAATGGCATATTCGCCCGCCTGTATGGAGCTCAACGCCCTGCTGTGGCCGCGCGACCAGATCGGGTTTTGGTCGCGCAAGCCCCTGGCGTACTTCAACATCCACTCCAAACCAAGGCCCTCTTGCGGGCAGGCCGGGTAGGCGGCAAACGGGTGTGGGCGCATGTCCACTAAGAATTTTCTCCCTTTGAACTCAGGCTTGAGAAAATCCTCCCACCGGTTAGGAACCTTATCGGGCGGGATCAAGTTCTTGTTGTAGGCAACCACCGAGAGCGCGCTGCCGAGCGCTGCGAGCGCGCGATGCTTGGGATCGATCATCTTAGGCGGTATGCGCAACACTCCGAATTCGGCCATGCCCAGGAGATCGAATTTTTTCGTAAAGGGAATGTACTCCGGATAGAATTCCGTAGAGGCGTGGCTGACGTCAAAGTCATTCCTGCTCCCGGACTTTAGCTCCATAATGAAACGGTGCGCGGAATCGGGACCGGTGATCTCGAGCATCTCGATTTTCAAGAAGGGGTATTTCTTCTTGAAGCCCTCCATGATGCTCGGATAAACGCTCGGATCTAATCCGCTCAAAACTTTAACGGCCCCTTCTTTCTTCGCTTTGGCGACAATCGCATCGCGGCTGGTTTCGAAAATGAAGCCCTTGGCTTCTGCGTCTTTTTTCGCCTTCAACAAAGCTGCGCTGGACTCGGCGGCCGAACCATTCGTAGTAAGCACGAAACTTCCCAGGAGAAGAAACAACAGGGCTCGCGTGCACGGATCGATTTTCGTACGCACCTCCTCGGGAAATGGTTCGTGGCGGGTGAGAAGTCATCCTCTCACACGCGCTTCGTGCTATTTATGCGCCCGACAGGCGCTTTTCCCCACCGACTTTCATCTTTGCGCGCTAGTAGCCACAACGTTCTGCTACCGCCTGAACTCGCTGGTACTCCTCCGCCAATTCCTTTCTTCCTCTCAGTTCATTGTAGGCCTCTGTCACCAAGTCCTGGGCGCACACGTCCGCGATAGCGGGAACTTCGTACTCCAGCCCGCCAATCAGCTTTTCCTCGCGCAGCATGTCCTCGAATCCCGTCGCCAGACCATCGAGCGGAAATGGCATCGATTCCAAACCTCGTGGGGTGTAGCGGGAAGCGTTGTGTATCCGCTCTTCCGGGTCCGGCGTCTGCAGGCGGAGTCTTTTGTCGAGGTTATAGAGATACTCGAAATTTTTCGGCATATCGCGGACAAACCAGTAAGAGCGGATCAGCCCTTTGAGAAAACTCTTGACCAGATCCGGGCGCTCCTCGAGTATCCGTCCGGTCGCAGCGATAATCCGCTCGGGGCGTCCATTGGGATACTGGTCTTTTGGCACCACGAGAACGTTGCAGCCCTCTTTCTTGAGCGTTTCCGCCATCCAGCCTGACACCGGAGCGCACTCTACTTTA
>VBKY01000085.1 GCA_005879255.1 Deltaproteobacteria bacterium
GGGTATAATGCTTGCCGCGCTCAGTCCTCGTTACCCAGTCCTCAGGCCTTGCGACCAAATCTAGATATCGAAGTACAGAGCGAACTCCCAGGGATGGGGTCGAAGCCGGATGGCATCCACCTCGGCCTTTCTCTTGTACTCCAGCCAGGTCTCGATCACGTCCTTGGTGAACACATCTCCTTTTAACAGAAAGTCATGATCCTTCTCCAAGGCATCCAAGGCTTGGTCTAAAGACCCCGGCATCGATTTCACCTTGGCCGCCTCTTCTGGCTCTAGCTCGTACAAATTCTTGTCGATCGGCTTGGGCGGCTCGGTCTTGTTCCGGATCCCATCCAGTCCCGCCATCAGCATGGCCGGAAAGGCAAAGTAGGGATTGCAGCTCGGATCGGGGGTTCTAAACTCTAGCCTCTTGGCCTTCTCGCTGGTGGAGTACATCGGAATTCGCACACAGGCGCTGCGGTTTCGGGCGGAGTAAACCAGATTGATCGGTGCTTCATAGCCAGGCACTAATCTCCTGTAAGAGTTCGTCGTGGGGGCGATGAAGGCGCACAGCGCATGGGCGTGTTTGATCAAACCGCCAATGTAATACCGAGCGGTGTCGCTGATCAGCCCGTAGCCCTTCTTGTCGTAGAAAATATTCTTTCCCGCTTTCCACAAACTCTGGTGCGTGTGCATGCCGGAGCCGTTGTCTTGGAATAACGGCTTGGGCATGACCGTGACCACCTTGTCTCTTTTGCGGGCGGTGTTCTTGACCACGTACTTATAAAGCAAAACCTTGTCGGCCATCCGGGTCAACGTGTCAAAGCGCATGTCGATCTCGGTCTGCCCGGCGGTGGCGACTTCGTGATGGTGCACTTCGATCTTGACCCCGCATTTCTCTAAATTTAACACCATCTCGGAGCGTAAATCCTGGTACTGGTCCATCGGCGGTACCGGAAAGTAGCCTTCTTTGTACCTGATCTTGTTCCCTAAATTGGGGACGCTGTTGTTGCCGGAGTTCCAAAACCCTTCGATGGAGTCGATATGATAGTACCCTTCGTGGTGGTTCTGGTCGAATCGGACGCTGTCGAAAATAAAAAACTCGATCTCGGGTCCCCAGTAACTGGTGTCCGCGAGGCCGGTGGACTTTAAATACTTCTCGGCTTTCTGGGCGACATATCTCGGATCTCGGGTGTAGGGCTCGCGGGTAATGGCGTCTAAAACATTACACAGAAAACTGATCGTCGGATGCTCGCTGAACGGGTCGATCATCGCGGTGTCGGCGTCGGGGAGCAAAATCATGTCGGACTCGTTGATCGATTGAAATCCTCTGATGCTTGAGCCGTCGAAGCCTAAACCGTCTTCGAATAGCTCGGCATTGAGTTCCGTGGCCGGGATCGAAAAGTGCTGCCATAATCCGGGAAAATCGACAAACTTCAAATCCACGATCTCGACCTTGTTCTTCTTCGCCAACTCTAAGGCGTCTTTGACTGGCATGTAAGTATTTGCCTCCTTAAAAAAATTATCGGTTGCTCACAGCTGATTGTTTGCCAAGGATCCGGGCGCTCGGTTGAACGCTTGGAGAAACTAAGAATTCAGACTCTGCCGCTTAACTAAATTGCGTCCGCGCCCTTTTCCCCCGTGCGGATGCGAATGACTTCCTCGACCGTATAGACGAAAATCTTACCGTCGCCGATCTTGCCAGTCTTTGCGGCAGCGGTGATCGCGTCCACAACCGCCGCGACTTTGTCGTCGGTTACTAAAATTTGCAGCTTCACCTTCGGCAAAAAGTCCACTGAATATTCGGCGCCGCGATAAAGTTCAGTGTGGCCCTTTTGACGCCCAAATCCCTTAACCTCTTCGACCGTCATGCCCTGTACGCCGGCCTTAGTCAGCGCATCCTTTACTTCATCCAACTTGAACGGCTTTACGATCGCTTCAACCATCTTCATAAAAGCTCCTTAAGGGTCTGTTAGAAATGATCATTGAAAACCGCTTGGCGGTAAAAATTTACGAGCAAGCGCGATGCCATAGTGCTGAATTTTCAGAGTGTCAGGTTAAGCTGCAAAAAGAAAAAGGAATTTTTAGTATCGGTAATGAAACTTGCAGAGTAAGAGTTGAAAAACTGCTTAGCGATTAAGCGCTGAGCCTAATTTCTATGCATTGGCGCATTGGCACAAACCAATCGGTGGCCGAGAGCCGCATTGTTAGATGCGGCTCTCGGCCGCCTCACTATTCCACTATTTTTTGCCCCGTATGCAACTGGAAGTCCGGATAACCGAGCACGCCCATCTCCGGACCGTCGAGACCTTCGACCTCAGTTTCCTTGCTGACGCGAAGCGGTGTGATGACATCGCTGATTTTGAACCAGACATAGGCCATGACGAAGCCAAAGACCGCGACAACAATACAATCGATGAACTGCATAATGAACTGTGAGAAATCGCCGTAGAGCAGCCCACGCACGCCGTCGGAGCCGTAGGCCTTGACCATACTGTCGCGCACGACACCATTCCATCCTGCTCCGTATTCGCCAGTCGCGAAGATACCAACCGACAGCACGCCCCAGAGACCGTTTGTGCCGTGCACTGAGATGGCACCGACCGGATCATCAACCCCACGAGCCTCGAAGAAGAAAACACTGAGCACCACAAGAATACCCGCAACCGCGCCGATGATTATCGCCCCGACAGGATTGACGAAGGCACAGGGCGCCGTAATCGCGACGAGGCCGGCGAGCATACCGTTACACATCATCGTGGTATCGGGCTTAAGACCCTTGGCCATGAGCGTGAACATGGCGAACGTCGCTCCGGTGAAGCTTGCGAGCATCGTGTTCACGACGATGAAGCTGATGCGCAGGTCGGTACCGGCGAGGGTCGAACCTGGGTTGAAGCCGAACCACCCGAAGGCCAATATGAAGGTTCCCAACGCGACGATTGGTACGTTATGGGCCGTTATGGCCTGCGGTCTACCCTGGGAGTCGTATTTTCCGATACGCGGGCCGATGACCATCGCTCCCGCAAGCGCGATAATGCCGCCCATCGAGTGCACCACGCCGGAACCGGCGAAGTCTACAGCGCCGTGCCCAAGGCCCCAGTTGATGCCGCCCTGAGCTAGCCAGCCACCACCCCAGACCCAGTTCGCGTACAAGCAATAAGGGAGCGCCACCCAAAAGCCGTACAGAACGAAGTTCTTCCACGACCAGCGCTCGGCCATGGCACCCGTTGGGATCGTCGCGGTGGTGTCCATGAAGACCATCATGAAGAAAAAGAGCACCAGCACGGCTACGTCATTGGCGGCGCCAGTAAGAAACCAACCCGTCGTTCCGATGATGCCATAAGTGAATGCACCTGTTGCCTTTCCAGCCGCGTCAACCGCCGCACCCAACCCCCAACCTCCGTTCAACATCGAAAGACCGGGACCAAGAGATGCGTACCAGCCCGGAGGTACGGGTCCATTCCACCAATTGCCCCAGCCTATGGCAAAGCCGTAGATCCAGAATCCCAGCCCACCGAGCGGGTAAATCATTAAGTTCATCGCCGCAGTATGGGAGCTGTTCTTCGCACGGCAAAGGCCGGTTTCGACCAGCATGAATCCCGCCTGCATAAACATAACTAGGAAGCCGGCGACCAGTGCCCAAACGAAATTGACCGAAAACAAGTTGTGCGCCATCCGGTCGTAGACATCTTGAGCAGAAAGCTTCTCGGGGATGTCTCCCTTGCCATCGCCGGCCGGCGTCGCCCAGACACCGGAGTTCGTGCCGGTCGGATCGGGCCATAGCGGCGTTTTGGGGTCCGGGCTCGTCGCCGTGAAGTACGGCGGCAATTTTGGCGCTGGCGTCGCAGCGGCAGGTGCCCCCGCTGCCGGCGCACCAGGTGCCGCTGGCGCCTCGGCCTTCGGCGGCTCGGCTGCGGGCGCGCCCTCTTTGGTTTCCTCCGCAGCGAAAGAAGATCCAACAGACAAACTCGTCCATAGCAGCATCGCTACGAACGCGAACACGTACCTATAAAATCCTCGTTTCATTATTCCTCCCCCTTCTATCAATTGCGAGCTCTTAGATTGCATCTTCCCCTTTTTCCCCCGTGCGAATGCGGATCACTTCCTCCACTGACGTGACAAAGATCTTGCCGTCACCGATCTTTCCCGTCTTCGCGCTCTCGGTGATCACTTCGACCACCTTCGCTGCCTTGTCGTCGGGAACCAGGATTTGAATCTTTACTTTGGGCAAGAAATCCACCGAGTACTCAGCGCCGCGATAAAGCTCCGTGTGTCCTTTCTGTCGTCCGAAACCTTTAACTTCTTCCACGGTCATTCCTTGCACCCCGGCCTTGGTAAGCGCTTCCTTCACCTCGTCCAATTTGAACGGCTTCACGATCGCTTCAACCATTTTCATAAAAGCTCCTTTGGTTAAGACTTTCCGCCATGACAACGCACTGCTCCGCTAGGCCACTTGCCGTCGTGAGCAAGCGTAATGCCACGATAAGGAATTGCGTGGTAGGAATTGATGAAGCTGGAAATGATTAGAGATTTTCAGCGATCACCGGAGACATTCACATAGGGTGGCGGACGACCACGAATGCTCAATGATTGAGCCTCGTGTGAGCAAAAATCCGGGAAAGAAAGCGCGCGCCTGAACGCAACGAGTATGCCGTGGTTCAAAATCTATTATGACTGGGAAATGAATTTTATTTTGTTTTTATTTCTATGAACTAAGTTTTATGATTTTTTTATATATTAATGCGCTGATCGTTTCTCCATGGGACAAATCAAGCCTTTCCGCACATGATGCTTAAGCTTTATGCACGCTGCATAAATCGTGAGCAGAAAATTTGTCTGAAAAAACCGAGAGACGAGATCAAACGGATCGGCATTAACCATGAACGCAACGCATTCGATGAGATGCGATCCGTCCCAAGGCTCTACGTATGCGGGACTACGGCTTAGTAGGCGGGATCACCAGACGATAGCCGATGCCACTTTCAGTTCTCAGCAATCTATCAGGCGAAGTTGGGATCTCGATTTTCTTGCGCAAATGCATCATGTAGACACGCAGATATTGAGACTGTTCTTCGGCATTGGGACCCCAAACCTCGCGCAACAGTTGCTTCTGCGTCACCACTTTTCCAGCGTTGACCGCCAACAGCTTGAGGAGCGCATACTCAGTGGCGGTGAGCTTGACTTCGCGTCCGGCGACGGTGACGCAATGACTGTTAAAGTCGATGACGAGGTGGCCGGCTTCAAAGCAGGCGGCCTCGCCACCGCCGGAAACGCGCCGCTGGATCGCCCGTAGGCGCGCTAGTAGTTCGGTGGCTTCGAAAGGCTTGGTGACATAATCATCGGCGCCCGCATCCAAGGCTGCGACCTTGTCTTCTGGCCCGTCGCGAACGGAAAGAACGAGGACCGGCACCTGACTCCACTGGCGCAGACGTTCAAGAACCGCCAGTCCGTCCATGTCCGGCAGACCCAGATCTAACAGAACCACATCCGGGCGGCGCAGAGCTGCTTCGGAGAGGCCGTGCCGGCCGCTCTCGGACTCTAGCGTGCGGTAATGTTCTTGCTCTAAAAGCACACGGAGCAATTTGCGGATCTGCGGCTCGTCGTCTATGACCAGCGCCGTAGAGTTATCGCTCACGCAAGTTTCTCCATGACATCCGGTCGCAACGTTTCGACAGGAATAGTTATCACAAATTCCGCTCCATGCGGTCGTTTATTTGCAGCGGCCACGCTGCCGCCGAGCGCACGCGTGAAACCGTCGACGATCGCCAGGCCAAGACCGGTGCCTCCGGGACGCGCCTCGGCCCCGCGGTAGAAGGTTTCAAAGATATGCGGTAACTCCCATTCTGCAACGCCTTTTCCTTCATCGCGTACCGAAATAACTAGCCGCTCGTCAGCGACACGCGCGTTTAATTTTATTTCGCTTCCAGCGGCACTGTTCGATCCCGCGTTAAGCAGCAAATTGGAAAGACACTGTTCAAGCAAAGGTTGATCGATGCGCACCATTGGCAAGCTTCGGTCGAGGTCAACTTCAACTCTGTGCGAGGCGACGACATCGGCGGCGAGATCCTTAGCGGCTTCGATGATTTCGCCGACGTCGCACCAATCCAGCTGGGGATGAACCGCTCCCGATTCGATGCGCGTCATATTTAGCAAATTGTTGATTACCCGATGCAAACGCCGCAGCGCCTGCTGGATTTCGTGCAACGTCGCCTGACTTTTCTCATTAGGAACGACCATCTTAGCGAGAGCGGATATTCCTGTGCCGACAACCGATAGCGGTGTTTTAAGCTCGTGCGAGACGCTTTGGAGCAATGCGCGCTCCAGCCGTTCAGTCGCCTCGATAATTTCCGCTCGCTTGGCGCCTTGAAGTAGATCGTCTTTCTCTAGGATGGTACCGATGAGCACGGCGAAGGTCTGCAGCAACTCTTTTTCCGCGAGTCCGATCGTGGTTTGCGGGGCAGGACGAATGGACAGAACCCCCATCACCGCGGTGCCGCCCTCAAGGGGCAGATGCAGCGCTCGCGAATCTGAAAATGTGTCGGTGAATCTGCCCGCGGGCATGCGATGGCTAAATGCCCAAGCAGCCACCTTATATTCCTTTTCGTCGAGCGAACAAGAACTTGCCGGGTGCGTCTCCGCCGCGAGAGAATGATCCGGCAGACGAAGCACGAGAGACGCGCGCACGCCAAAGAGTGTGTCAGTAAGGCTGATCGCGGCGCGCAAGCCGCCGTCGAGATCGTGCGCCAAGCCGGCTTCATGTACGAGCTCATAAAGCGCGGCGGTGCGCTGTTGTCTGTTCCGTTCGGCCATCTCGTTTAGGCGTAGCTGGCTCGTCAAGTGCCCCATCGCAATCGCGACGATGAAAAACATAGCGAATATCATCAGGTCTTCGATTTTTGCGATATGAAGGCTGAAGCGGGTTGGGATAAAGAAAAAATTCCAGACCAAAGCACTGCTCGCAGCGACCAAGAGTGCCGGGCCACGGTGCAATTTCATTCCTACGGCGACGACCAGTAAGAGGTAGAGCAGAGCGATGGCAAAGTAGCCGGTCACAGGTTCAAGCACCGCTGCTGCGGCAGTAACCAGCGCCGTCAGAATGATCGCGATGATGTATTCATTAAACAGCACGGCTTTGCGGCCGGGCTTCTTGGATACGGAAACGCTTTCTGCTGTTATCCCTTGCACCATGGCCAACTCGATTCGCTGTCCCTGCTAACAGCTAACGCGCCCGATAAATGGTGTCAAACAACTACGTCTCAGACAATCAATGAGGAATAAATGAAAGAGAGAGACTTGGGAAGTTGGCAGGAGCTGAGTGTGAAAATCGCGGGGAAGATTTCGCCGTCAGTTTTCCTGCCGGGATCGAGCAGTGCTGTCACGACCCCGGCAGTAGGTAAATTTCAAACTGTGTCTACGCTTTATTTCTCTTTACAACTCTAATGTGTCCTTGGTTGTCATTAGGTCACCTATTTCCTCAGTTCTGTTCCGCAACAACTTTTCTCCCATGCAACTCAGCCGCTGTAGAGGCTGCGGCCACGCCGACCGTGCTAAGTCCCACTCCCGACGGGTGAAGCTGGAAGTCCGGATAACCGAGCGTGCCCATTTCCGGACCATCGAGGCCTTCAATCTCAGTCTCTTTGCTGACACGAATCGGTGTGATGAGATCGCTGACCTTGAACCAAACGTAGGCCATGCAAAACCCGAAGACCGCTACGACGCTAGCATCAATCACTTGCATGAAGAACTGTGAGAAATCACCGTAGAGCAATCCGCGCACGCCGTCAGAGCCGTAAAGCTTCACCATTCCGTCGCGCCGTACTGCCCCGTCGCGAAGATACCCACAGAGATCACTCCCCACAAGCCGTTCACTCCGTGGACGGAGATAGCGCCCACCGGATCATCGACGCCCACTCGTTCCCAGAAAAAAACGCTCACGACCACCAGCCAGCCGGCTACTAACCCAATGACCGCGGCTGCCCAAGGGTCGATGAATGCACACGGCGCGGTGATCGCGACAAGCCCGGCGAGCATGCCATTGCAGCACATCGTTGGATCGGGCTTGAGCCCTTTCAGCATCAGGGTAACCATCGCCGCAAGCGCGCCGACGATACCGGCGAGCATTGTGTTGACAACGATATAGCTAATTCGAAGGTCGGTTCCTGCAAGCGTTGAACCTGGATTAAACCCGAACCAGCCGAAGGCCAGAATGAAAGTTCCCAGCGCTACCATCGGCACGTCATGACCGGGCATCGCCTTTGGCCTTCCTTGCGAATCGTATTTACCAATGCGTGGTCCAAGTACCGTCGCACCCGCAAGGGCGATTACACCTCCCATAGCATGTACAACAAACCGCCTCCCCAGACCCAGTTGCCATAGAGACAATAAGGCAAGGCAATCCAGAGACCGAACAAGCAGTAGTTTTTCCATGCCCAGCGTTCAGCCATGGCGCCCGTCGGGATCGTCGCGGTGGTGTCCATAAAAACCATCATAAAGAAAAACAACACCAGGACGGCCGTATCGCCGACGGCACCGGTTAAAAACCAACCCTTCAAACCTATAAGGCCATAAGTGAATGCGCCCGTCGCCTTTCCTGCCGCATCGACAGCTGCACCCAGACCCCAACCATCATTGAGCACCGACAGGCCGGGACCGAGAGATGGGTACCATCCCGGGGGTACGGGCCCATTCCACCAGTTCCCCCAACCAATCGCGAAGCCGTACACCCAAAACGCAAGGCAGCCGAGCGGATAGATCATCAAGTTCATCGCCGCAGTGTGCGCAGCATTTTTTGCCCGGCAGAGCCCTGTTTCTACGAGCATGAAACCGGCCTGCATGAACATGACCAAGAACCCGGCGATTAAAGCCCAAACGTAATTGATCGAATAAAGGTTGTGAGCAATGCGATCGTAAAGGTCGGCAGGCTTCAGTTGGTCGGGAACGTCACCTTTGGCGTCCCCTGCTGGCGTTGCCCATACGCCGGAAGCTGCGCCCGTCGGATCGGGCCAGGCCGATGGCTTCTTCGGATCATCGCTGGTCGCCGTGAAGTAACTCGGCAACTTCGGCGCGGGCTCGGCCGCCGCCGGCGCTGCCGGCGCCGCCGCTGGTGCCTCAACTTTCGCCGGCTCCGGCGCCTTTGCTTCCTCGGCAGCGAAAGACAATCCTGTGAACAAAACCATCCATAGCGCAATGGCTAACGAGGCAAAAAAATAACCACATCTTACTCTTTTCATTTTTCCTCCTGTTTCTCTGCTGTGAACTTCTTAAATTGCGTCAGGTCCTTTTTCGCCTGTGCGGATGCGAATCACTTCCTCAACGTTGCTGACGAAAATCTTGCCGTCGCCGATCTTGCCGGTCTTCGCGCTCTCCGTGATAACCTCGACAACTTTCGCCGCTTTGTCATCCGGAACAAGAACTTGAATCTTTACCTTCGGCAAAAAATCGACCGAGTATTCCGCGCCTCGATAAAGCTCGGTGTGTCCTTTCTGTCGTCCAAAACCTTTGACTTATTCCACGGTCATGCCTTGCACGCCGGCTTTGGTGAGCGCTTCCTTCACTTCGTCCAACTTAAAGGGCTTGACGATCGCCTCGACCATTTTCATAAAAGCTCCTTTTAAATTTACCGTTCCGTCGTCGCCGAAAAATTCTGCCGTCGCTTTAGCAACGCGCATGCCGAAGGCCATAGAAGAAACGTTTTTCATTTTCTTTTAACGGACAAGGAATAGAATTTTATAGGTTTTTTATGACCCTATCGGTCTAATGGAGAGACCCGACTGCGATGCGTGGCGCGCGAAAGCTGCTTAGGTTTTATGCACGGCGCCTAAATATTTAGCAGGCGATTGGAACAAAAAAGCATTGGCCATGCTCTTCGACCGCAAATTGGCCGGCGCTTACCGACCAGGTGGCTGGTGCCAACGGGGCTCAATGGGCGTTCGCTGTTCACGGGTCGCGAAGGTCGAGTCGCAACAGCCAGGCCTTGCTGGCGCGGGAATATCCCCGCGATCATTGCCGCTTTAGCGAACGGCGTCGCTCGCTAAATCCGTCGCACTTGGCTTTTTATTGGTTAACTCTATGACCGCTACCCACATCGATCGGGCGGAGAGCAAAGAAGGTGTCGAAGATGCATTGATCGACTTGATTCAGCTTCGTCTGGAAGGCATCGAGGAACTCATGCAAGCCGCGCGCGATGATCTGACGTGTGTCCGCGTACGCTAGTTCGGCGCGCAGCTGACCGAGGCGCTGCTCGGCGGGATTGCGATACATTCCGACCGGCGTGCCGGAAATTGCGTGAAGCGCATCATTGGCCGTCGTTAGACAATAGTGGATGGAGCGCGGGAACTCGTGATCGAGCACGAGAAATTCAATGATTAGTTCGGGAGCGATATGACCGTGTCGCTTGCGGTACATTTCCAAGGCGCTCGCGGAGCGCAACACCGCAGCCCATTGAATATCATCCAACGGGGTTCCGACATCAGCCAGCACGGGCAACAGAATATAGTACTTAACGTCCAATAGCCGGGAAGTCTTATCGGCGCGCTCCAACAGGCGTCCCATGCGATAGAAATGCCAGCTTTCCTCATGCAACATGGTCGCGTCAGTGATGCCGTCGAACAGCTGGCTGGCCTTCTTAACTTCGTTAAAAAAACTGTAAGGCGAGTGAATCAGCAGCGGGTCTGAAGCGGCGGCAATAACCGTCAAATAACTGGTGTTGACCTGCTCCCACATTTCCGAGGAAATCGCCTCGCGAATTGTGCGCGCATTCTCGCGCGCCGCGCGCAAACAGGAAATGATAGAGTTAGGGTTTTCGCTGTCGAGAGCGAGAAACTTGATCACGTTCTCACGGCTCGGCATCGGGTAGTGCGACGCGAAAGCGGCATCATCACCGGAAATACTGATCAGCGGATGCCACTGCTCTCTTGAGCCAGTGGGAAGGTCGAGCATCATCTGCAGGTTGACGTCGATGAAACGCGCGACGTTTTCGGCGCGTTCCATATAACGACTGAGCCAGTAGATCGAATTGGCAACCCGACTTAGCATACATCCACGCGACGCATCCCGCTCGCTTTGCGGAATTCAGACCTTGAAGACTCAAGGCAGCAGAACCCAGGTGTCTTTACTGCCTCCGCCCTGAGAAGAGTTGACTACCAGTGAACCTTCTTTGAGTGCCACGCGCGTCAATCCACCGGGAAGCACATAAATGTCGCTGCCGTATAGAATGTAAGGTCGCAAATCAACGTGGCGTCCCGTGACTCGGCCGTTGGCGATGACCGGCACCCGCGACAGCCCCAGCGTCGGCTGCGCTATGTAATTGCGCGGATTGTCCTGAATCAACCGCGCGAATTCATCCCGTTCGGCTGCGATCGAGTGCGGTCCGACGAGCATGCCGTAGCCGCCCGATTCGTTCACCGCCTTGACCACCAATTTGTCTAGATTTGCCAGAACGTATGTAAGTTCATTGGGCTCGGCGCAGATGTGCGTCGGCACGTTGGGGATCATGATTTTTTCGCCCAAGTAGTACTCGATAATTTTTGGCACGTAGGCATACACCGACTTATCGTCGGCGATACCGGTCCCCGGCGCATTAGCCAGGGCCACGCGCCCCTTCTTGTAAGTCTCGATCAGCCCTGGAACACCGAGCAATGAGTCAGGTCGAAAGACCTGAGGATCGAGAAAATCATCATCGATGCGCCGATACAGCACATCCACCGGCTCAAATCCTTTGGTCGTCCGCATCATGATCCGGCCGTTGAGGGCCACCAGATCGCGCCCTTCGACCAACGGTACGCCCATTTGCTGGGCCAAAAAGGCGTGTTCGAAATAGGCCGAGTTAAATATCCCGGGAGTAAGTACCGCGACCTTGGGTGACTCCATGGCCGAGGGGAAAAGCGACTGCAACGTTGATAGCAAGCGGCTCGGGTATTCATCGACCGGACGGACCCGCGAAGCCTCGAAAACCTGCGGGAAAGTCCGTTTCATAATCCGGCGGTTTTCGAGCACATAGGAAACGCCGGAGGGACAGCGCAAATTGTCCTCAAGAACATACATCTGCCCGTCGCAATCCCGTACCAGATCAGTCCCGGTAATATGGCACCAAACCCTTTGCGGCGGATTGAGCCCGATGCATTCCCTTCTGAACGACCGCGCCGATTGGATCAGGTATTCCGGCACGACATGGTCTTTGATGATTTTCTGCTCGTGATAGATATCGTCGATGAACAAATTGAGCGCATAGACCCGCTGCTTTAAGCCTTTTTCGATCCAGTCCCACTCCGCGGCTTCGATGATCCGCGGTATGATATCGAAGGGAAAAATCTTTTCCGTGGCAGCGCTGTCGTTGTAGACATTGAAAGTGATCCCGCTCTGCAACAGCAACCGTTCGGCAGCCGCTTGCCGCGCCAGCAGCTCGCCGTCCGGCAGCGATTCGATGCGTTCTTTTAGCAAACGTGCGCCGCTGCGCGGAGCGCCGTCGGCGAGAAACATCTCGTCGTGAAAACTCGCGATCTGGTAAGACGCAAAGATCATGTGCCGCCTTTAGCTTGGTCTAACCCTCTATTAGTGAAAATTAGCACAGATTGACCGGTCCGTGTCCACCGCAATGAATATGCCATCAGAGTTTGCGTGAAATTTACCAGAGTTAATTGCCCACTCCGACAGCGAACGACTAATCTTATAGCAACTTCCTGCTTGCGCTTTGGTCAGTTCGTCGTCCTTGCCGACACGGAGACTACACCTCTACATCCCGCCGCGAAGTTGGGTGACAACATTCTCGAATTTTTTCTTGAACGCTTCTATGGACGGGCTTTCTTCTTTACCTGAAGCGGCTCTCGCTAGCTTTTCCAACTGTTGAGGATTGGCAAAGTCTTCGCGTTCCAGTCGAATCATATATTCCCGCGCAACCTTATAAGAAGGTTTGAGGATATCCACGACACGCACCGAGGTCTTTTTGGTTGCCGGGTCTAGCAGGTCCTCGAACTTGAGATACTTCAGTTCTCCGTTCACGATGCAGACCAGCGCGCCGGCGATCTTTGCCGTGATCTCGTTGGGGTTTAAGAGAAATTCTACCGCGCCGTAGCCGAGGGTTTTGACGTAATCGCAGTCGAACGCAACCGGAGGCGCGCAGCGAAGCTCGTAACCAATGTTTTTGTGCACTATGGTGAGATTGCGACCGCGCGCGGCGAAGCGGCGCTCGACCAAATTTTTTAAAATATAGGCGAGATCGAGCTCCGCCAAGCGCAGATGACCGTAGCTATCGTGCTGTATCTGGACGCCCTCGATTGCCGTAAGCTCCTTTACCGGCATGCGTTCGAGGAGTCCCTCGGCGATCAGGGCAACCCCATCCTGCCGCTCCCAAAGCACCTGGCGTTTGAGAATTGCTCCTTCCAAGATATCCCCAACGGTCTCAAGATGTACCGAACCGGGAAATTCCTCTGGTATAATCGATAGCGTTGCTCCCGCCGCTTTACCGATCCCGACCGCGAGATGGCCTGCGGTCCGCCCCATTACCACGACGAAATACCAACGCCCAGTGGTGCGCGAATCTTCCATTAAGTTATGAACGATCTCGAAACCGTACTGGCGCGCCGTTTCAAAGCCAAAGGTCGGCGTTTCCCCCGGTAGCGGAAGGTCGTTATCGATGGTTTTGGGAACATGACAGACGCGAATTTTACCCGCGGAGGCTTTGGTGACTTGGCTCGCGGCGTACATCGTGTCATCGCCGCCGATCGTGACTAGATAACGGATCCCGAGAGTTTCCAGCGCGCCGACGACGCGTTGCAAGTCGGCGGCGTTTTTTGTCGGGTTGGCCCGCGACGTGGCGAGAATCGAGCCGCCTTGGAAATGGATGCGCGAGACGTCGTCGTGATCGAGTGTCTTAACGCGGTCAGTCTTCCCTTCCATCAGGTGAGCAAAGCCGTCATAGATGCCGACTACCTCGTGACCGCGATTGCCCGCCTCGAGCGTTACTGCGCCGATGGTGCCATTGATGCCGGGGGCCGGACCGCCGCCAACGACAATTCCCAACCGTACTTTATTCTGTGAATGAATCGATTCAGCTCCCGCCATAATTTGATCTCCTGTATTCGCGATCCGTCATACCGGCTGACAACGGAGGCCGGCTCGCCTGCTCCGTTCTCCATTATAATGGCAATACCTATGCCAAGTAAAAATCAACTTGATAATTTTCACCGTTGGAGCGGCGCGTCCTCCTTCGCTTGACCCGGCCGGACTCATACTCTAAATTTGAATTTCGCTACTAGCGTCCTGGAAATCATGTCCATCCACGTTGCCCTTCACCATGTCACCCACTACCGCTACGACCGACAAGTAAATCTTGGCCCACAGATTCTTCGCTTGCGTCCGGCGCCGCACTGCCGCACGCGAGTTTTAAGCTATTCGCTCCGCGTTACGCCGGAGAAGCATTTCATTAATTGGCAGCAAGATCCGCAGGCAAACTATCTGGCGCGCCTGGTTTTCCTCGAAACCACCAATGAATTTCGCATCGAGGTCGACCTCGTTTCCGAAATGGCGGTCATCAATCCGTTCGATTTCTTTCTCGAGCCCCACGCCGAGCATTACCCATTTGAGTACGAGTCCTGGCAACGTGATGAGCTGGCGCCGTATTTCAAGCGGGAGCCGCTCACACCGCTCTTCGAGTGTTATCTTCACGGGATTCCGCGTGAGAAGAAGCGGAGCAATAATTTTCTTGTGGACCTCAACCGGCAGTTGTCGCAGGACATCAAATACCTGATCCGTCTCGAGCCCGGCGTGCAGACGCCGGAGGAGACGCTCGCCAAGCGTTCGGGTTCGTGCCGCGATTCCGGCTGGCTGCTCGTCCAGCTCTTGCGCCATCTGGGACTGGCGGCGCGATTTGTCTCTGGCTACTTGATCCAGCTCACTGCCGATGTGAAGTCGCTCGACGGTCCTTCCGGACCGGAAAAGGATTTCACCGATTTACATGCCTGGGCCGAGGTGTATTTACCGGGCGCAGGTTGGATCGGCCTGGACCCGACCTCGGGGCTATTCGCGGGGGAGGGCCACTTGCCGCTTGCCTGCACGCCGGTGCCAGGATCAGCGTCGCCGGTAACGGGGAGCGTCGACGAGTGTAAGGTCGACTTTGCCCATGAGATGTCGATCACGCGCATCTGGGAAGCGCCCCGCGTCACCAAACCCTACAGTGAGGAACAATGGCAAGCGATCGACCAACTTGGTCACGCCATCGACGCCGAACTGAAGAATAGCGATGTCAGGCTTACGATGGGCGGCGAACCGACTTTCGTATCGATGGATGACCCGGAAGGCGAAGAGTGGAACATGGCGGCCATCGGTCCGAACAAGCGCAGATTGGCAGCGGACCTCTATCACCGCCTGCGCAAACGGTACGGCGCTCAAGGTCTCGTTCACTTCGGCCAAGGCAAATGGTACCCCGGCGAACAGCTGCCGCGTTGGTCGCTTAACTGTTTCTGGCGAGCCGACGGCGAGCCGATCTGGCGCGATGCCGAATTGATCGCCGACGAAACCCGACCCGGCACAGCGACGGATGCCGCGGCAGCCAAGTTTTTGCGCGGCGTCGCTTTGCCGTGTACGAAGACCTCTATTACTTCATGTGGCGCGAGCGGCGCTTGCCCGTCAACGTTGATCCATTTGATTCGCGACTCGAAGATCCGCTCGAACGCGAGCGTCTCATGCGCACTTTTACCCAAGGCCTAAAGCAGATCGTTGGCTATGCGCTGCCGGTGGCGCGCGATTTGCGGACGCGACATTGGCGCAGCGGACGCTGGTTTTTACGCTCCGATCGTTGTTATCTTGTTCCCGGAGATTCGCCCATGGGCCTGCGGCTGCCGCTCGATTCGCAGCCTTGGGCCAGCCCAAGCGATATCGCTTCCACCTTTCCGCCTGATCTCACGCAGCAATTTCCGCCCCTGGCGAGCCATGCGCAAATTCACTTTCAGATCAGCCCGACGCGAGCCGTAAGCAGCGCGACATCACGGCGCCCAGGCAGCGTAGAGATGGGCGACAAAACCGATCGGATGCCGAGCCGCCATGAAAGCGCGGGGTGGATCACCCGTGCGACGATGTGCGTTGAGCCGAGAAGCGGCGTTCTCTATGTCTTCATGCCGCCGGTCGACTCCCTGGAAGATTATCTCGAGCTCGTCGCTGCCGTCGAAGCCACCTCCGAAGCAATGAACCAGCCGATCTTGTTCGAAGGCTACGAACCGCCGCGCGATCCGCGCCTCAAGCTTTTTCGCATCACTCCCGACCCGGGGGTCATCGAGGTCAATATTCATCCGTCTTCGAGCTGGGACGAGTTGACTGAACGAACGAGTTTTCTTTACGCCGCCGCGCGCGAGTCCCGTCTCGCAACGGAAAAATTCATGCTCGACGGGCGCCATACCGGCACCGGCGGCGGCAACCACTTCGCCCTAGGCGGTGCAACTCCCGCGGACTCGCCTTGGCTCAGACGGCCGGATCTCCTGCGCAGTCTCTTGAGCTACTGGCACAACCATCCTTCGCTATCTTATCTTTTCAACGGGCTCTTCATCGGTCCGACCTCGCAAGCGCCGCGCATCGACGAAGCGCGCAACGATTCGGTGCGTGAAATTGAAGTGGCCTTTGGCGAATTGGAGCGGCGCGCCGATTCAGATAAGGACGGCTGCCCACCCTGGCTGATCGACCGGTTGCTGCGCAATTTGCTGATCGACGTCACCGGCAACACCCACCGCGCCGAATTTTGCATCGACAAACTTTACTCGCCGGACAGCGCCACCGGGCGTCTGGGGTTACTAGAAATGCGCGCCTTTGAGATGCCGCCGCACGCGCGCATGAGCCTCACCCAACAATTGCTTTTGCGCGCGCTGATCTCGCGTTTTTGGAAAATACCCTATCAGCCGCAACGATTGGTGCGCTGGGGCACGGAGCTGCATGATCGCTTTCTCCTGCCCCACTTCGTCTGGCAGGACTTCGAAGATGTCGTGACTGAACTCAATCAGACAGGCTACCCTTTCGATAGCAGTTGGTTCGAGCCGCACTTAGAATTCCGCTTCCCTAAATACGGCGACTACGCCGTGCGCGGTATCGACTTGGAGTTGCGTGCTGCTCTCGAACCCTGGCATGTCTTGGGCGAGGAGGGCGCCCCTGGCGGCACCGCGCGCTACGTCGACTCGTCACTGGAAAGAATCCAAGTCAAAGTAACCGGACTGCCGCCGGATCGATACGCGATCACGTGCAACGAGGTGCCGCTACCGCTGCAATCGACGGGGGCGGTCGGCGAATTCGTCGCAGGCGTGCGCTATCGAGCGTGGCAACCGCCCTCGGCATTGCACCCAACCATCGGTGCGCATACGCCGCTCATCTTCGATATTGTCGACCGCTGGATGAAACGCAGCCTCGGCGGTTGCCAATACCATGTCATGCACCCCGGCGGGCGTCACTATGAGGTCTTCCCGGTCAACGCTTTCGAAGCCGAGAGCCGCCGACTCGAGCGCTTTTTCCGCATCGGCCACTCTCCCGGAATTTTAGCCGTCGGCGCCCCGCACGTCGATCCGGAGTTTCCGTTCACCCTCGATTTGCGTAAAATCTAATAGCCGCCTCTTCCATGAGCATCCTGTGAAAATTTCAACTAATACACCGATCGTCGATTGTTTAGCTGCTCCGCACCGCACCCTACGTCGAACGATTCACTAGACATGTGATAAAATTCCCTCCCGATGGCGCGTACACCAGCATTTATGAATTACGTTCCCAATCCCGACCGCTACGACGAAGCCTTCGATGCCGAAGGGCGTCCGCGCGGCCACTGGGAGCGTCTGGCGCTGGCAGCGCACCGGGCCAGCCGCGCCGCCCTTACCCGCCGCGCGCAAACCATCCGTCGCGCCATCGAGCAGCACGGTGTCACCTACAATATCTACGGCGATCCCAAAGGCGCCGATCGACCTTGGGAAGTCGATGTCTTACCGTTCGTGATCGGCAAAGAAGAATGGCATTTCCTCGCGAACGCGATCGAGCAGCGCGCGCGCGTGCTGAATCGGGTAATGGCTGATTTATACGGCGAAAATCGCTTGCTGGGCGAAGGGTTGATCCCGCCGGCGATCATTCATGGCCATAATAATTATCTTTGGCCGTGCCGCGGCATTGAGCCGCGCGGCGGAACCTTTCTACATCTTTACGCCTGCGATCTCGCCCGCTCTCCCGACGGCCGATGGTGGGTCATCAACGATCGCACTCAAGGTCCGTCCGGAGCCGGCTACGCGCTGCAAAACCGGCTCATCGTCACACCTTTGTACGAAAACATTTTCCGCTCCCTCGGCGTGCAGCGGCTAGCGAATTTTTTTCGCACCTTACAACAGCAATTGGCGGCGCTGGCGCCGACCGACGGCGAGCCGCCGATGGTTGCGCTTTTGACCGCGGGTCCATACAACGAAACCTACTTCGAGCATGTTTTTCTCGCCCGCTATTTGGGTTACCCGCTTGTCGAAGGCTCGGACCTAACGGTGCGTGATAATCGCGTGTATCTAAAAACTCTGCAGGGATTGAAACGCGTACACGTATTGTTGCGCCGCCTGGATGACGAATACTGCGATCCCGCTGCGCTGCGCACCGATTCGACGCTCGGCGTCGCGGGACTCATTTCGGCGGCGCGCGCCGGGACCGTCGTGATCGCCAACGCCGTTGGCTCCGGGGTGCTCGAGTCGCCAGCGTTGTCGGGCTTCTTGCCGGCGATTTGCGATAGATTGCTCGGCGAGCCGTTAAGATTGCCCTCGGTGGCGACCTGGTGGTGCGGCGAAGCGCCGGCACTGGAATACGCGATCAGTCATCTTCCCGAGCTTGTCATCAAACCGGCCTTTCCTTCGATGAAATTGGAACCGACTTTCGGCCACACTCTCGATCGCGCCGGCCAGGAAGCACTGGCTGAACGCATGCGCGCCACGCCGCACGCCTTCGTCGCTCAGGAATGGGTGCGGCTCTCCCAGGCGCCGACGTGGTCAACGGAGAAGCAACAGTTCGAACCGCGCGTGGTCGGCTTGCGACTCTATGCCACCGCTGACGGTGACGGCTACGAAGTCATGCCCGGCGGCCTCGCGCGCATCGCGCCCGAATCCGCCACCGAAGTTATCACCATGCAGCGCGGCGGTTCGAGTAAAGACGTTTGGGTTCTCGGCGACGGCGACACGCCGTGGCATTCACTGCTACTGCCGCGCCTCGGCGCGCGCCATATTGTCCGCGGTGGTTTTTATTCCCCGTCGCGCGCCGTGGAAAATCTGTTTTGGATGGGTCGCTACGGCGCGCGCGTCGAGAACGTTGGCCGCTTGCTCCGCGCCACCGCCCAAAGACTAACGGAAAGCGATCCGTCGCACTTGGCGACGGTCAAGATTCTCACGGCCTTGGCCGACAACGCGCGTTTGCGCGAGGTTGCAGCGGCGCCGGCATCCGGCCAAGCGGCGAAGAAAAAACCGCCACTCGGCGCACCCGAATGGGCTATCGCGGCGGCCGGTGATCCGGCGGTGCTGAACGGTATTCCAGCCAACACTGCCCGGCTTTTTTATTGCGCCACCCAGCTGCGCGATCGTATGTCAGTCGATCATTGGCGCACCGTCCAGCGCCTCGCCCGCGCGCACGAGACGGTGGCGCAAAACTTGGAAGCCGCTTTGACGATCCTCGATAGCGTGATTCCTGCCTGCACCGCGCTCGCGGGGTACGCGTTCGACGACATGACGCGGGACGATGCTTGGCAATTTCTCGTGATCGGGAGACAGATTGAACGGATGGCATTCTTAAGCTCGGTCACGATTCAGATCCTCGGCTTGGATGAGGAAGACGGCGAAGCGGTGCTCGGCGCCTTGCTAGAAATCGGCAACATCAGCATGACCTATCGGGCGCGCTATCAGCGCCAGCCCGAGCTTTTGCCGGTCCTCGACCTGCTGCTGCTCGACGAGTTGAATCCGCATTCGATCTGTTTCCAGCTCGCGGCGCTCACTGGGCAACTCGACCTGATCAAAATGCGGCTTGGCTTCGAGCCGCTGAACAATCCACGCTCGTTGCTCCAGGCCCTGCGTGGCTTCGATCTTTCTTATCTGGAAGACCTGCGCGAATCCGAGGCGGAACCGCTTTCCGCGTTGCTCGCGGCCTGCGCGCGCGCGGCTTACGGCATCTCCGACGAGCTCACCCAGCGATTTTTCGTGCACGCCGGCGAGCGCCCGCAGACGAGCGTGGCGGCATGAGTCAAAACGGCGCGCGCCACTATCGGGTCGAGCACAATACCGCATACCGCTACTCGGAACCGGTGCTGCTCTCGCACCAGCAGCTTCATCTCACCCCCCGAGCGCTGGCGCGCCAGCGCAGCCAAACGCATGAGATCCTCATCACGCCGACGCCGACCCTGCGGCACGAAATCACCGACGCGTTCGGCAATCCGCTGATCGAAATCGCCATCGAGTCAGCTCATAACACCCTGGAGATCGTCGCTCGCACAAACGTCGAGACAACGGCGGCGACCCCGATCGAACCCTTAGAAATGCCGGCGTGGGAAACGGTTCGCGACGCGCTTCGCTACCGCGCCGGTTGGCGTCCCGATCCGGCAATTCTGGAAGCGACGCAATTTCTCTTTGAATCGCCCCACGCGCGGGTCAAACGAGATCTGCGTGGTTACACGGGTGATTGCTTCAAACCCAATCGACCGATCTTAGAAGCGGCCCTGGCGCTGATGGCGAAAATTCACGGCGAGTTTAAATTCGATCCCGCCGCTACCACCGTCACCACGCCGGTGATGAAATTTTTCGCGCAGAAGCGCGGCGTGTGCCAGGATTTTGCCCATTTCATGATTTCTTGCTTGCGCTCGAACGGTCTCGCCGCCCGTTACGTGAGCGGTTATCTGCTCACGCGCCCGGCGCCCGGTAGGCCGCGTCGCGTCGGCGCTGATGTCTCCCATGCATGGGTATCTCTCTTCGTCCCGGGCAACAGCTGGATCGACCTCGATCCGACCAACAACCTGATTCCGTCGTTGGAGCACATCACCATCGGCTGGGGCCGCGATTTCTCCGACATCACGCCGCTGCGAGGTGTCATCAACGGCGGCGGCGTTCAAACTCTGGAGGTAAGAGTGACCCTGGAACCTATAGAGAATGTCGAAACGGAATCGTACTCGTAGCGGCGCAATTCATTGCGCCTTGTTCTTGTCACGGGAAATCAACAGGTACTGTTTTCCTATGGTCTAACGACGGACTCTTTGGTCAGCGTCAGAAGGAACGTTAGCATACCAAGCGCAATTCAGATTCAGACGCTCATCCTCGTTGATATCGCGGTTGCTTACATCCATACGCGTGGCGTGCACGCCCAGCAACATCCACGGGAAATCGGCGCGGCCGGAGCGTTCCTCATGCGCGCGACAACCGGCGCGCGCCTCGCGGCCGTCAGGAAATATCCTTGTCCCTGAAAACGAATACCGAACGCCGAAGCGATCACCGCCTGGCGCGCCACCGGTAGATGATGCAAGCTGTCATGAAAGCCCAACGGAAAACCGACGATCAACACGGCAGTTCCCACTT